>JAKQPY010000198.1:0-1867 GCA_029564465.1 Bacteroidota bacterium | reverse complement strand
TTTGGTATTCGGGTCGAGATGATCATCCGAAAAACGGGAATTTCCGGTGTAAGGGTTCATGGCAATACCCCGGTTCGATTTCGAATCGACATCATCGCTGTATTGGGCAGCTGCCTTGTCGAAACTGAGCGAATCAGCCTTAAGCAACTGCGACACCTCGTTGAGCTCTTCTTCAGCCTTTTTCATGTCCTCATCCGAAATTTCGGGAATTATCAGGATGTGACGAACATTGACCAATTCGCCCTTGCGCTCGATAAGTTTAAGGATATGATAACCGAATTCGGTTTCAACAATTCTCGAAACTTCGTCGGGACTGGTAAGGCTGAAAGCTACCTCGGCAAACTCAGGAACAAGGTCGGTGCGGCTTACAAAACCGAGTTCCCCACCCTTGGCTGCCGATCCCGGATCCTGCGAATACAGCACGGCCATTGTGTTGAATTTATCACCCTTTAAAATTCTTTCGCGAATGTCGTTTAGTTTTTGGTAACTGTAGTCTTTTTGCTCCTGACTGATATCGGGATAAATTACAATCTGGCTGAACTCGTAGCTGGCCGGCACCAGTGGAAGGCTGTCGGCGGGAATGGAATTATAGAATTCTCTTACCGCAGAAGGGCTGACTTTGATGTCGGCAGTTATTTTTTGCTGCATTTTCTGTGTAAGCAGTTGTTCTTTTATTATCGTACGAAACTCGTCCTTTATTTCGGCAATGGTTTTTTTGTAGAATTCCTCCAGTTTTTTTTCGGAACCGAGTTGGTTTATAAAAACACTGAGGCGCCGGTTGAGTTCAGTATCAACCTCTTTCATGGTAACTTCCACACTGTCGATTATTGCCTGATTCAACAACAATTTCTGAAACAGCAACTCTTCGAAGATTTCGCATTTCAGGTCAACGCTGCTGGAATAATAATTCTGGCTCATCATCTGAATATACTGGCTTTCGATATCCGACTTAAGAATCGGGCTGTTTCCGACCACAGCAACCACCTGATCGATAACTTCCTGCGATTTAAGCGGTGCTACATTCAAAAGAAGAAATAAAAAAACGAGGGTTCTTATTTTCATTTGGGTTTGTTTTTAATAAATAATCGGCCGGATCCTTCGGCCTGTAAAAAGAGTTGTTTCTTATAGAGCGTCATATATTCCTTAGCACGTCTCTGAAGAATAATCTTCTTGATATCATCAGCCAGCACTTCGACCGGGGCATAATTGCCGGCTTCGATTACATCATCAATTACAATCAAATAACGCAGGCTGTCGTTATAGCATTCGTAGTAACCGTTTTTCTCGATTTTTTCGAGCTGAAGGTTACCTTCACAGGGAAAGAACTTATAGAAGTCCTCCATGCTGAGCCACTTATCGATAAGTACAATGTTCATACCTGCCTTTTCGCAGAATTCAAACAGACTTTCGATATCCTCATATTTTGTTCGACGAAGGAGTCGCATTTCGTCAACATAGTCAACCCGAAAAACATCGAGAACCAGGGCATGCATTTTAATTACAGGCCGGGTAAGCACAAACTCATACAGGTGGCTGAAGTAGTATTCGTCGATTTCCTTGTCGCGAACCACGGTATCGAGTTTTCGGGCTAAAAGCTGCCTTTCGTGGTACATCAGGTATAAGGACCTGCGGTATTCTTCAACCATCCGGTTAATTTCGGCAGTATCGCTGATGGTTTTCAATGCTTCGTCGTAAACCAGTTCTTTATAAACCCAGTCGTCGATAAACTGCGTAGCAAAAGCCAGACTGTCTTCTTTCGAAAAGTAATCGGGAATGGCTTTCTCAACCTGTTCAAGCATGAGTTGATTGTTATCGACACGGGCCACAATGTTCAAATCGGGTTTATCACCCGTGCGGCACGAACTGA
>JAKQPY010000184.1:0-18571 GCA_029564465.1 Bacteroidota bacterium | reverse complement strand
ACAATCACATAGTAGGTCCCTGCTGTGCCCGTTGTGTATGTCGAGTTTGTAGCACCTGCGATTGCTCCTGCTCCGTTATACCATTGATATGTCAACGATGGAGTACCTCCCGTGGCCGCTACGCTCAGCGTAATGGAACCTCCGGTACATATTGTACCCCCTGTGGGTTGCGATGTAATCGATGGATCGGCTACTACCGTTACAACAGCGTTGTTGCTCGTAACCGAAGTACAACCACTTCCTGAGGCTGATACCACCACATAGTAAGTACCCGCTGTGCCTGTATTGTAGGTTGAGTTGGTGGCACCGGCTATTGCACCACTCCCGTCATACCACTGATAGGAGAGAGATGGAGTGCCACCTGTGGCCGTCACGCTCAGCGTAATGGAACCCCCGGTACATATTGTACCCCCCGTAGGCTGCGATGTTATGGATGGATCGGCTACTACCGTTACAACAGCATTGTTACTCGTAACCGAAGTACAACCACTTCCTGATGCTGATACAATCACATAGTAGGTCCCTGCTGTGCCCGTTGTGTATGTCGAGTTTGTAGCACCTGCGATTGCTCCTGCTCCGTTATACCATTGATATGTCAACGATGGAGTACCTCCCGTGGCCGCTACGCTCAGCGTAATGGAACCCCCGGTGCATATTGTACCCCCCGTGGGCTGCGATGTAATGGATGGATCGGCTACTACCGTTACAACAGCATTGTTACTCGTAACCGAAGTACAACCACTTCCTGATGCTGATACAATCACATAGTAGGTCCCTGCTGTGCCCGTTGTGTAAGTCGAGTTCGTGGCACCCGCGATTGCTCCTGCTCCGTTATACCACTGATATGTCAATGATGGAGTACCACCCGTGGCCGTCACGCTCAGCGTAATGGAACCTCCGGTACATATTGTACCCCCTGTGGGTTGCGATGAAATCGATGGATCGGCTACAACTGTTACAACAGCATTGTTGCTCGTAACCGAAGTACAACCACTTCCTGAGGCTGATACCACCACATAGTAGGTACCTGCCGTGCCCGTAGTATAGGTCGAGTTGGTGGCACCGGCTATCGCACCGCTCCCATCATACCACTGATAGGTGAGCGATGGTGTGCCACCCGTGGCCGTTACGCTCAGCGTAATGGAACCCCCGGTACATATTGTCCCCCCCGTAGGCTGCGATGTAATGGATGGATCGGCGACTACCGTTACAGTCGTTGAAAGACAACCCGGGCTCATATTACCACAAGCTGTTGTTGTCCTGCCATAGTATGTGGTTGTGGCTGCAGGGGAGACAGACAATGTTGTTCCAGTTCCCACCAATGTACCACCACAACTACCGGTATACCAAGCCATGCTAGTTCCATTTGTCCCCGGGGTTCCACTTAACGTAGATGAACCTCCAACACAAATTGTTGTTGGAGACGCACTTACAGCTGTTGGATTACTTAATGGGTAATCAATAACGCTTAGTACATAATTACCATAAATCAACGATGTAGAGTAATACCCTACAGATATATAGTATGTTGTCCCTGATGAAGAACACCATTGAACAAGTGATTGGGTCCCAGAATAATCATCATTACAGGCGACTTCAGTAAGGGAGCCACAAGCCCCGGTAAATATATGAATTTCAGTATCAAAATTTGTAGATGCGTTCACTGTATTAGCCTCCATCAGATTACCGGTTCCAACAACAGTAAACCAAACATTTGCTCCAAAGCTTCCTCCACACCCGGGTAAGCCAGTATTATAGTCATTAGTAGCACATTGAGTGCTTAACACCGGACTTGTAACCGGCAGTGCTCCCACAGGAAATGCATTCGCACAATTATCGTTGGGTGGTGCGGCTGTGCCCGTAAGCACCGCTGTGTTGGTCCAGACGCAGTTCCCAATAGCATCAGAGACGGTAACATTATAGTTTCCCGCGACAAGATTTGTGATAGAACTGGCTGTAGAGGTATAACCAGATGGACCTGTCCAGTAATATGAGAATGGTGGACCAGCACCCCCGGATACACCAGTAACCGAAGCTGATCCAGTATTTTGCCATGCACAGGTAGGGTTGGTTTGATTTAATGTGGCAGTAATACCGGTCACAGTAAAACTTAAAGTCGAAGTTGTTCCTGTGGGCATGGTATTGTTACACAAGTCACGGGCACAGTTGGGAGTCAATGAAATTGTATAAGTTCCAGCAGTAAGGAATTGACTGAACTCAATGGTCCACACCATATCGTAAAAGGTACCACTGGACCATGTGCTACCTGCAGCAGATTCACAGGTCTGACTCCATATATCTGTAACAGTCAATGGCCCATTGGGGCCGGTAATTGTTATACAACTATTTAACATTGAGGTACAAGAAACAGCTTCACTGAACTGTACAGTCACATTATTTTGCCCGCACACGGGGGGGTAAACTATAGAACTTAGCACAGGATATGAGTTGTCAACAATATTATTTACAGTACCGCCAAATGCGATTGAATAACCATCAGTTGTATTAGAAAAATTATCGATTACCAAATAATACACGTGACCTGCGGTTACATTAATAGTTGGATTAAACCTATTACAACCGCTCTGGTGATAAGTACAATTAGTAGCCCCGGAAGCACTAACACCAGTTGTGCCCGTTACACCACAATAGTTACAACTTATTGGGGCTAATCCAGGAGAAGCGCTGTTTGTCCGCAACAATTCAGAACATTGCCTTCCGGTCATATCCCATAACGCCCAGTCAAAATCCTGACTGATAACATTGGGGGTAATTGTAAAAGTTAGTGTTCCGTTATTGGTTGCTGTAAACCTATACCAGCTTGTATATCGTTCTCCAGTAATCATGCAAAACGGACAATTATTTGCATTCACTGACACTGGATTCCAGCCACCAGGCCAGCTAGCATTATAATTGAACAAATCGTAATAATTTCCGCCACCATTAGCCTCCAAAGAGTTAACAGTGTTATTCATCCCACACAGAGGACGTGCCCCCAAACAGTCAGCGTAGGTAGGCGTTGGCAAATGCCTGTATGCAAATGTTCCCAAGGCCGTTGTACCATTGGCAATACAATTGAACTGGTAAAATCCAACTCGGTAGGTTCCGCCGGCTGGACAAACCCAAACCAACTCTGAGCCATAACCACAATGGTCATCATTATATCCATCCGCAACGGGAGTTCCTGAACTATTCATTATTTGGATTTGTGGGTCATTGGCGTGAACTCCACCTCCCTGACAAAAACTAAATATATACACCGAACCAGCAGTGGCAGTAAATGTCCAATAGTTTCCGGCAAGTACACCCGATCGTGTTTGCCAGTTGTCGGTCATTGTTAATGCCCCCTGACTTGTTCCTCCGGTACAGGCATATGTTACAGTTATGCTTTTAAATACTGTAAAAAACACCAATAAACCAACAAACAATAAAATTCTCTTTTTCATACAGTTCGCTTTTATTCTTCAATAATAAAAATCTCGGGATGACTTAATATATACTTCTGCTTTTCAGCATCATAAGTGTCTAAATCTTTTTTGTACACCACCACAGTAGTTCCACTTTCTTTAACCGATTTCTCATATTCTGCCGGATTTTTTTCGACCCAATCCATTTTCTTCTTTTGATAATATTCATCAGGTGATAATCCCAAATTATCGCGGGCATATTCTTCCCAATCAAGAAACAGATTAAATACCGGAATTGGAGTAAACTCAGATGTGTAAATTTTCGATTGAATAACTACCAGACTATTGGCAATTGCATTCACATCAATTTGCAAATCCATGTCATCCATAATATTACGGATGTATTCCACACTAACCAAGTAACTAACCTCAAGGCGACATCTGACGTTGTTTTGACCTACAGGCATTAAATCACCTCCGAATATCTCAGTATCTTCGAATAATCTCTCCAAGGCCATTGCCTGGGCAGCATCATCACCGGCAATACCAATGATATCGAAATACACAACTCGTCTGTCTCCCAAATCTTTTGAGGATTCAAAAAACTTTTCGTTTTTCTGAGCATAAACACCCGAAAATCCCAGAGACAAAATCAAAAAACCAATTCCAATAACAGACAACGATTTCATAATTATTTCAGTTTTAAACATTGACATTTTCACACAACGACAGTGACTTATCAGAAAATATAGAATTGCAATTAATCGAATGACTTCCCAAATTTCGAGAAATAACCATTTCGACACCACAAATGACATCCAACATCGCTAAATTCAATTGCCTCATTTTCTGCAACATACAAGAATCTTTAATCAAATAATTGCCTTAACACAACACAAACCGAAATTACACCATTTTTGCAATCTCACAAACACTAAAACATGAAATTTACATACATTTTTTATTTCACCACACAGAATAAAACGCAAACAAGCTTAAGTGGTTGTCTTTAAATAATTTGGATTTTATTAATATTTTCCGGATAAAATTTGGGATTATTTACTTTCCCATTTTCGTATATAATAACAATCACATTTTACAAGCAAATATTTGTAATAACACGATTTTATTGTAATGCAAAATAAACCTAATCTACTGTTTGGTTGATTATTTTAACGCCTCAGCAACAAAAATGTGTATTTATTAAATTTTAAGAACATTTCGGATATTAACTATCGAGTGTGTGTTTTTGTAGAAAGAAGCATTAGGGAAACTATTACATGTAATTCCTGTATTGTTTCAACTCGTTTCCATCGAAAACTGCATAGCTGAAATTGATTAACCAATCACCCAGATTTGTGATACTCGAATTCTCATTTAGCTGATATTGATAAGGAATATGCCGGTGTCCAAAAACAAAATAATCAATATGACGTTCAGCCAGTACCATTTTTGCATATCGGATCAACCACTCCTGCTCAAAATCGGGATGTTCGGGCAAATAATGCTTCTTCCGGCTACCGGCCGACCAGGTGTGTGCCAGCCAAAACGAAAGGTTTGGGTGAAGCCGCTTAAAAAACCATTGGCAGAACGGTGATTTAAATACTCTTTTCAACAATCGGTATTTCTTATCGAAAGGACCCAACCCATCACCATGGGCAATATACATACTTTTACCGGCAAATTCTCTTATAACAGGCTCACGGCAAATGATTACGCCGGTTTCTTTAGGCAAATAATCGAAAACCCACATATCGTGGTTTCCTGTAAAAAAGTAAATCTTTACCCCCGAGTCGGTTAACTTTGCCAATGTTCCTAAAAACCGGGTAAAACCTCGTGGGACTAAATGCTTATATTCAAACCAAAAATCGAAAATATCACCCAGTAAATAAATCTCCGATGCATCCTTCGATGCTTCTTCAATCCATTGTATAAGCTTCTTTTCGCGTGCAAGACTGCTGAGGTAATCAGGAGTTCCCAGGTGGGCATCCGACACGAAGTATATTTTGTTTCTTTCTCTCAAATCAGGTATGGCAATTTGTTTCGATACAATAACGGATTAATCAGGTTCAAATTTAATGTAAATCGTATTCTTTCAAAATAATTTCCGAAATAAATAGTATTGGTCGATTGAATATCCCTGCTAACCCAAACAGGTAAATAAATACTCAACAAATCTCTGACAACTCGCAACTCAACACCTGTTTCGAATGCCATGAGTTTTGAAACACCGGAATTGCCAATACCTGACCATGTTCCCGCATTGGCAAATATGTTTACACAGGGAATCGGTGTGTTGGCCGTAAAATTAACTGCCACCATCCAATTATTGGTTTGTCCAACGGGTGTGTACGACACAAAACCACCATCGTTTCGGGTAAACTGATGCGCCCAAAAACTTGCCGAATTATCCCTCAAATCACTTCCCCTCGACACGTAGGTTTCTTGCAATCGGTAATCCTGCAGACCCAGATTCCCCGATAGCCTGAAGTTGAAATTACCAAAATATTCCGGAGCATTATACAGAAATTTTCCGGCAAACAAACGCATTTCAAGTCCTGTCTTTTTATAAAAAGTAAGTTTATATCCCAAATCCACCCATGACTTCAGGTAACCCGGCCCATGCTCAAATTCAACATTTAACCGATACGGGTTCAGAATTCGATTGTCGCTGTGTCTGAACTTCAGACTGTTATAATTTACCATATTTCCATCCACCTGACCCGCATGAACCATGCTTAACTCTATATAACTATCGGAGTAGGGCTTCCTGTGGTTTTTTCTGAAGTTATAGCTTAGGCTGTTGCGAATACTCAACCACGATATTAATGTAGTATTATCGTTGTAATTGGTTTCGAAACTAAACTTTCTCACATTTGATTCAAGATGAAATGCTTTAAGAAAGTTTGGCATGCGGTAAAAATTCAGCCTGAGCAACAAATTCCCGGCTAGCGCAGTGTGTACCGAATTTGCCCTGAAAGGGGCAAACAATGGGGCAGCAAACCACTCAAAAGCCTTTGGAGTAAGGCAGATATTGTAAAAACCTGCGCCTATCATTAACTTCTGGGTAGTATTAAACGCCAATAACGGTATCATGTTACACTCGGAATATTCAGCAAAATCAAACACTCCGGCCAGTCGGAACTTCATGGGATTAATTAATGGGAACAATGCATTGCGGCGATAATAGTTTCCCAAATAATTATAACCGGTCGTCTGCTGGTATTTATCAATCGAAATCACACTGACCGAATCAGGTACAAAGAAACTTTTCGTACCCGTAAAACCTTTACTTACACAAAGTGTATCATCATAGAATAGCAGCAAAGGGGCAGCTATTTCGCCTGCGTTTTTAACCAAAACCGAATCGTTCCTGCATTTGGTAATGCGATAATCAACAACTCCGGTACTTTGTATCAGTCCCTCGAAAAACCAATCCATATTTTGCCCTGTCTTTTGCTGAAAAAACTCACTGACGTTTTCCGGATACACGTGTTTGAATCTATAAAGTGCATAAAAATCCGACATAATACTGTCGAATTTTTCATGCCCCAGCAAAATGAGTAGATGCTGTAACACCAGCACCGGTTTTTCATAAGTCATTACCCAATAGTTAGCCGGACTGAATTCTTCTGAAGCCAGGCCTGAGGGCTGGTCAAGTAAAAATCCCGTCAAATATCTGTAAGGCAATTTAAGCATATAATTATCGGATATCTCGTTCAGCCCAAGGAAACCAATCTCGAAAGGGAAATAATACTCCTGATATTGCTGGCGTTGGCTCCTTTGGTCAAAAAATCGCTTTTCGTAAAACGAATTAAAACCCTCATCAATCCATGGATATTGTCGTTCGTTGCTTGCCAGAATACCATAGAACCAGTTGTGGCCAACTTCATGCACAATCACCCTTTCGAGCGATGATTTACTGCCTCCGTCAGAAACTATGGTAATTCCGGGGTATTCCATACCACTCCCGGCCGATAGAGCACCATCAACTGCAGTACAATTGGCGTAAGGGTAATCGCCCAAACGGGCTGAATAAAACCGGACAGCCTCTTTCACATATATTACCGATTCTGACCAAAGCTCTACGTTCTCTTTATTCACAAAAGACCAGCATCTGACAGACTGTCCCGATCCGGGCAATAATACGGTATCGCAGTTCACCCTGAAATCGGGGTCAGCAAACCAGGCAAAATCGTGAATGTTTTCTTCAACATAACGAATTGTCTTCTGATTTAATCCATCTCGTTTAGTGCGCGGATTATCAGGGTTCAACCACAAATCTTCGAGCCACTCAAGTTCCTGCCTTGTTATCAGATTTCCGGTGGCAGCCACAACATAATCAGCCGGCACCGTGATGCTCACGTCGAACCTTCCGAACTCTGAATAAAATTCTCCCATATCGAGATAAGGCATATAATGCCAGCCATATTGATCGTAAACAGCCGGTTTGGGATACCATTGCGTTATCTGATAGGTTTGTCCAACATGACCCATTCGACTGAATGAGTCAGGAATTTTTACATAGAACGGTGTTTCTATTATTATGGTGTCTCGCGGATATAATATCTGAGGTAATTTCAGCAGACAAACATCAGCAAATTCGGTGGGTTGAATCGAGGCTGAACGCCCGTCAACTGTAAATGCCAGACTGTCGATATATCCCCTGTTTTCGGTATCTGAATAATAAAAGTCGGTTGAACGAAGCAATAATTGCTGTTTTGCAAAAGCAGTATTATTGTCGCGATAGGCATTGGGCCAACAATGAAAATAAATCGACTGTAGGGTGTCTGGCGAATTGTTGATGTATTCAATACGAATGTTTCCGCTCAAACTGTGATTTTCGGTATGCAAAGTTACCTTTATGGTGTTATTGACTTCCTGTTGAAAATACTGTTGCGGAAAACTGATGACAGGAATCAATGCCAGCGCGGCCAGTATAATATAATTATATAGGCGGATCAGGTATGTTATTTTAAAAGTTCAGCAAGTTTCTTTTCTAATGCCTCACCGCGCAGGTTGGTTGCTATGATAACCCCATTGGCGTCAAGCAGAAAATTGGCAGGAATTCCGGCAACACCATATACTTTGGCTGGAACACAATCCCAATATTTCAGGTCACTTACATGTGTCCATGTAAGATTATCATTTTTTATTGCCTGCTCCCACTGACCTTTATCGGAATCGAGCGAAACCTGAAAAATAGTAAAACCTTTGGAACTGTATTTATTATACGCCTTAACCAGAAACGGTGACTCGGCCCGGCAGGGTTTGCACCATGATGCCCAAAAATCGAGCAGTACATATTTACCCCTTAGATCGTGGAGACTGTGTGTTTTACCATCAGGTCCCGGTAAGGTAATATCAGGAGCTTCGCCGCCAACAGAAACACCTCCCTGAGTTGGTTGTGATTTCACTTTATAGTCGTTCAGCTGTTTTTCGAGGCTGGCAGTCTGAGCCAGTTTGGGATGATGCTTCTTGAGCATTTCCAGCGTAAATTCATATACCGCAATGTCACGGTCAGGGGTCAAAATTCTTGTACCGCCAAGTTGCTGAAATAATGCCAGAAAAATAACCGGGGAGCTTTCGTATTTATGAATGAAATCCGTAAGGAACAACTTATCGAGTTCGTACAGTTTCAAAGCCTTTTCGTCGAGTTCTTTTAAAACATCTTCGATTTTTATATTCTGATTCTGCAGCGCTGCCTGATAAATTTTATTAAACTCCTCAAGTTTCGAAGCACTTTCAATCATATGCAGGTTCAATTCACGTGCAATTTCGGAATCTTTCGATCCGTTTACTTTATAATTTGCAGCCAACTTACCGAAATCTCCCGATATTTGAATGCTATCACCGGGTTTCATAATCAGGTAAATGGCATTATCTTTATCAATCCGTAACAGGTAAAAGCCTGCAGATTCAAGATTTAACCTGAATGAAAACGAATTATCATTTCCCACGACCACCGAATCGAGTTTAGTTATTCCATCAGGAAACATTTGCTCAAGAAATAAGAGTTTCCCACCTGCGTTAGTAATTTGACCCGAAACCACGAGGTTTGTTTTATTTTCGTTTTCGCGCCCGCCTTGCTTACACGAAAACAAAGCCAGCGCAGCCAGCAAAACAATCAGTAAATTCTTCATAGTCATATTTTTTACAAACATAACAAAAAGCAAAAACTGTTTTTTGAAATAAACGTTAAAAAACAAATCTTTCATCCCATCGTATCAAATATTATTTTTGCAGCAAACTATTCGACTCATGAAAGTGTATCAGTCCCCCGATTACCCGAAGCTCAACCGGCCTGTTGTCAGCGTTGGATTTTTCGACGGGGTACATACCGGCCACCAGCGGCTGCTTCGCGAACTTATTGCCATTGCCGGAAAAAACGAATCTGATCATCTCGTAATTACCATGTGGCCACATCCTTCGATAATTACCGGTGCAACACAAGAGGGTGGCTTCCTGCTGAATACTCTCGAAGAGAAAACGAAACTTCTCGAAAGGGTTGGTATCCGACATGTTTTTGTACTCGACTTCAATCAGGAAACTATGAAATTGAGTGCCGGCGATTTTTTACAAACTATAATTGCTGGAAAATTCAACGCATCAGCCATACTGATGGGATTCAACAATTCTTTCGGTTATGGAGCCAGTTCCTACAGCGATATTTATAAGACTGTTAAAAACCTTGGGATTAGCATATTTCAGGCTGAAGAATATCAATCGGAACAACAACAGGTAAGTTCCACTGCCATCAGAAATAATCTGCAATCGGGCCGGGTCGATAAAGCGTCTCTGCTTTTGGGCTACCCCTATTCAATCGACGGAATTGTAATCAGCGGATATAAAATCGGACGCACCCTCGGTTATAAAACAGCGAATATCAGGCCATGTTTCAACGATAAAATCTTACCCGGTAATGGCGTTTATGCAGTCACCATTACCTATAATAATGAAACTTTCCGGGGTATGATGAATATTGGCGTCCGACCAAGCTTTCAGGGCAAAGAGCTCTCGCTTGAAGCGCACATTTTCGATTTCGATCAGGATATTTACGGAGCCGTTGTTAGCATTGAATTTCATACCAAGCTTCGGGATGAAATTAAATTCGATGAAATTGAAAATTTAAAAAAACAAATTGATAAAGATAAGGCAGCCTGCATCCGGTTTTTCGCTCGAAAAGGCAAAGATAAAGGCGAATATTTTTCGGCGGTTTAGTAAAATTAGTATCTTTGCGTTCTTAAAAAATTGAAACGATGAACAGTGTAATTTCGAATTTACCTTACAAAGTGGCAGACATGAGTCTGGCCGATTTCGGAAGAAAAGAAATTGATATCGCCGAAAAAGAAATGCCCGGTCTGATGAGTATCCGGCGAAAATATTCAATTGAAAAACCCCTCAAAGGAACCCGTATTACCGGTTCGTTGCACATGACCATACAAACTGCCGTACTCATCGAAACCCTCGTTGAATTGGGTGCTGATGTCCGTTGGGCCAGCTGCAATATTTTCTCTACACAGGACCATGCAGCTGCAGCCATTGCGCAACGTGGTATTCCCGTTTTTGCATGGAAGGGTGAAACCCTCGAAGAGTACTGGTGGTGCACATTGCAGGCACTGTCGTTTCCCGGAGGTAAGGGCCCCACATTGATAGTTGACGATGGCGGCGATGCCACCTTGCTGATTCACAAAGGCTTTTACGCCGAAAACGATGCCAGTATCCTGAATGTTAAACCAGGTAACAATGAAGAAAAAATCATTCTCGACACATTAAAAACAGTGCTTGCCGAAGACCCTCAAAAATGGCATCGTGCCGTAAAAGAAATAAAAGGTGTTTCAGAAGAGACCACCACCGGGGTTCACCGGCTATACCAAATGTTCGAAAACAACGCGCTTTTATTCCCTGCCATCAACGTAAACGATTCGGTTACCAAGTCGAAATTCGACAACCTGTACGGATGTCGTGAATCATTATCGGATGGCATCAAGCGGGCCACCGATGTAATGGTCGCCGGCAAAGTAGTGGTTGTTTTGGGTTATGGTGATGTGGGTAAAGGCTCAGCCAAATCGCTGCGCGGTTTCGGTGCACGGGTTATTGTTACCGAAATCGATCCTATCTGTGCGCTTCAGGCTGCCATGGAAGGATATCAGGTTGCCCTGATTGAGGACGTAGTTTCGGTTGGCGATATTTTTGTAACCACCACCGGAAACAAAGATGTTATTACCGCTGAACACATGTCGAAAATGAAGGATCAGGCCATTGTATGCAATATCGGTCATTTCGACAACGAAATACAGGTTGACCGGCTGGTATCCTGGCCCGGAATTAAACACCTGAATATCAAACCTCAGGTTGACAAGTATATTTTCCCCGACGGACATTCAATTATCCTGCTTGCCGAAGGCCGGCTGGTAAATCTGGGTTGTGCGACCGGACACCCTTCGTTTGTTATGAGTAATTCATTTTCGAATCAAACCCTGGCACAAATCGATTTAAACACCAATACATACGAAATCGGAGTGTACCGGCTTTCGAAAAAACTTGACGAAGAGGTTGCCCGCCTGCATCTGGAACAACTGGGCGTAAGGCTTACGCAAATGACACCCGAGCAAGCAGCATATCTGGGCGTTCCCATTGATGGACCTTACAAACCGGAACATTACCGGTATTAAGCAAAAGAGGCCGTTTCTGAACGGCCTCTTTTTTTTAATTATAATCACATTAATTAATAGCTATTGTTAATGTATAGTACGTCATTGTCAACCTGTGTTGAATACTGAACCAGGCTATAGGGCGCATCGCCCGAAACCACGGTGCCATCATAGAGATTAAATTTTGAACTGCAATGCTCACAAACCGCAAACATATTTGTTTCATCAACGTAAATCCGGGCGCTGTCGTTGTAAGGATCATAGGTACAATTTCTGTCGAAAGCCATATACTCACCGGGGTAAACACAAAAAACAATTATCCCCCGAGATCCGCCGGAAATATACTTCCAGTTACCCGAAATTTTTAAATCCTGATAATCAGCGCTATTAAGAAACAATTGCAGATTAACAGGCACGTAGGGAACCCTGTCCTCATCGTTACACGATGTATTAAAAAAAAGCAGAAATAATGTCAATAAAATGAGTATCTTTGATAGTCGGAACATGATAGAAAATTTGTGACCAAAATTAATCAATATTATGCTTATTAGAACGCTGGTTTTGTTTTTATTATTGTTAGGTGCAGCGAATAGTCTCCCGGCGCAGGGATACAACCGTTCAATTGACACAAAAGAAGGCCAGAGCCGCAAAGTTGAACGCAAACGCCAAAAGCTCACCCGTGAGGAAAAATATGTAATCAGCATCGAAAACAAAAAAGCAAAAGAAGAAAGGCGGAAAAAAAATTATGACTACCGAATGCACAAAAAAGCGGTAAAAAAACACAATCGCTTAATTAATGGGAAAGACAAAAATATAGTTACCGGTAAAAAAGTACACAAGCAAATGCGAAAATCGAAACGGGAAGCCATGCGCAGGAATAAATCAAAAAATCCCCTGCCCTGGTACAAACGAGTTTTTTAAAAACAGTGTATATTTTGCATTTAAATGGCTTGAATACAGGGGTTGTTATCTTTTTTTTAAAATATTGTTCTTTTTAGATAAAAAAGTTTGGCGGGTTTACATTTGAGTTTTATATTTACGGTTTGTTAAAATTGGGTTAAGTATTTTATAAAGTAAATACAGGATTTATGTTACGAAGACTACTTCTATTTGTTGCGGCCATTGCGGTGTATGCATTTGCGTATTCGCAATCAGGTACGCTGAGCGGTGTTGTGAAAGATGCTGCCACGGGCGAGCCAATTCCGTTTGCCAACATCTCGGTTGAAGAAAACGGAAGAATTGTTACCGGAGGGATGACCGATTTCGATGGGAAATACTCCATCAAACCAATTCCCGCCGGTAAATATACCGTTAAAGGTTCCTATGTGGGTTATGCCTCACTGCAATTTAATAATGTTCAGATTCCTGCCGGAAAAATTACATTTCAGGATTTTGCACTGAAAGCATCAGCCGAAATTTTGCAGGAAGTTGAAATCAGAGACTACAAAGTGCCCCTGATTTCGAAGGATGCAACCGAATCGGGAGGTACCGTTACCAGTGAAGACATTGCCAAAATGCCGGGCCGTTCGGCTACAGCTGTTGCAACTACAGTTGCCGGTGTGTATTCCGAAAATGGAGAGGTCGGTAGTATCCGCGGTGCACGTTCCGAAGGTACGGTATATTATGTTGATGGTGTTAAGGTGCGGGGCTCCTCATCAATCCCCAAATCAGCCATCGAACAGGTTACCGTAATCACCGGAGGTCTCGCTGCCAAATACGGCGATGCAACCGGAGGTATCATTTCGGTGACCACCAAAGGCCCAACCAGCAAATATTTCGGTGGTGCCGAAATTTTAACTTCACAATTCCTCGATCCTTATGGGTATAACCTCGGTGGCGTTATGCTTTCTGGCCCCATCTGGACGGTAGAAGAAAAAGGCAATAACCGCAAACGGACCGTTGCCGGCTTCCTGATTTCTGCCGAAATCAACAATGTTATTGATGATTACCCCTCGACTGTTGGTGTTTGGCGAGCCAAACCCGAAGTGGTTGAAAGTATCAGAACCAATCCGCTGCGTTTGGTTCAAACCGAAAACGGCGCTATCATCTATCAAAATGCCGATTATCTGCATTCCGATGCATTTACAAACGAAACCACCCGCCCAAACGCCGAAAACATGCAGGTGAACGTGGCTGCTAAAATTGACTTCCAGCCGGTACGTAACCTGAACCTGACATTCGGCGGTACAATGGACTACCGTATTGGCAGGGCTTACTCCCGAGGTAACGACTTGTTCAACTCCGACAACAATGGATCTTATAAATATAATAATTGGCGTGTTTACGGTCGTTTAACCCAGAAATTTGACAGTAACACCGGAGGCGAGGAGGAAGCAAACTCAGTAATTAAAAATGCCTATTATACAATCCAGGTTGACTATTCAAAAACCTATTCAAACTACTTCGATAAGAGATATCAGGACAACTACTTCAGATACGGTCATGTAGGCACATTCGAAACCGAAGTATATAATTTCTATTCAAGAGGTGTCGACACTACCGTTAACCTCGAAGGGTGGCTGCAGGAAGTGTATGTGTATGCTATTGACACATTTATTCCAACAACGTACAACACCGATTTGGCCAGATATACTTCGCAATTTTTCGATTATTTCAGCGATTACAGCCTGCTGCGCAAAGAAGATGTAATGCTCAACGGTGGCTTACTCAACGGACAGGGCGCACCTTCTATATATGGTATGTGGGCAAGTCCTGGTAATCCCTATACGAGCTATACCATTTCTGATGCCAATCAATTCAGGGTTGCCGCCAGCGGTACTGCTGACATTAAAGATCACGAAATCAGCTTTGGGTTCGAATTTGAACAACGTAAAGATTCATACTACGGACTTGCACCCTTTGGCTTATGGACACTGGCACGTAACCTGATGAACTACCACATCAACGAAAAAGACCTTTCCAACCCTCAGGTAATGCGTGATGCCAATGGTGTTTATCTTGACACAATCAACTATCCCCGTCTGTACAACGCAGCCACCCAATCTACGTTCGACAAGAATTTCAGAACTCATTTGGGTTATGACATTACCAGCCTGAATTGGATTGACATAGACTCATACGACCCCGATGAATTCAGCATTGATTATTTCTCTGCCGATGAACTTTTCAATCAGGGAAATAATGTTGTTGGTTACTATGGCTACGATCATACAGGAAAGAAAATGAATTACATCCCCACCATCGAAGATTTCTTCACTGAAACTGACGAAAATGGAGTTCTGACACGCCCTGTTGCACCATTCCAACCCAACTATATTGCTGGATATATTCAGGATAAATTTGCTTTTAAAGATCTTATTTTCAATATCGGGCTTCGCGTTGACAGATACGATGCCAACCAGAAAGTTCTGAAAGACCGTTATCTGATGAGTGAAGCCTATACCGTTGGCGACAACGATCCGTCCGGTTTAATCACCAATACCGATCACCCAAGCAATATTCCTGACAATGCAGTGGTTTATGTCAACGACATCAGCAACCCTTCGGCCATCAACGGATACCGCGTGGGTAATGTCTGGTATGACGAAACCGGAACCGAGGTTTCAAACCCCAACTACATCGCCAGCGCAAACGGAATTGCACCTTATCTTATTGATCCGGAAACCGAACTCAGCGTAGCTGCTTTCGAAGACTACAAACCCCAAATGGTGTTTATGCCGCGTATCTCGTTCTCCTTCCCAATTTCTGACGAAGCCTTGTTTTTTGCCCACTACGATATTTTGTCGAAACGTCCTACCTACAACAACCGTCTCGACCTGATTGAATACTATTATATAAGACAGAAAAACGGAGATATCCTTAACAATCCCGATTTGAAAACCGAAAAAACAATCGACTACGAATTGGGCTTCCAGCAAAAACTTGGAAATACCTCTTCGCTTAAACTATCGGCTTTTTACCGTGAAATGCGCGACATGCAGCAGGCAGTTGCCGTATATGGTGCTTATCCGGTAAATTACTACACATATGGTAACATTGACTTTGGGACAGTTAAAGGCTTTGCAATTTCTTACGACCTTCGCAGAACAGGAAATGTAACCCTGCGTGCAGCTTATACATTGCAGTTTGCCAATGGAACCGGTTCAAACGTTGAATCGGCAGCAGCCATTATCAAATCGGATCAACCCAACCTGCGTACCACAATTCCCCTTGATTTCGACCAAAGACATAATATTGCCATTACAGTGGATTACCGTTTTGGTGGAAAAGTCAGCGGTTTACCGTATGACGGTCCCCGTTGGTTCGGTGCCGACATCTTTGCCAATACCGGAGTTAATCTGGTTATCAACAGCGGTTCTGGTTCTCCCTATACCAAATACGATAAACCCAGCAATGGTTCAATCGTGGGCTCGCTCAACGGTTCTCGCAAACCCTGGAGAACCAATATCAGCATGCGCCTCGACCGTGATATCCGTATTAAACTGGCTTCGGCAAAAGAAGATGGCCGAAAAGAAAAATATGGCTACATGAATGTGTATCTCGATATATCGAATCTGCTGAATTCTAAAAACGTACTTAATGTTTACAACTACACCGGTAACCCCGATGATGATGGAGTCCTCAACTTCTCTGAACTTCAAACTCAAATAAACACCCAAAACGACGTTGAAGCATACCGTAATTACTATGCGATGATTATCAATAGTCCCTATAACTATTCATTACCCAGAACGATTCGTTTGGGAGTTCAGTTTAGTTTCTAATTTTTTTGAAAATTTTAAAAGACAGTATACAATGAGAAGCTTTAAAAAATTTGTTTTCCTTACAGCAGCAGTTTGCTTATCGCTCAATACCTTTGCCTATAAAGAACTGCGAAACGATAGCGATAACCATTCGAATACCCCTAAGAACACCCGCACTGCTGCGGCATGCGAACCATCAAAAACATCTACCGAACTTTATGTAAATAACGTACGGGCACTGATTCACACCGGTGGTGATATGTGGTGGGATTTACAAGGTGACCCGCGTTATGAAGTACCTGCAGGATCAGGCAGAAATGCGCTTTTTGCCGGTTCAATCTGGGTTGGAGGAAAAGACGCCAATGGTCAGTTAAAAATGGCAGCCCAACGTTTTCGTCAGGATGGTATTGACTTCTGGCCTGGCCCACTAATTATATCCGGTGCTTCACAAGGAACCACATCTCAGGAAATTTGTCGTCAATACGACAAACACTTCACCATTTCGAAGGAAATGGTAAAAGAATTCCGCGAGTGGTATGCCTGCAGTCAGGATCCCTTATGCGATGTAAATGAAGTATTTCCGATGTATTCTATTCCTGATATCATTTTAAACTGGCCGGCTCATGGTCCTGCCGGAGGCTACGATTATTATCTGGCTCCTTTCTGGGATGTGGATGATGACGGAAGCTATAACCCCTTAATGGGCGACTTTCCTTATTATGAATTCTTCAACGAAGGTATTACCGACGACCACGATTGTGCCCGTCCAAAAGACAGAATGCCCAAATTGTTTGGTGACTATACCTTATGGTGGGTATATAATGACCGTGGTAATATTCATACTGAGACAGGCGGCGACCCCATTGGAATGGAATTCCGTGCTCAGGCATTCGGTTTCACTACCAATGATGAACTCAACGATATGACTTTCTACAATTATAATATTATTAACCGATCCACCTATACTCTATATGAGACCTACTTTGGTGTTTGGACCGATGCTGACCTTGGTGGAGCCACCGATGACTATACCGGATGTGACGTACTCAGAGGACTGGGTTATATGTACAACGGAGACTCTTTCGATGATGATTATCAAGGGAATTTAGGCTATGGCGATCAGCCCCCTGCCATTGGGATTGACTTCTTTGAAGGACCCTATCAGGATGATGATTTACAAGATAATTCAACAAGTTTCGATACTATAAACGGAGTAAAAGTGTTGAATTGCCAGAAAGGCGATATTCTCAATGGAAATATTAATGGATTGAATTTTCAGGATGGAACCGTTGATAACGAACGCTGGGGAATGCGCCGATTCATATATTTTAATAATGGAACAGGAAATGCCGGTACACAAGACCCAAGCACGGCTATTCAACACTATAATTATCTTACAGGTTGTTGGAAAGATGGCCAAAGGCTTTGTTACGGTGGAACCGGGCATCCTTCGGGTGGTGGAGATTCTAATGTACCTACTGATTTTATGTTCCCCGGCAAGCCCACAACCGATAAATGCGGCTGGGGGCAGGGAGGTGTTCCAATGCCTGACTGGTCGGAAGAAACCGAAAACAACCCCGCACTTGACCGTCGTTTCGTTCAATCTGCCGGTCCATTCGTGCTAAAACCTGGTGCAGTTAACGATATTACCATTGGAGCTGTTTATGCCCGCGCCCCTTCGGGTGGTGCCTGGGCTTCGGTGGAAGCTGTTAGAAAAGCCGACGACAAAGCACAGGTATTGTTCGAAAACTGCTTCCGCGTTCTCGATGGACCCGATGCTCCGGATTTGAAAATTATCGAAATGGAC
>JAKQPY010000155.1:0-15899 GCA_029564465.1 Bacteroidota bacterium | reverse complement strand
AAAGAAAATGTGTTAAAAACCAGAATAACTTTACCAAGTTATTTCCGGTTTTTAACACTACTTTTACATCATCATCAGTTCTTTTAGAGATTTCAATTAAGAATACAAAAAAGTGGTCTAAAGAATGGGGAGTAGTTTATTTTTCTCATAATTTGTCAATGCAATTCTTCTATTAATTATCCAATAATTTGAATGAGCTATAGCATTTCTAATTTGAGTTTTATAGGTATTTCTTATTAAATCAGCTATTATTTGAGAATGTGGTTCAATTCTATCTCTAATTAACTCTCTTATAATAATATGTCTCGCACCAGTTGTGTTTTCTACAAAGTGATTACTGCTAAGTTTAAAGTACCAATCATACGGTTCCCCATCAAGTAGTCTGGCAAGCTGATACAATCTTTTGATAATTAAATCAGATTCCCAAAATTTTAGATATATT
Organism: Bacteroidota bacterium; assembly: GCA_029564465.1. Taxonomy (GTDB): domain Bacteria; phylum Bacteroidota; class Bacteroidia; order Bacteroidales; family ML635J-15; genus JAGOEF01. The sequence continues at coordinate 15,457 of JAKQPY010000155.1, read as the reverse complement.
AGCATTTCAGCTTGTACAGAGATTTCTTCATCAAACTTTAGTTTTTCTTGTTGCTCAGTATATTTCTTGTTTTTAAATTTAACCATTTCAAGGTATTCTTCATAAGAAAACTCCGAAATATTATTAGTTCTGTATTCATGGATAAATCTGTAATGTGTATGTTCAGAATGTCCTTCAAGGCCTGGGCCAACCACATGTGGATTTCTTCCTTTAAATCCCAATAAACTTTCATCATAAAAGCCATTTACATACAAAAGTAATAGGTCTCCTTGATGGTTTTGATTCTTATTCGCCAATTCTATTAATCGCTGCATTTCTGGGCGAATAACATCTTCTGTTTCAAATAATATTTCTTTGAATATCATAAAATAGTTTTAATTTACCCTTATACCAACTTTCCCAATACAACATTACAAATTCACTAATTAGATTTACTTAATCAAAGATTTCCATATAGACATTCGCCTCAATGTGTTTCAAACGAGTTCCATATTGTTTTTAAATGACAGGCCAAATAGATTTCGAAAAAGTACATCTTATAATTATCCGTTTCGGGTATAATAGCGATTTTCCAATTAGTCATCATTTCTTTTTGTAGCAGTGTTCTATCGCTCTTGAACAAATCAAGATTTGCCCTTTCTCCATTATAAAAACCATGTGCTCCTTCGTGCTTGTGTCGTATCATGATATATGCTAATGTGGCCTCATTATGTATTTTACCCAAAAAATGGCTTTTTAATCTTTTTAAGATACTTCGAGAAATGCCAATGTATATAGGCTTGTTATCTTCATAAAAAATATACAGTCCTTTTACTTCATTCATTTTTCGTCTTTCACCTTCAGGTTTGTCTAGTTCATCCCAAGCATTTTTGTCCCACGTGTTATATTTAATTTCATCCCGCCAGAGTTCTTCCTTCCTATAATACTCATTTACCCCATTTTTTTCAATCTGATTAAATAAATCAAAAAAACCATAATGCTTAAGGGAGCTTAAATTTTTGGTGAGTTGTGCAATCTCTTTTAATAATTCCGAAACGTCAGGAATAATTTCTCCTGCATAGTTTTTACTTGTTAGTTCTTCCATAATGTGTTTTTAATCATTTTACTTTATTTTTACTTGTGCCTAAATTCATCAAACCTTACTTGGTTGGAATTTTTATGGAGATCCCAAATAAAGCAGATGGCTTCCAGGCCTGAGTTGTTGGAACTTTATTAAACGTACCTCTGTAGAAGTAATTCGGTTGGTATGGAGCTTCGAGTACTTCGGTTTGAGCCATCGCAACCCCTAAACTGATAATGCACAAACTATTACGACCCAATAGTAAGGATACTCCAAGCGACCCTGTCCAACGGGTTTGCTCGTTAAATAGAGCGCCTAATCCTATATACCCTCCAAGTTTGTGGCATGATTGGCTTTGTGAATACATATTTAAGTATATCATGCCTCCGTAACTGGCTTTCATATTTTGTTTGGGATAAAAGGCGGTAAATTTATCGGTGATGGTCGTGTTTCCTTCTTCGGTACTCAGCGGGTTCTCAATAAAGGTCGAATCTTTTGTAAACGATGAGAATTGATCGTCGTGAAGTCCGCTGACAAAAAATCCGACAGATGTTGTTATTCTTAATGCATTGGTAACCCTTACATTGATTGCATCATAAACCGTTTCGGTTTTCGATGTATTGTCGTAAGCATAAATGTTTATCGTGTGCAGGTCATCCTTGATAATATAGGAGGGCGACACCAGTATCGGTTTATTTCTTTGTAAGCTTTTTAGCGCATCCCACGAAAGTGCAATATTCTGTAAATACGGAAGGTATTTTGTGGTTCTCAATGCTTCATACTGAGATATTTCGGTATTTAATTGATTGTAGATTGAATCATAGATAGGTGCTATTAATTTTAGCTTATCCTTATTTTTTGAGAACAGTATTTCCGCTGAATCTTTTGATATGCTAATGGCTGTTTTTAGCGAGTCAATTTTAGTGTATAATTCTTTTTCTTTGGCTTCAAAATCGCTCAGACCGATTGTAAACATTTCAGTTTTATTTATTTCCAAAGACTTCAATATTTCTGATGAAATCCCTTCTTCGATTTCTTCGGGATCAAAATAATCGAGATTTTTAACATAAAGATAGTAATTCGAAATCCCGTTCAGCTTCGAAATGTATTCCAGGTATTGGGAATGCAAATTATCAAACTGGATTTGAAGGTCAACGATTTCATTGAGAGCTGAAATACCTTTTTTAATTATTGTGTCTTGTGGACCCTTTAATGAATCTTCTTGTGAATGTGTATATAGATTGAGAATATTATTTGAGCTATTCTTCTCACTCGCATTATTCTTCTTACTGGTTTTTATAATGCTATCAAGGCTCAGGCTATAAATCGGGAAATTGCCAATCCCATATTCAAATACATTGGAGCTCGTTTCTTTAAAACGAATATTATGCTTTAGCGGATTGAAATGGAAAACTTCCAATTGAATTTCGTTGTTTTCTTTCACCTTAATAGGGCGCGAAATCACTTCACCAGCAGCTGAGTCTTGGTGAAGTTGTTTTGTTTTAAAATCGTAGTATAATCTGTCTCCCTCAAGCGATTTATAAGAGGAACACGATGTTGCCCCGGCAATAATAAACACGATGGCGACACATACTAAAGATCTGGCACTTGATGATGTTTTCATGTTGTTGGTATTAGCAGGTCAAATATATAATATTTGTTACGAATATTAATATTTTTTTGCACTATTTTTTGCAAACCAAGTTTTTGAGTTTACAAGCTGCTTAGCGACTGAGTGGAGAGGGTCAATTACCGATGTAAGGTTTGCAACAAAAAACTACGCGATATTGATTCGCATTTGAACCAAACTACTCCTCTTTTCCCGTTTTATTATTTTTCATCCATATCCACAGCCAAACCGAAATTAAATCGGCAATTGCACCGGCAAATATTTGTCGGGTTTCGGCTTTTACTCTGTTCATTGATTCATTGCCCCATTCTTCGGGTTTGTCAAATGGGAATAGTATGAGCGATTTTTCTTTGGTGTTCACGCATTTTTTTAGCATGAATTCCATCAAATCGTTTTCGGCAATCAGTTCGGGTTTAATCAGGCCGATGTGTGCCGGGTTGAAAATGTCAAAAACGATGGCTTCCGAAAGTTCGGTTTTTACAGGTTTATCACTGGTGCGCGATGGTTTTATTATTTCTTCGCTTACTGCCACCGGTGTAACCGCATCATCCCACAATTGTTCTACATTCCCGTGAAGGCTTTCTTTGAAATAATTTCCGTTCAGGGGTTTTGTTGTATCGCTTGCTTCTGGCGGGTCATCACGTAGGTCGCAATGCATCGGAACGTTGGCATCCACAATATAATGAGAGATGAGAAGGTACTGATACATAATCTGATTCATCGAGAACCTGTCGTTGTACAGACGCAGTTTTATCATATCGGATATAACCCGGGCAAGGTGGTCAACCTTATAGGGTAAGCCACCACCGCCACTTGCACGATAGTATTTTTCGAAATGCACTTCTTTGGCAAAGCTTCGGCTCCCCGGGAATTCCTGATCGGTAAACAGTTTAAATGTATGATAAATGGCTTTGTCGTTAATAATATCATCGGGAGCCCAGGTGGCTTCATCAATAAACTCGATGTAATGCATCAGCATGCGCTGAAGTTCTTTCGCGGTAATGCGCAATGCCTTTTTCCTTTTCTCTATAATGGCGTTGCCGGTTTTGGAGTCGATAATATTTGAAGACCCCTCATACAGGAACTCAATGGCTTTATAAGCCAAATAGATGTGGGTGTTGTGTTTCATGGTTTTTTATTTTAAGGCAAATTATCAGGTAAATTAATGAGACTTAGGGTTTAATATATTGGGGTTGAACAACAAACATTGGGTGCTGATTAGTATTTCAAAAATAATTGTTTTCCTCGAAAAATTGCTTTCAGAAAATATTTTTGATGGTTTTATGAGAATTTTTTCGTTTTTTTTCTCAAAAAGAGGGGATTTACAACCAAAAACAAGCGTTTATTAATGCAAATAACCCCGAGAAGTGCCCGATTTTCGTTCTTTTTTGTTAAAATGTCATTTTCGAAAACCTGTGATAGCCCGTGAAGGCCTGAAAAAGCCCGCGAAAGCCTGATGAAACCTGCGAACCCCCAAAATGAGGAATTAGCATCTACATTACCATAATTAAAATTTTTCAATTCGCACTATATATATAATATAGGCGTGGCGATGGAAAATCTTGAATTACAATGGACATAAAACACATTACACTTCCTTGGATAAGGCTGAAGAAATATTTTGGAAAAAATCAAATGTTTGTCAATCGATTTAATTGATGTTCGACAGCGATATTTTATGCATTTGGACATTGTTGTTTTTTGAAACGGAGCCGCTTTTGATTAAAGGTTTGCAGCAGGATACTGCCTTTTTTAGCCAGGGGATTCCCATGCTGAAATAAAAATCAATGTTGCCTATAAACAGAAAATTGGAGTGTATTGCTACGAATTTTTCAATTTTGCAGCGTACATAAATATTTATATATTCGTGGGTTAATACCTGATGTTGATGTGAGAAAACTATTACTTGCTGCCATTATTATTTTTACCGGCTTTTGGGCTATTGCCCAAAACATCTCTGTTGCTTCGTTCGAGCGCCGCGACAACGACATGGATGCCCGCGTAAACTACCCCGTAAAAGACCAGAACGGCGATGTATGCGCCCTGATTAAAGTAGAAACCACCCAAACCGGCTTTGTGTTCGAGGGCGGTAGCCTCGGTATTATGAAAACCGAACGTAAAACCGGCGAATATTGGGTGTATCTCCCCTGGGGCTCGAAACGCATTACCATAAAACACGACCAATTGGGAATTTTGCGCGATTACACTTTCCCTGAATCCATCGAAAAAGCCACGGTCTATCTCATGAAACTCACCACCGGCAAAGTTACCGTAGTGGTTGAAGAACCCGAAATCCTCACCCAGTGGGTGGTAATTACCAGCACCCCCGATGGTGCCCAGGTGTATGTTGACGATAAACCCGTTGGCAACACGCCATTCTCACGAGAATACAGCCTTGGGCAGCACAACTACCGTGTGGAACTTCCTATGTACCATGCTGATGCCGGTTTGTTTACCCTCGATGGCGCTTCCGATAAAGTACGGGTAACTGCCACGCTAAAGCCGAACTTTGGCAGCATTAGCGTAAGCTCATCGCCCGAAAGCGGCGCCGATGTGTTGTTAGATGGCAAACCCACCGGACAAAAAACACCCTGCACACTCACCGAAGTGTTGAGCGGCTCTCATCGCATTACCATTAAAAAAACCATGTACTACGATGCATGGCAGGAGGTAACGGTAGAAGACAGCAAAACCAACACCGCTGCCCTCACCATGAACCCCGCTTATGGCGAGCTCGACATTACCACCAACCCTGTGGCTGATATTTTTATTGACGATGTAAAAGTAGGCTCGGGCAGCTACTCGGTGCGCAAATCCTCCGGTTTCTATACCGTAGAAGCCCGCAAAGAAAAACATACTCCCGATAGCAAAAAAGTAGAGGTTACCGACGGACAAACCGTGCCGGTTGCTCTGGCTCCTGTGCCGCAGTATGGTACTTTAAAAATTAGCAGCACACCGCCCGATGCCGAAATTTACCTTGATGGCGTGAAAAAAGGCACCACGCCAACCACCATCCGCCAGTTGCTAGTAGGCGACTATAATATTGAACTCCGCATGCAGGGCTATGCCGGCTACACTGCCAAAACAACCATAAAGCACAACGAAACCACCGAAATAGGCCAAACCCTGCAAAACGGAATGCAAATTAGCATTACCAGCACCCCGATTGGTGCCACACTCGAAATTGATGGAGCCAATACCGGAGCCACGCCTTACAGCGGCAACCTTAGTTTTGGAAGCCACACAATCAAACTAACAAATAATGCAAAAGTGCTAACCGAAAGCATAAGTGTAACACAAGGCGGCAAAACAAGCTGGAGTTTTGATGTGAGCGAAAACACAAACAGTTTTACCGATTCCCGCGATGGCAATACCTATAAAACAGTAAAAATCGGTAACCAAACATGGATGGCGGAGAATCTCCGTTATTTACCCAAGGTAGATGGTCCTGATACCGGTTCTGCAACAAACAAATATTACTACGTTTACGATTATAATGGCACCAGTGTTAGAGCAGCAAAAGCAACAATCAATTACAACACCTACGGTGTGCTATATAACTGGAATGCAGCTATGGATAGTGCTGCCAGCAGCAGTAGCAATCCCAGCAGGGTAAAAGGAGTTTGCCCCAGCGGTTGGCATATGCCCAGCGAAGCCGAATGGGCTCAACTTACTGGTTATTTAGGTAGTGAGGCTGGCGGCAAACTAAAAGAAACCGGCACTACCCATTGGAGTAGCCCAAACGCCGGAGCAAACAACTCTTCCGATTTTGCAGCTCTCCCGGGTGGTTACCGCAGCGTCAATGTGGATTTCAGTAGCATTGGGGACAATGGCTACTGGTGGAGTGCAAGCGAACGCGGTACAAAGCACTCATGGGGCTGGTTAATGAACTGCAGTAACAGTCGTGTCTACCGATACGATTACAGCAAGGAGTTAGGTTTTTCGGTGCGTTGTGTCAAAGATTGATTTATGAAATTATTGCTTATGAGAGGAACTATATATGTTGTGCTGTTGTTGTTGGGCTTCGAAATGCAAGCGCAAAATATCTCCGTTGCCTCTTTCGAACGCCGCGACAACGACATGGATGCCCGTGTGAACTACCCGGTAAAAGACCAGAACGGCGATGTGTGCGCTCTCCTTAAAATTGAAACCACCCAAACCGGTTTTGTATTCGAAGGCGGTAGCCTGGGAATCATGAAGACCGAGCGCAAAACCGGTGAATACTGGGTGTATATCCCGTGGGGCTCGAAGCGCATCACCATAAAGCACGACCAGTTGGGTATTTTGCGCGATTATACTTTTCCTGAATCCATCGAAAAAGCGACGGTGTATCTCATGAAACTCACTACCGGTAAAGTTACAGTGGTAGTAGAAGAACCCGAAATCCTTACCCAATGGGTAGTAATAACCAGCACCCCCGATGGTGCACAGGTGTATGTTGACGATAAGCCGGTAGGCAACACCCCATTTTCGCGCGAATACAGCCTGGGGCAACACAATTACAGGGTTGAACTACCCATGTACCATGCCGAGGCAGGCGTGTTTACCCTTGATGGTGTATCTGATAAAGTGCGGGTAACTGCTGTGCTGAAGCCGAACTTTGGCAGCATTAACGTAAGCTCCTCGCCCGAAAGTAGTGCCGATGTATTACTCGACGGTAAACCTACTGGGCAGAAAACCCCCTGCACCCTCACCGATGTATCGAGTGGTCCTCACCGCATTACCATTAAAAAAAACATGTACTACGATGCCTGGCAGGAGGTTACGGTTGACGACAGTAAAACTGCAATCGCTAGCCTGACCATGAACCCCGCTTATGGAGAGTTAATTATTCACACTCAACCTGCGGCCGATATTTATGTTGATGATATAAAAGTTGGTTTTGATTCTTGTATTATACGCCGGTCATCGGGTTTTTATACAGTAACAGCAAAAAAAGAAAGCTATTCTGATGATAGTAAAAAGTTTGAAATTTCCGATGGCATTAAAACAACCATAAACCTATCTCCAATTGCAAAGTATGGGGTTGTCAAGGTATCTACAACACCTCCTGATGCTATAATTGTGATAAATGGAGAAAATATGGGGACAAGTCCCATAACAATCAGGCAATTGCTAATTGGCACATACGATTTGGAACTTAGAAAATCTGGTTTTGCGACCATTTATAAACAAATCTTAGTAAATAAAGACCAAGTACTCGAAATAAACGAGACATTAAGCACTGGGAAGCAAGTTCGCTTCATTAGCGAACCAATTGGGGCTTTTATCGAAATTAATAATGAACCCGTTGGTAAAACGCCTTACACTACGATTCTAAATTACAATGATTATGTGATAAAAGTTAGCCTTGATACTCTAATTTATATTGATACGATTACTGTTAACTTAGGTGGAAATTCTTTTTGGCAAATTAATTTAATTGATAGTGTTTGTAATACAGACCCCAGCAAGGATTACTTTTTTGAAGGATATGGTCAATTGAATATTGAACTTGCTTTGGTAGAAGGGGGAACTTTTAATATGGGAAGCCCATCATCTGAATTAAACCGAAATCAGGACGAAGTATTGCATTCGGTTTTTGTTAATGAATTTTATATTAGTAGACACGAAATCACATTTGAACAGTATGATGTTTTTTGTACAAGCACAGGTCGTAAAAAGCCATTAGATAATGACTGGGGAAGACAAAATAGGCCAGTAATAAATGTAACATGGAATGATGCAAATGATTTTTGCATCTGGTTAACGAAAAATACAGGACGTAAATATAGATTGCCCACTGAAGCTGAATGGGAATATGCATGCAGGGCTGAATCAGAATCAGAATTTTACTTTGGAAGCTGTTTATCGTCAGACGAAGCAAATTATAATGCTAACTTCCCTTACATGAATTGCATCGCTGGCAAATATTTGTTTAAAACGAATCCTGTGGGTAGCTATAGACCAAACAAGTTAAATCTTTTTGATATGCATGGTAACGTAAAAGAGTGGTGCTCAGATTGGTTTGGTGAATATAGCTTAACGAATCTATCCAATCCACAGGGGCCACAAGATGGAACATTCAAGGTCAATCGAGGTGGAAGTTGGTACGATCATGCTAGATACTGCCGTTCGGCATGTCGAAATGCGAAAAGACTGGATAGTTACGATAATAATTTGGGTTTTAGAATTGTGTATTCCGATTGATTTGACAAATATGTGTATAAATACAACCAGTGGAATAATGGAGAAATAGGATTCTAAACTTATTTATAACCTTAAAAAACAATGCATATTGTGAAGGTTTTAATAGTATTAATAGTTTTAACTAACATTCTGGGAGTTGGTTACTCCCAGCAAATCTCCGTATCCTCTTTCGAACGCCGCGACAACGACATGGATGCCCGTGTGAACTACCCGGTAAAAGACCAGAATGGTGATGTGTGTGCCCTCCTGAAAATTGAAACTACCCAAACCGGCTTTGTTTTTGAGGGCGGAAGCCTCGGTATTATGAAAACCGAGCAGAAAGTGGGAGAGTACTGGGTATATATCCCATGGGGTTCAAAAATTATAACAATTAAACACCCCCAACTGGGTGTATTACGCGATTATTATTTCCCGATTAGCATCGAAAAATCAACGGTCTATCTCATGAAACTCACCACAGGGAAAGTAACCGTGGTGGTGGAAGAACCCGAAATCCTCACCCAGTGGGTGGTAATTACCAGCACCCCCGATGGTGCCCAGGTGTATGTTGACGATAAGCCCGTGGGCAACACCCCATTCTCGCGCGAGTACAGTCTTGGGCAGCACAATTACCGCGTAGAAATGCCCATGTACCACCCCGATGCAGGTTTATTTACCCTTGATGGTGCGGCTGACAAAGTTCGGGTAAATGCCGTGCTGAAGCCGAACTTTGGCAGTATCAACGTAAGTTCCTCACCCGAAAGTGGCGCCGATGTATTATTGGACGGGAATCCGACCGACTACAAGACTCCCTGTACTATCGAAAAAATTAGAAGTGGTTCCCATCGAATAACAATTAAGAAAACCATGTACTACGACGCATGGCAGGAGCTTACGGTTGAAGATGGTAAAACCGCCACCGCTGCCCTTAGCATGAACCCCGCCTATGGCGAACTCGACATTAGCACCAACCCCTCTGCCGATATTTATATTGATGATGTAAAAGTAGGCTCAGGCAGCTACTCGGTGCGCAAATCCTCCGGTTTCTATACTGTGGAAGCTCGTAAAGAAAAACATACTCCCGATAGCAAAAAAGTGGAAGTAACCGACGGGCAAACCGTACCGGTTGCTCTGGCACCCGTGCCGCAATATGGTACTTTAAAAATTAGTAGTACACCGCCTGATGCCGAAATTTATATTGATGGCGTTAAAAAAGGCACTACACCCACCACCATACGCCAGTTACTGGTGGGCGACTATAACATAGAGCTCCGTATGCAGGGCTATGCAAGCCACTCAGCCAAGACTATCATTAAGCACAATGAAACCACTGAAATAAGCGAAACCTTGCAAAACGGTATGCAGGTAACAATTGCCAGCACCCCAACAGGTGCCACTCTCGAAATCGACGGAACAGCCGCAGGTAAAACCCCTTACACAGGAATGCTAAGTTTTGGCGAGCACACAGTAACACTTACCAACAACACCAAGGTAGTAAACGAAAGCATTTCGGTTACTCAGGGCGGCAAAACAAATTGGATTTTTGATGTGAGCGAAACAAAAGATTTTACCGAAACCGATTTGGGTGTGCCCATTGAAATGGTCTTAATTAAAGGCGGCACTTTTACTTTGGGCAGCCCTGCTGATGAAGCTGATAGAGGAAGCAATGAAGCCCAGCACCAGATTACGTTGAACGATTTTTTCATTGGCAAATACGAAGTTACGTTTGAGCAATACGACTCGTTTTGTGCTGCAACAGGCAGGAAAAAGTCAAATGACCAAGGCTGGGGAAGGGGGAAAAGGCCGGTAATTAACGTAACTTGGAACGATGCCGCAGCCTATTGTCAATGGTTGAGCGAGCAAACCGGGAAAAATTATCGGTTGCCAACCGAGGCAGAATGGGAATATTGTTGCAGGTCGGGTACATTAACTCCATTTAATACGGGTAATTGTCTGAGTGCCTCTCAGGCTAATTACGATGGCAACTATCCATATGGCAGTTGCAGCGAAGGGGAGTACAGGCAAAAAACATTACCTGTGGGCAGTTTCAGTACCAATGCCTTTGGTTTATATGATATGCACGGCAATGTGTGGGAATGGTGCAGCGATTGGTATAGCGATTATTCAACAGATGCTCAGACAAACCCGAAAGGTGCTGAATCGGGGTCTTACCGCGTGTGCCGTGGCGGCAGCTGGCTCGACTATGCCCGGATTTGCCGTTCCGCGGGTCGTGGCCACAATGGTCAAAGCTTTAGCGCCGACAACCTAGGCTTTCGTTTGGTTTGTGAGGAGGAGAAATCATTGCATAAAACAGATAGTTATAAAATAGAGAGTTCTGAAGCCGGAACATTTACCGACTCGCGCGATGGAAATACTTATAAATGGGTAAAAATCGGAGAACAGATTTGGATGGCCGAGAACTTAAAGTATTTACCCAGCGTGGTAGGCCCCGCGACTGGTTCTGAAAGTACAAAATATTATTATGTGTACGATTACGATGGCACCAGTGTGAGTGCAGCAAAATCCACTGAAAACTATAAAATTTACGGAGTGCTCTACAATTGGCCGGCAGCCATGGACGGTGCGGCAAGCAGCAAGAGCAACCCCAGCAGAGTAAAAGGTGTGTGCCCTGAAGGTTGGCATTTACCCAGCGATGCAGAGTGGATACAGCTAACCAATTATACAGAAGGTGACTATTTAGCGGGTGGCAATCTCAAAGAAACTGGCACGAACCATTGGTATAGCCCAAACGAAGGCGCAACAAATTCATACGGTTTTGCAGCTCTTCCGGGTGGTTACCGTTACTTTAATGGACATTTCCTCTGCGTTGGTAGCAATAGCTACTCGTGGAGTTCATCGGAGGACTTTTCATACAATGCCTGGGGATTCAGCATACCTTATAGCAGTAGCAACATAAATAGAGACGATGACGGTAAGATGTTGGGTTTTTCGGTTCGTTGCGTTAAAGATTAGAAAATGATAATTTGAAAAGTTTAGTTTTTACAATATGGTTTTTACTTATCGGACTTGCCCTGCAAGCCCAGCAAATATCCGTATCCTCCTTTGAACGCCGCGACAACGACATGGATGCCCGCGTAAACTACCCGGTGAAAGACCAGAACGGAGAGGTGTGTGCCTTGATTAAAATTGCAACTACCGAGACGGGTTTCGTTTTTGAGGGCGGGCAATTGGGTATTGTGAGCACAGAGCGTAAAACAGGTGAGTATTGGGTATATATGCCCTGGGGTTCGAGGCGTATCACTATAAAACACGACAAACTGGGGAATATTTATGACTACACTTTTAGTGAACCCCTCGAAAAAGCCACGGTGTATTTGATGAAGCTCACTACAGGAAAAATAACAGTAGTTGTGGAAGAACCCGAAATACTTACCGAATGGGTGGTCATCGAGAGCAACCCAGGCGATGCTCAGGTGTTTATCAACGAAAAGCCGGTGGGTAAAACACCATTTTCGGGAAAATATAATCTTGGTGAGCACAGCTACCGCATCGAACTGCCCATGTATCACAACGAAGCTGGTAAGTTTGTGCTGGATGCAAACAGTGGGCGAAAAAACATTACTGCTGAACTCAAACCCAAGTTTGGCTCCATTGCCGTAAGTTCTAAACCCGAAAATGGAGCTGATGTGTTGCTCGACGGCAAGCCTACCGGACAAAAAACGCCTTGTACACTTAACGAAGTATCGAGTGGAACTCACCGTGTAACTCTAAAAATGAACATGTACTACGATGCATGGCTCGATGTTGAGGTAAGCGATAGTAAAACCACCCCTGCCAGTCTAACCATGAACCCGGCATTCGGTACGCTGGTGATAAAAACCAATCCGGTTGCCGATATTTATATTAACGACATTAAGACAGGCAACGGCGAAATCAGCGAACGCAAGACATCAGGCTTCTATACAGTGGAAGCCCGCAAAGAAAAACACAGCCCCGATAGCAAGACCATTGAAGTAACCGATGGACAGACATTTACTGTGGAACTCAATCCAAAACCCAATTATGGACAGATAGATATCAGTTCTAACCCTCCCGGTGCTGACATTTTTATTAACGGCGAGAACAAAGGCACTACACCAACTACCTTACGCAATATTCTTGTAGGTGATTATGTGCTCGAACTCCGCAAGAATGCGTTTGCCAGCATCACCAAAAATATTAGCATAAAGCACAACGAAACCACCGAAATAAGCGAAACCCTGCAAAACGGTATGCAGGTTACCATTACGAGTACTCCGGCAGGGGCAACAATAGAAATTGACGGAACAGCCGCAGGGAAAACCCCCTTTAGCGGGAACCTGAGCTTTGGCAACCACACAATAAAACTCACCAACAACACAAAAGTGCTAAACGAAAACATATCTATTACCCAAGGAGGCAAAACAAGCTGGAGTTTTGATGTGAGCGAAACAAAAGATTTTACCGAAACAGTTTCGGGTGTAGCCATAGAAATGGTATCAATTAAAGGTGGTACTTTTACCATGGGCAGCCCCCCAAGCGAAGCCGACCGCGGAAGCGATGAAACCCAACATCGTGTAACACTAAGCGACTTTTACATGAGTAAATACGAAGTTACTTTTGAGCAATACGATGCGTTTTGCACTGCTACGGGCAGAGCTAAACCCAGTGACGAAGGCTGGGGCAGGGGGAAGCGACCTGTAATTTATGTAAGCTGGGACGATGCCACAGCCTATTGCGAATGGTTAAGCAAGCAAACCGGTAAAACATACCGACTTCCTACCGAGGCCGAGTGGGAATATGCCTGTAGAGCGGCTACTTCTACCACTGAGGCTACTCGAAGTGTCGAAGTATCCGTTCCCTTCAACACTGGCAACTGTCTAAGTACATCTCAGGCAAATTACGATGGCAATTACCCCTATGGAAGTTGCAGTAAAGGGGAATTCAGGCAAAAGACGTTACCCGTGGGGAGTTTCAGTGCCATTGCCTGGGGTTTGTACGATATGCACGGCAATGTTTGGGAGTGGTGCAGCGATTGGTATGGCGATTATTCAAAAGGCACACAGACAAATCCTAAGGGAGCATCATCGGGGTCGGTCCACGTGCGCCGAGGCGGCAGCTGGAACGGAAGTGCGCGGAATTGCCGTTCGGCGTACCGTAACTACAGCTACCCGAGCTATAGCTGCAACTTCTTGGGCTTCCGCCTGGTTTGCGAAGTGGATAATTCATCTCAACGAACAGAAAACAATACAAAGGCAGGTTCTGAAACCGGAGTATTTACCGATATCAGAGATGAAAATGTCTATAAATGGGTAAAAATTGGAGAGCAGATTTGGATGGCTGAGAACTTAAAGTATTTGCCCAGCGTGGTAGGTTCCGCAATCAGCTCTACGACTACCAAATATTATTATGTGTACGATTATAGCGGTACCAGTGTGAGTGCAGCCAAAGCTACTACTAACTATAAAACATACGGCGTTCTATACAACTGGCCGGCTGCCATGGATGGTGCTACAAGCAGCAATAGCAACCCAAGCCGGGTAAAAGGTGTGTGCCCTGAAGGTTGGCATCTGCCCAGCGATGCCGAATGGACACAGCTAAGCGATTATTTAGGAGGCGAAGGTGTTGCAGGGGGTAAATTAAAAGAGACAGGCACTTCCCACTGGAATAACCCAAACAAGGGTGCTACCAATTCATCAGGTTTTGCAGCACTTCCGGGTGGTTCTTATGACCTTGATGGAAATTTCAGTTTCGTCGGGGATTACGGCTACTGGTGGAGTTCTTCAAAGGTCGATTTGTACGACTCTTGGGGCCGCGCTTTGGGTAGCAATGTATTCATCATAGTCCGGGGTGGTTACTATGTCAAGGAGTTAGGTTTTTCGGTGCGTTGTGTCAAAGATTAATAAACTATTTCTCCCCACACGTCATCGTGAACGCAGTGAAGCGATCTACCAAGCTGGAGACGTATAATCAACCGCCCGTCGAAATACAGATTGCTTCATGTTCGTACCTCACATTCGCAAAGACGGGCTCATTTTCCCCAACCGAGGCAGAGGACTCGGTTGTTACCGATTGAATGGCTCCGATGCGTAAACGATCCCGAACAATTAATCGTGATATTTCAATTATTATTTTTATTTTTGTTCCTATAACAAGAATACACCATGAAGGCAGTTTTTACCCTCTTTCTACTTATTGCGGGCTTTTCGTATCTGTCTGCGCAATCTATAGAATCCATCAAAGCCGACCGGCAGAATTATATCTGGGGCGAGGGTAGGGGAACCACCCTGAAAAAAGCCGACAACGAAGCGTTGGCCATGCTGATTAACCAGATTTCGACCGAGGTGGAAAGCAATTTCACCATGCTGCGCAACGAACAGCAGCAGAATGGCGAAAGTGTCTATTCCGAAACCGTGCATTCGGTGGTAAATACCTACAGCAACGCCAGCCTGAAAAACACCGAGCGAATTGTTGTTTCAAATGAACCCGATGCTCAGGTGTTTCGCTACATAAAGCGCAGTGAAATCAGTAAAATATTCGAAGCGCGTAAGCAAAAGATTCTGGGCTTCGTGTCGAATGGACAAATGGCACTCAACAACCTGATGATTGCCGATGCCCTG
>JAKQPY010000289.1:0-1043 GCA_029564465.1 Bacteroidota bacterium | reverse complement strand
CCTGGCTGCACAAGCGGGTGTGCGCTATAGTTTGGAAAACCCATACACCTATATCGACAGCAACATCGTAGGATTCGTCAACATCCTCGAAGCCTGCCGCCATTACAATATCCGACATTTGGTTTATGCAAGCTCCTCCAGTGTTTATGGCAACAACAGCAAAATGCCCCTCAGCACCAGCGATAACGTCGATCATCCCATCAGTCTGTATGCCGCTACCAAAAAAAGCAACGAGCTCATGGCGCATACCTACAGCCATCTGTTCGGTCTGCCGACCACGGGGCTGCGCTTTTTCACCGTTTACGGCCCGTGGGGAAGACCCGACATGGCCCTGTTTCTGTTTACCAAAGCCCTATTGGAAAACCGGCCCATACAGGTTTTCAATTATGGCAACATGGTGCGCGATTTCACTTATATCGACGATATTGTAGAAGGTGTCACCCGCGTAATCGACAATCCCCCGGTATCAGGCTCATTCAAGGCAGGAGTTCTCGAGGAGCCTCCGACGAAGGGACCCTACCCTAACAGCACCGACGCTCCCTTGGCACGTGAAATTCGCGAAGCGAGTATTTCACATGTGCCCTACAAGATATACAATATCGGGAACGCTTCGCCCGTGCCCTTGACGGAATACATTGCCGCCATTGAAGCCGCCCTCGGCAAAACGGCCGAAAAGGAATTTTTGCCCATACAACCTGGTGATGTACCTAATACTTATGCCGATGTGTCAGATTTAGTAAGAGATATTGGGTATAAACCTGCAACAAAAGTAGAGGATGGTATGAGAGAATTTATTCAGTGGTACAAAGAGTTTTATGGAGTGAAAATTTAATTGTCCACAGATAGACACAAATTAACACAAATGATTAAGTGGCATTTGCGAAATTTTTTTTGCATTTGTGGGAAAAAACGAAAGCATGCTACGTTTCCATTTTGCATTAAAATTAGTGAAAAAAAGAAATGAAATACATTGATTTTAAAAATAAATTTATCAATCTTGGTTGCTTTAATATCAATCAAATATATGCATTTGATCCTGATTT
>JAKQPY010000085.1:0-1325 GCA_029564465.1 Bacteroidota bacterium | reverse complement strand
ACCTGACAGACGGCGAAATACAGCAACTTTGCCGATTATTGGGATACAGGAAAGCAAAGGCGGCGCATTGGAACGCTTTACGAAACGCTTTAGCGGTTGGAAGTATCGCACAGGTGGCGGCAAAAAACAGGGGGAAAAAAGGGTGGAGCGAAAGCGAATTAAAGGCGTTTTCCGCTGCCCTACCGAAGCTGAAATGAAAATAATATTTAGACTGGTCTAAAAAAATATTTTATACCAGTTAATTAATTGATAATCAATAAAAACAAACAAAATGGAAGTACAAAAAAATTACGGAGAAGTAGTACAATTTTGGTATAATTTGTCCCGTCTTTTGGGCGTTCGGTTCATCGCTCAAAGTTTCGCATACGTTGCAATGATATTCTTATGCTCGTTCATTGTGTCGCTGGTGTCCCCGTCGGCTGGTGAGGCATGGCTGTACATTATCGTTTGGGTGTCCGGTATTTTTTCGGCAACGGTAATTGGTATAGTATGCTTCATGGTTTTAAGCGTTGGGGTTAACCTGACCATATTAATAATCGGTGCCGGAATAAAACAAGCGCGGGAAATGAACGCTCCTACACAGGCGCTTTTACCCGCGACAACTGATACCGATTTAATCATTGTTGAGCAGCCTGGCGAATCGGATTTTGCAAGCCGAATGAATTATGAGTTATCCGGCTTGCCGTCCGGTCGCTACGCGGCGGTTATCCGGTTCCGTAACCCCAAAATACTGTACATTATAAACGGCAAAGAAGAGCTTTTGCAACGCGACAAATTAATGGCTAACAGTTCACAAATAGCAACGACCGAAACAATGGACGATTATGACGCATTTGTAGGTATTGTAATTGACGGAATTAACGACCATTTTCGTACAGTTCGGGCGCAATTGTCTGATAATTTGCGAACCGTTTTTGCTGATACAGCGGCCCGTATTGCGTCGGTAATTCTGCTTATTGCGTTACCGTTTGCGGTGTTTGCGCAAAGTAAAACGGAACGAGTGCAAAACGGAGTGCCGCAAATTGCGGGACAAGTTTTCCCCGCAAAAACGTTTATTCGCTTCGACTTCGCAAAAGGTGGTATTGAACGCTTCGCAGACGGTAGCGCAACACTTGCGCAATTAGTCGCGCAAAGTCGCCCCGGTGCTGATACGGACAATATGGGCGAGTTTAAGGGTGCGGTTGTCGGTACTACATACTACGAGGCAAAGAAAGCAGAGCAGCCGCAACCGTTATTCACGTCGAATATGGTGCCGCATAACATGGCGGTATCTATTCCTGATAGCGTTAAGGTAGTAGCAGGGATTGAGGAAATAAAACAGGCTT
>JAKQPY010000039.1:0-1556 GCA_029564465.1 Bacteroidota bacterium | reverse complement strand
GCACAAAGCCAACAGTACCCAAATATGAATGGTGGTACAATTTGCCGTACAGGTGCTTCGTATTATTTTTATGGTGGTCAAAAACAAGATGGCACCAAGTCTGATAAGTTGTATATGATTAATCCCGTAACATTTGAAGCAGTCGAAATGTTTACGCCTAATCTTACACCGCCTGCAATGAGTGGACATTGTGCAGTTCCTTATGATAACAAAATGGTGGTTCTCTCTGGTGCAAGGGGTGTAACTGATACAGGAATGTACACTTACGACCCAAATGATAATACTTGGGAAGAAGGCGGCGAACAGCCATTTAGCGAGCGTACAGAAGCCGCTGCCTGTGTAGTTGAAGGTGAACCTGCATCGTGGATACACATTGTAGGCGGGAGAAACCCCAACGGAACAGAAGTTTATGGTGATGTACATCTTTACAATCCTGCGACGGGTGGTTGGTTAACAAGGGACGCTCTACCGGGCGGAAGATACGGACATAGTCTTGTGCAACACAACCAAAAAGTTTATGTGTTAGGTGGTCGTAATAACAACGGCGACCAAGCCCAAGTTTGGAGCTTAGACCAATACGGTTGGGGTATCGAAAATACTGGTGGCGATTTTATGTTTCCACGACTTGGGGCACAATGCACACAATTACCAAGTGGTATGGGTTTTATTGCTGGTGGAACAAGTACTTCGTCGTACAAAAGTACCAAATCGGACGAAATAACCTTTCGCACCGATTTTTATACCATTGACCTTACCACAACGCCCATTACTTTTAAAAAGCGAGCCACCAACTTACCACCACAAGCTTACGGTGTGGCTTGGGTAATGATTGAGAATAGTGATACATTATTCTATACCTTTGGCGGTATTTCGCAAATATCAACCGATGGAGATACTACTTTGACTAACAGTTTTTATCGTTACAATATTAATGAAAATTTAGTTCAACAGTATAACACTATTTCGCAAACGTGGGGTAGCGTAATAACTTCGATATATGAAAGTGAGTTTGCTAAAAATATAAATTTGCAAGTTTATCCAAATCCTGCAACCACCGAAGTAAATTTTACTATTCCGAACAACGAAACAATTGAAAGTATTAAAATTTACAATCAAAACGGGCAATTAATAAAACAAATAACCAAACCCGACAAATCTAGTATAAACGTATCTGACTTAATTACCGGTTTATATTTCATACGAACTGATTGTAAAACAACAAGATATTTAAGCAAATTGATAAAAAAATGATAAAATTTACAGGTGCATCAAAGTGGATATGGAGCGATGTGCAGAGATGTGGCGGGAGCGGGTGTTTGATCTGCTGCTGCGCGAGGAGAAGATCGATGAGGAGGTGGTGCGATCGATGCGGGGTTGGCCGCACTCGGGATTCAGCATCGACAACTCGGTGCGGATTACCGCAGACGATACGGAGGGGATGCAGCGGCTGGTCTCGTATATTTCGCGCTGTCCTTTTTCGTTGGCGCGGATGATCAAGGTCACGGAAGATGGCCAGGTGATCTACCGGGCGGGGAAAAGTGAATGCGTGCGGTTTC
>JAKQPY010000288.1:0-1638 GCA_029564465.1 Bacteroidota bacterium | reverse complement strand
TAATCAGTGTTATTGTGATTTCGAATAATCTGGGGGTTGGCTTTACTGATCTTTACGAGCGCATTGGCAATACAATGAATCAAAACGGGCAAAGTCTGAGTAAAATATTTTTCTTCGAAAACTACAAATCGGCTTTATTTTTCCCGAAGCAGTTTTTTGGAGGAATGTTTATTGCCATAACCATGACGGGTCTTGACCAGGATATGATGCAAAAAAACCTGACCTGCCGTAACCTACGTGAAGCGCAAAAAAACATGTATTCTTTCACGGCTGTTCTGGTGTTTGTAACTTTCTTGTTTCTCGTTCTCGGAGGTGCCCTATACGCTTATGTAGATGCGAACAACATTGCTCTACCGGTTGATGAAACCGGAAAAATACTTACCGACAGGGTATTCCCCACACTGGCATTCGGCGAATTCGGGACCCTGGCAGGCGTGTTCTTTTTATTAGGAATAACTGCCTCATCGTATGCCAGCAGCGACAGCGCCCTTGCAGCCCTCACCACAGGGTTCTGCATCGATTTCCTAAACTTCAACCGCCGCACCGAAAAGCAAAAACAAAAATACAAATTGCTGGTACACATTGGCTTCTCGCTGGTTTTTCTTATGATAATCCTGCTGATGAAGCAAATCGCATCGAAGGACCTTATTTCCATAGTCCTTACAGTAGCATCCTATACCTACGGGCCACTGCTGGGATTGTTCTTTTTTGGTATCATTACCAAAAGACCAATTCGTGACAGGCTGACACCTTTGGTATGTGTCGCCTCTCCCGTCATATGCTACCTGTTGGCCCGAAATTCGGTCAGCTGGTTTGGGGGCTATGTGTTTGGCTACGAAATGCTGATTCTCAACGGACTGATAACATTTGGCGGATTGTGGCTCACGAGCCTGAAGAAAAACAGATAGAAAAATCCGGCCAGCGAATCAGGGTATACTTTCGAAGAAATCCTTAACAGAAGTATACTCAGCCTGCTGCAATTGATTTGCCATGGCGATTCTTGCAGGGTCGCTTTGTGTCAACAATTGCTTAGCACAAATTTCATAAAATTCCTCCACCGGATTTTCGGGGTAAATAACCACACCCAGTCCCAATTTTACAATCCGGTGGGTATTCCATTCCTGTTCGAAGAACGAAGGCATCATTATCAGCGGAATTCCATTCATCAATGCCTGATAGATGGTACCATTACCTCCGTGGCAAACCATAAGCTGAACTTTTCGGGCGATCGCATCAAAATTAATAAATGGCTTGAAAAATATGTTTTCCAGGGGGCTATCGCCCGTTCCGGTAACAATCCAGTTATATTCTGCGGCTGCCGGATGATGTAAAAAATCAAGGTTTCCGGCATTCCCACTGCTCCCCATACTTACATATACCAGTGGTTTTGGGCTGCAGATACTGAGCCATGCCAGTAACTCCGGCTCATCCTGATGTGAATGGTAAGCCATAGGGCCGACAACCGCCGAATTTGAACCCAGACTCCGCAATGGGAAAAGCAACTCATTGTCGAGATAGAGCACATAATCTCCTGCAAATTCATCAAGCAGATTCTGATATCGCGGCAAGCGGTATTCCGACCTCAGGATACGAAATGGACGGTGCACCGAGCGCAACACGATTTTCTCGACAGCACGT
>JAKQPY010000278.1:0-42042 GCA_029564465.1 Bacteroidota bacterium | reverse complement strand
ATTGTGTATAATACACCGGGAACCTATAACGTAAGTCTCACCGTAACCAATGCATATGGCAACGATTCGGAAGTGAAAAACGGATACATCACGGTAACAGCAGCAGGAAATGCACCTGTAGCGAACTTCTCGGGCAACCCCACAACCGTGGGTGCCGGAGGAACCGTTTCGTTCACCGATTTGTCGACCAACTCACCTACTTCGTGGTCGTGGTCTTTCCCCGGAGCAGCAACTACAACTTCGAGTTCTCAGAATCCTTCGATAGTTTACAACACACCGGGAACCTACAATGTAAGTCTCACCGTAACCAATGCCTATGGTAACGACTCGGAAGTGAAAAACGGATACATCACGGTAACCCAACAGGGAGGTACAGCACCTAACGCAAACTTTGTAGGCAACCCAACCACTGTTTCGGCAGGTGGAACCGTTGCATTTACCGATTTATCGACCAACACACCTACCTCCTGGTCCTGGTCGTTCCCGGGAGCTGCAACCACTACTTCGAGTTCTCAGAATCCTTCAATTGTATACAATACTCCGGGCACCTACAACGTAAGTCTTACAGTAACCAATGCCTATGGCAACGACTCGGAAGTAAAAATCGGATACATCACAGTAACCCAACAATCGGGAAATGCACCTGTGGCAGATTTTGTTGGTAATCCCACCTGGCTGGTAGCCGGCAACAGCGTTTCGTTTACCGATCTTTCGACCAACTCGCCCACATCATGGAGCTGGTATTTCCCCGGATCATCTACCACCAATTCGAGTCAGCAAAACCCGACCATTGTATACAGTACACCAGGAACCTATAATGTATTCCTTACCGTTACCAATGCTTATGGCAGCAATTCGGTTGCAAAACACAGCTACGTCACGGTTGTGCCACCGGTAACAAACTTTAGTCTGGATTTCGAAGACTGCACCGATTTTCAGGTGGATAATTTTGACCCATGGACAACATTCGATGGTGATGGTGTAGGAGTAAATAATGTTACCGGTACTGTATTTATAAATCAGGACTATATCGGTTCGTGGATTGCATTCAACAACGATTTAACGGCTCCCGCAGCACCTGCTGAATATGCACCTCATGGTGGCGACCGCTGTGGTATTTGCATGCCCGTTACCGGAACCAACAACGACTGGCTCATCAGCCCGCAGATTACATTGGGCAGTAATGCAGAATTCTCGTTCTGGGCAAAATCGGTTTCTTACATGGCCGTATCCAACTTTAAAGTGTTGATTAGCACTACCAATACAAACCCCGCTAGCTTTGTTCCAATTTCGGCAGGACAGAGCGTTATGGCACCCACGGTTTGGAACCAATTCACCTACAATCTGAATGCATACAACGGACAGACAGTATATGTTGCCATACAGTGCAACGCCTCCGGCCATTACGGCCTCATGCTCGATGATATCAATCTGGTATCGGCAACAGCCATAAGTCATGAATCCTTCTCAGGAATCAAACTCTATCCCAATCCGAACGAAGGAAACTTCGTGATTGATGCCGGCGATTTTGATGGGAATCTGAATGTAAACGTAATGAGTCTCAACGGACAATTAATGAATGTAGAAACACAACGTAGCGGAAATCTGATTTACATCGATCTGGGCAATGTTGCCGACGGAATGTATTTCGTAAGAGTGAGCAACGGACAAAGTTTGAAAACATTCAAAGTGTCGGTCCTTAAATAACCAGACAGAATAAAAAAAAGAGGCTGCCAATTTCGACAGCCTCTTTTTTTATACTGGTTCTCCGCCTTTTTTCCGAACAATAAAATCATCAATCCAACGGAAAAAAATATTTACAAAAACAATGGCAGCCGTGCAAATCAAAACTTCAAGGTATAAACCACTGGCAGCCAAACACCCCATTGCAGCACTGCACCAAATTGTGGCAGCAGTAGTTAAGCCCTGAATTGAGATTCCCTGATGTATAATAACCCCAGCTCCTAGAAAACCCACTCCGGTGACTATCTGACCAATAACACGGGTTGGGTCAACGTTGCTTCCACCCATAAAATGAAACGATATCATTGTAAACACAGCAGCCCCAATAGCCACCAGCGTATTGGTACGAAGCCCTGCATTTTTACGGTGAAACTGTCTTTCGAGCCCGATACATGCACCGGCGAGCAGTGCGACACCCAAACGTATTGCAAATTCTTTGGTTTCCATAGCTACATTTTTCACAAAGATAAATAAATGTCAATCGACACAACGGTTAAAAATTTCATCAAACTTAGCATGCTTTTACGAATTGGAACAAAATTAGAGATTTCTTCGGGTAATTAAAAAAATGCGCTTACCTTTGCGCGCCATTTTGGGCAGGATTTTAAAATTGAAAAATGCAGGCTATCAGAAACATCGCGATTATTGCGCACGTTGACCACGGCAAGACAACCCTGGTTGACAGAATTTTACATCAGGTACAATTGTTCCGTGAAAATCAGGAAATGGGTGACTTAATTCTCGACTCGAATGCACTGGAACGTGAACGCGGAATTACCATATTATCGAAAAATGTATCAGTACGTTACAAAGGTGTAAAAATCAACATCATCGACACGCCAGGCCATACCGATTTTGGCGGCGAAGTCGAACGTGTGCTCAATATGGCAGATGGCGTGTTACTTTTGGTGGATGCCTTCGAAGGTCCTATGCCACAAACCCGTTTTGTGTTGCAGAAATCTCTGGAACTTAAGCTAAAACCTATTGTGGTAATCAACAAAGTTGACAAGCCCAACTGCCACCCCGATGTGGTTCAGGAACAGGTATTCGAATTGATGTGCAGTCTGGACGCCGAAGAATTTCAACTCGATTTTCCTACAGTTTTTGGTTCTTCGAAACAAGGGTGGATGGGTCCCGACTGGAAAACACCTACCCACGACATCACGTATCTGCTCGATATAATTTTGAAACATATACCGGCACCCGTCGAAAATCCGGGGCCTTTGCAAATGCAGATTTCATCGCTCGACTATAGCTCATACCTGGGTCGTATTGCAGTAGGCAGGGTTATCAGGGGCAGCATAAGTATGGGCAAACAGGTTCTGGTTATGTCACGCGATGGCAGCAATTCGCTGTCAACAATAAAAGAATTATACCGATTCGAAGGACTGGGAAAAGAAAAAGTGAAAACCCCGATTGAATCCGGAGAAATTGTTGCAGTCATGGGGCTCGAAAGCTTCGACATTGGCGACACCATTGCCGATGTTGAAAACCCGGAAGCCCTCCAGAGAATTCACGTTGACGAGCCAACCATGAGCATGTTGTTTACCATCAACAATTCACCGTTTTTTGGTAAAGAAGGAATTTACGTTACTTCACGACACCTGCGTGAGCGCCTCTACCGTGAAACCGAAAAAAATCTTGCCATGCGAATCGAAGAAACCGATTCACCCGAGCGAATGACCATTTTCGGCAGGGGAATTCTGCACCTTTCGATTCTTGTGGAAACCATGCGGCGCGAAGGTTATGAGTTTCAGCTCGGGCAACCCCAGGTTATAATAAAACATGTCGATGGGGTTAAAATGGAACCGGTTGAATGGCTTACCATTGTTGTCCCCGAAGAATTTTCGGGCAAAGTAATCGAAATTGTAAGCAAGCGCAAGGGTGAACTAATCAACATGGAAACCAAAAACGACAGACTTTCGATTGACTTCAAGATTCCCGTCCGCGGAATGATTGGTCTTACAAATCCCATGCTGACAGCCACCGAAGGCGAAGCGGTAATCGCCCATCGTTTTGCAGGTTTCGAAGCCTGGAAAGGTGAACTTCAGAACCGCCGGAACGGATCGCTGATCGCCATAGAAACAGGGGCTGTTATTCCTTATTCGTTGAATAAATTACAAGACCGGGGCAAATTCTTTGTGGAACCCGGCGATGCAATTTACTCGGGACAACTGGTTGGCGAAAACACACGGCTGGAGGATATCGGCGTTAACCTGACTCATACCAAAAAACTCACCAATGTCAGGGCATCGGGCACAGATGCAAAAATGATGATAGCCCCGGCCATAAAATTCTCGCTCGAAGAAGCCATGGAATATATACAAAGCGATGAGTATGTTGAGGTAACTCCCAAATCAATACGTTTACGTAAAATTCTTCTCAGCGAACACGACCGTAAAAAACAGCGTAACCAACAATAGTTTGGTTTTAATTTGTATTTTTGGGAATGCCATTTCGAAAAATATGAAAATAAATACCCGTGGAAAAACTATTGACCAGCAACAACTGATACTTATTGCAGAAGGTCTGGAGGGTGTAAAAAAGGTACAGGCCATCGGAAAAAGATGCATTCGCGTAAGCGGGAAATCCTATGAAGGTGCCCGAATCTTTAATGAAAACAACGCAGTGTTTATTGTCCGTGATTTCAGCTCATCCGCAGGTCAGCGCGCTTTTCTTTTTGCAGTGTTGATGCTGGGAATTGTACTTCCGCTGATTGCATACTATATTTTCTGGTTTCCCAAAATCTATCGGTTTTCGAAGTCAGTGTATTTGCAACTTCAAAAGTCGCTGGGATAAGTTAACTAATTACCCGCTTTTTTACTTTTCTTCAGCTTGATTCTGATTTTCATTTTGTTTTGCAGAATCGTTTTCAACTGAGCCAGCTTATTATAGGTCAAAATATGCCTGTCTTTCTTTGGAGGGTATATGTCGCTGATCGAAATCAGGATACCGGTTTCTTCGACACCACCAAAATATGGATTTTCGACTGTTCCAAATGTGCGCATCGAAGGCGAAATATTCATGTAGGCATTAATCAGCGGTGGGATTCTCTCGCCCGAAGTACGTACAATCGAACTCAGGTGCTTATAGTCAAGTTTGTAATTATTACCCTTGAAATTTTTCTGATATTTTTTATAGTCAATCACAATTTGCTGAGGGGTAAGAACCAAACCATCGCGGTCGGGAAAGTACAGGTGCATAAACGAAAGGAGATAGTTACGGGCTTCGATATCGAAGTGCTTGTACATGGTAACTTTACCAAAAAAATAGCGGATATCAGGATATTCCACCGTCAGGGCGCCCAAGCCATCCCAGAGATTGTCGAGAGCAAACATGCCCTTTCGGGCATACCGCCCCTGCTGATATTTGGGTTGAACAAACGACCTGCCCAACTCTATGGTATGCGGGAGATAATCGCGAATAAAAATATCAGAAAAATGAAACAGTTTTGAAGTTGTCAGATACTTATCGGGGTTATCGATAACTGCACCACCGTGTATAAAACGGTATCCGCCAATAATTTCAGCCTCATCGGGATCCCACACTATAAGTTGAAGATACGGTGTGTCCGACAAATCATAGGCATCCAGATCACAGGCTTTTCCTGAACCGCCCCCTGCCTCGCGAAAAGTTATCTCACGAACCCTCCCCAACTCCTGCATCAGGTTTGGCGAATCCTCGTGTGAGAATACGTAGATTTCGGTATTGCCAAAATTAGACTTCCGCAACAATTTACTGTCGGCCAGTTCCTTCAGCAACAAACTTCTGTCAACCGGCGGAATAATAGGTTCCATTTCTGAAATTATTAGTGCGCAAAAATACAATTATTCTCGATACACCGAAAATGAATCTGATAATTTAACACGGCCGTCAGCTTTTTGGCGGCAGTTTAACCGCAAGAGAATACACTTTGTCCTTCATGTATTGCGACCATTGCTGCTGACTTTTTTCGGATGTAAAAGTCTTGTAACTCACCGGCTCTCCTACAACTAAACGCATGGTCGAATAAAATTGCCGGAAGGTTTCGTCAACCAGATACAGCATTTCGAGATTCGACTTAACACCCAGAAACTTACGGGTGTTGGCCAGATTATAAAAAAAGTTACTGTTACGGCCATCAATAAATACAGGGACAATATCGCGCTTATGCTGCACAGCCTTGGCAATTACCGTTTTCTTCCACTCCAGATCAATAATTTTTCCTTTAATGCGGCGGCTGCATATACCTGCCGGAAAATACAACACCTGTTTATCACCGGCAAAACATTCATCAAATTCCCGTATTGCGGCTTTAGACTGAGCTCCATGTTTATTGATTGGAATAAACACGGTATTCATTGGCTTTAGTTCCATCAGAATATCGTTTACCGGGAATTTTATATCGGGAAATTTTCGAGATATGACTTTCATAAAAGCCAGACTTTCGACTCCCCCAATCGGATGATTGGCAACAAAAATAAATCGACCACTATCGGGAATATTCTCGACACCAAACGCCTCAATTTTTATGTCCCAATTTTCGAGCACCGCATCTACAAAATCAAGCCCTTTTTTACCATGCGATTTTTCGAAAAACTCATTGATTTCGTTCTGATGAACTATTTTTTTCAAATAGTTAATAATAAATCGCGGCAGAATTTTCAGCAGTCTGGGATTCTTATTACCTATCACTTTTTCGAGATCAATCTTTAAAACCGGTTCCTCCATGACAGACTTGTTAATTTCTGCCAAAATTACAACATATTTCGAAACAACATAACACATTGATTTTCTGATTTTTAAACACCATCATGGTGAAAAGTTTTCAACAATGTGGGAAAATATGGGAAAATACGCAAAAATATGGGAGTTTTATTTTTACTTTTACAACACAAAAAAACGCAGGCATGTTTGTAGGAGAATACAATTGTAAATTAGACAACCGGGGTCGGGTTTTATTTCCGGCAGCCCTGAAACGGCAACTCCCGGCTGACCAACAGGAACGCTATGTACTCAAGCGCGACCTGTACGAAAAATGCTTACTACTATATCCGGTATCGGAATGGGAAAAGCAAAGCCGACTGATAAAAAAGCGGTTAAATCCCTTCAATAAAGAACATGCACTATTTCTCCGCGAGTTTTATCGGGGTACTGCAGAAATTGTTCTGGATGCCAGTGGAAGGATTCTGATTCCGAAAAAATTGTACGATTATATGGAGTGCAAGGGGAACGAGCTTGTTTTTGCCGGTCAGGACGGGAAGATCGAAATCTGGTCGGCCGACTTGTACGAATCGAAAACCACCACCGAAACCGATGTTGCAGCATTAGCTGAAAAAATATTAGGCGGCGATTTTTACTTTGAAAACGATTAACTATGTATCACGAACCGGTTTTGCTTCACGAAAGCACTGAAGGTCTTGCCATCAAAGCCGAGGGCATCTATGTGGATGCCACATTCGGAGGCGGCGGACACAGCAGGGCAATTTTAAGCAAACTGGGGGATAAAGGCCGGCTGATTGCATTAGATCAGGATGAAGCCGTAAAGCAAAACCTTCCACAAGATAAGCGGTTGACTTTTGTTCATGGCAACTTCCGCTGGATTGAGAACTACCTGGAATACTTCGAAATCGAAAAAGTTGACGGAATACTGGCCGATTTGGGCGTTTCGTGGCATCACTTCAGCGACAACAGCCGGGGTTTTTCATTTATGGGCAACGAAGAACTCGATATGCGCATGAACCGTCGTGCCGGAAAAACAGCCGCTGACCTGCTCGAAACCTGCAGTGCGCAACAACTCACTGATATTTTCAGAAACTACGGAGAATTAGATCATGCGTCACGCTTTGCCTCCGAAATTATTGCACAGCGAAGTAATTGCAATATCAGAATGACACAGAACCTGGTGGATATCTGCTCAAAGTTCACCAACCGCAACAACCGCAACAAGGTACTTGCCCAGATTTTTCAGGCATTACGCATCGAGGTAAACGACGAGATGGGAGCTCTGACCGATTTCTTACTGGCCTGCTCCCGCTGCATTGCTGTCGGAGGCCGCTTGTCGGTAATCTCATACCACTCTCTCGAAGACCGTTTGGTGAAAAACCTGATGAAAACGGGTAACCTCGAAGGTCGTATCGAGCACGACATGTACGGAATGAAACCGATTGCATGGGAAACCATCAACCGTAAAGTGATAACTGCTGCCGATGAAGAAATCGCCGTGAATCCGAAAGCCCGGTCGGCAAAACTCAGAATAGCCCAACGTAAACACGATGCCTAAAGACAAGAAAAATAGCAAAAAAGGCAATCAGTTGCGTAAAACACTGCAAGGATTGATGAGTGGATCAATACTCACATCGGACATTGTAAAAAAGCAATTCCCGTTTATTATTACGCTGGCAGTGATGGCCCTTATTTATATCGCCAACCGCTATCATGCCGAAAGCGTGTTTATCGAAACCGAAAATCTGAAAAAAGAAATTGCTGAACTACGGTCAGAGAAAATTGCAACCCAATCGCTGTTGATGAAAAAAAGCCGTCGTGGCGAAGTAATGCGCATGCTCAAAGAGAACGGATCTGACCTGACTGAATCGTCGGAGCCCCCAAAAAAAATATTTTACAAACAAGCGAAAAAAATATAAATGACACCGCGTACCGAAATATTATGGAGAATAAAAGTGCTGTACATTTTTGTACTGCTCTTTGGGATTCTTATTATCGGGAAGGTGGTTCACCTATATATTTTTTATGATGAAAAAGCCATTGAACAAGCCTCAGAAAACGTCACCCGCATTGTTACCATACAGCCTAACCGGGGAGATATTTGCGCATTCGACGGCAGGGTTCTGGCGACCTCGGTACCCTACTACGAAGTGGCTATCGACCCCAATAGTGCCGGAATTAAACCCGAAGTTTTCGAAGCCAAAATCGACAGTCTTTGCCTTTGTCTGGCCGAATTATTACCGGTAAAATCGAAAGACCAGTATTACCACGAAATTACACAGAGCCGTGATAATGGTGCCAGGTATTATCGCATTTGTGGTAAGGTAAGCTTCGATCAATTGAAAAAAATAAAAACTTTCCCGATTCTTCGTGATGGTAAAATCGATGGAGGACTGTTGATAGAAGAATTCAACGAAAGGGAACTGCCATTTGGAATGCTGGCACGCCGTACTATCGGGAAAGTACAGACAGACAAGCAAAAAGGACTGGGTCTTGAACTGGCCTTCGACAAAGAACTGAAAGGGGTAGCCGGCAAAACGGTAAAACGCAAAATCTCGGGGAATCACTGGATGCCTGTGCGTGATGGAAACGAAGTAACTCCCAAAGACGGCTACGACCTGATTACCACAATCGACATTAACATTCAGGATGTAACTGAAACCGCTCTTGAGCGCAAACTCAGGGTTCACAATGCGCATCACGGTTGTGCCATTGTTATGGAAGTAGAAACCGGCAAAATAAGGGCCATCGCCAACCTTACGCGCGACAGCGAAGGGAATTACGCCGAAACATTCAACTACGCCATAGGCGAAGCACGCGACCCGGGATCCACATTCAAACTTGCCTCGGTGATAGTGGCACTTGAAGACGGCTGTGTGAAACCTACTGATTCAATTGATACCGAGGATGGTACCCACACTTTTCACGGCAAGGAAATGAAAGATTCGCACGAAGGCGGGTATGGGGTGATAACCGTGGAAGAGGTGTTTGAATACTCATCGAATGTGGGTATTTCGAAAATGATTTACACCAATTTCAATCACCGCAAAGATGCCTATGTGGATGGACTGTATAAACTGCATCTGAACGAACCGGTGGGAATCGAAATTCCGGGTGAAGCCACTCCGACCATCAGAAGACCATCGCAGGGATGGTCGAAAATTACCATGACTCAAATGTCGATTGGTTACGAGTTGCTTATGACACCCCTGCAGATGCTCACATTCTATAATGCCATTGCCAACAACGGCAAAATGGTAAGACCACGCCTCATAGAAAATTTTAGTTACCGGGGACGTGTTGTTAAAAAATTTGAAACCGAAGTAATCGACGAATCGATTTGTTCCGAAAAAACACTGAAAGCTGTTCAGGGCATGCTCGAAGGAGTTGTTACGCGGGGCACTGCCACCAACCTGAAGAACGACAATTACCGTATTGCCGGCAAAACAGGAACCGCACAAACCGATTACGGCCGTGCCGGAATTGACCACGAATATCAGGCTTCGTTTGTTGGGTATTTCCCTGCCGACAAACCCCGCTACTCAATTATTGTTGTAATCAACCAGCCTGACAAAACAACCGGATATTATGCCAATGCGGTTGCCGGACCGGTATTTAAAGAAATCGCAGACCGTCTTCATGCTTCCGACATGGAGTATAACATGAAACTCGATTTTAAATACGACACCGTAATACCTTATGCAAAAACCGGTTACAAATCAGAAATCAACAAAGTTTACCGATGGATGGGGTTCAACACTGATCAGGAATTCATTGCCAAAGACCAGGTAGCAAAACCCTATATCGAAAGCCGCAGCGTAAAATACTACCCGCGTAACTACAGCAACCGGGGCAGCATTCCCGATGTACGGGGCATGGGCTTGCGCGATGCCATTCAAATTCTCGAAGACTTCGGACTCAAAGTGAATATACAGGGGCGTGGCAAAGTAATCAGGCAGGAACCCGAACCGCTGCAACCATTCAGAAAAGGTCAAACCATAACATTGATACTCGGATAAATGAAAATAGCCCAGCTAATATCAATCCTACAACCAAAGCAGGTAATCAGCAACGGTGTCGAATCGTTCGATAATATCAGTTTCGACTCAAGAAATGTCGGACCCGGATTTCTGTTTATTGCCATCAGGGGCACCCTGACCGACGGTCATACATATATAGATGATGTCTGTAAACGGGGAGCCGTAGCCGTTATTTGTGAAGAAATACCAAACAAGGCCTCCGAAAACCTGTGCTGGATACAAGTACCTGATTCGGGCAAGGCCCTTGCACTGACAGCCGCTGCTTTCTATGGAAATCCGTCACGAAACTTAAAACTGGTGGGTGTTACCGGAACCAATGGCAAAACAACCATTGCCACCACGTTATATAATCTTGTAACTTCGTTAGGGTATAAAGCAGGGCTTCTTAGTACCGTTAAAAACATTATTGATGGTGATACTGTTGCAGCCACCCATACCACACCCGATGCAATAACTATCAACAGGCTTTTTGCCGAAATGGTAGCGCGGGGTTGCGAATATTGTTTTATGGAGGTGAGTTCACATGCCATAGTACAGCACCGTACGACCGGATTAAGTTTTGCAGGCGGCATTTTCACCAATATCACACACGACCATCTCGACTATCACAAAACATTTGATGCATACATCAGGGCCAAGAAACTTTTTTTCGACCAGTTGCCCCGCAACGCTTTTGCGATAACCAACGCTGATGATAAAAATGGCAGTGTTATGGTGCAGAACTCGCAGGCTGCCATTTCGGACTATGGGGTACAACGACCAGCCGATTACAAGGCACAAATTATCGAAAGCCATTTCGATGGAATGTTGTTGAATATCGACGGTCACGAAATGTGGTCGCATTTTACCGGAAAATTCAACGCAAGCAATTTGCTGGCCGTATATGCAACCGCCCTTAAATTAGGGTTCAGTAGTATTGAGACCTTACAGGCATTAAGCGGACTTCATCCGGTTGACGGAAGGTTTCAAACCATAAATGCCGGGTGCGGGATAACGGCCATTGTTGATTATGCTCACACGCCCGATGCCCTGATAAATGTACTCAGCACCATTAACCAGATTCGTCAGGAAGGCAATAAAATAATTACGGTAGTGGGTGCCGGAGGGAATCGTGATAAAACCAAAAGGCCGGTAATGGCAAAGGTAGCAGCCGAAATGAGCGACAAACTCATATTAACCAGCGATAATCCGCGCAACGAAAATCCCGAGGATATTCTATCCGATATGGAAACAGGTCTTGATTATGTGCTTAAAGCAAAAACCCTGAAAATTACCGACCGCAGGGAAGCCATCCGCACAGCCTGTATGCTGGCAACACCGGGTGATGTGGTGCTGATTGCCGGGAAAGGCCACGAAAACTATCAGGAAATCAATGGTGTGAAACACCACTTCGATGATAAAGAAACAGTAAGTGAAATTCTAAAACAATTGATCTGATGCTTTACTATTTATTCAACTATCTCGATCAGCTTGATGTACCCGGTGCCGGGGTTATACAGTTTATCACCTTCAGGGCAGCCATGACTATCATTACCTCTCTCATCATTTCGATGCTGTTTGGTAAAAAAATTATCCGCAAACTGCAGCGTCTTCAAATTGGGGAAGAAATCAGAGATCTGGGTCTCGAAGGTCAGATGCAGAAGAAAGGCACGCCCACCATGGGAGGGCTGATTATATTGCTATCAATAATTTTACCGGTTCTTCTCTGGGCAAAACTCGATAACATTTACGTAATTCTGATGCTGGTAACCACTATCTGGCTGGGCACCATCGGGTTTCTCGATGACTACATCAAAGTATTTAAGAAAAACAAAAAAGGGCTCTCCGGAAAGTTTAAAATACTTGGGCAGGTTGCCCTTGGGTTGATTGTTGGGCTTACCCTGTATTTCAGCGAAGATGTGGTGGTACGTGTAAAGACCCAAACACCGGCGACTGCCGACCAGCAGGTAATGGGCGACAACATTACCATCAGCAACTGCGAAGACGGTGATGTGCAATATCACGACGTTAAAACCACACGCACTACAATTCCCTTTGTGAAAGGCAACGAATTCAATTATGTGAACTTCGTAAATTTTCTGGGTGATGCCGTGAAATACAAATTTGCATGGATAATTTTCGTAATTGCAACCATATTAATAATCACGGCCGTTTCGAACGGGGCCAACCTTACCGATGGATTAGACGGACTTGCAGCAGGAACTTCTGCCATCATGGGGGCAACATTGGGGATATTGGCCTATGTGTCGGGTAACCTCATTGCCGCCGACTACCTGCACATTATGTACATACCCCATACGGGAGAGCTGGTGGTTTATATGGCTGCATTTATCGGGGCAACCATTGGGTTCCTCTGGTACAACTCCTACCCTGCACAGGTCTTCATGGGCGACACCGGCAGTCTTGCTATTGGAGGCATCATAGCCGTTTTCGCAATTATTATTAAAAAAGAATTGTTACTCCCCATCCTTTGTGGCGTATTCTTCATGGAAAGTCTTTCGGTGATAATGCAGGTGACCTGGTTTAAATACACCAAGCGTAAATACGGTGAAGGAAGGCGCATATTTTTAATGTCACCCTTACATCACCATTATCAGAAAAAAGGGTATCCCGAGCCCAAAATTGTCTCGCGCTTTTGGATTGTGACCCTCATGCTGGCAGTTCTCGCAATCATTACACTCAAACTCAGATAAACAAAACCATGAATAAAAGAATTGTCATATTGGGTGCAGGCGAAAGCGGAGTGGGCTCTGCCATTCTGGCCAAGCAAAAAGGCTTTGAGGTTTTTGTTTCCGACATGAGCGAAATTGCGCCTAAATATAAAAGTATGCTCGAAGAGTATCAACTCGACTACGAAGAAAAAAAGCATACCGAAGCAAAAATTCTCAATGCCGGCGAAGTAATAAAAAGCCCGGGTATTCCCGACAAAGCTCCTTTGATTAAAAAAATTCATGAATCGGGTATTCCCGTCATCTCCGAAATTGAATTTGCAGGCCGCTATACTTCAGCAATTAAAATATGTATTACCGGCAGTAACGGAAAAACAACCACCACCATGCTTACCTATCACATCCTGCGTAAGGCAGGATTAAATGTTGGTCTTGCAGGAAATGTGGGGCAAAGTTTTGCCTTACAGGTAGCCCAAAACCATTTCGATTATTACGTAATCGAATTGAGCAGTTTTCAGCTTGACGGCATGTTCACATTCAAGGCAGAGCTGGCAGTTTTACTCAACATCACACCCGATCATCTCGACCGCTACGATTATAAATTTCAGAATTACATCGATTCGAAGTTCAGAATTCTGCAAAATCAAACAGAAAATGACGTTTTCGTGTATTGCTCCGACGACGAAGTCATTATCAAGGAACTCGAAGAAATGCAGCTAAATTCAAAAAACTATGCTTTCACCCTGAAAGATAATCCCCAAGGAAACGGAGCCTATCTCAGTAACGATACTATACACCTGATTGACAACAATAAAAACGTAATGACTATGACAATTCACGAACTCGCATTGCAAGGCAAGCACAATGTGTACAATTCGATGGCGGCATCAATTGTTGGACACGTACTCGACATCCGCAAAGATGTGATACGCGAAAGCCTGATGGATTTTAAAAATGTTGAACACCGGCTCGAACCTGTGATTAAAGTTCACGGGGTTGAATTCATCAACGACTCGAAGGCTACCAATGTTAATTCGGCATGGTATGCACTCGAATGCATGAAAAATCCCGTGGTCTGGATTGTTGGTGGTGTCGATAAAGGCAACGATTATTCAATGCTCAACGACCTCGTGAGGCAAAAAGTAAAAGCCATAGTCTGCCTGGGTGTTGACAACAGCAAAATTCATAGTGCATTCGAGGATATCGTTCCCAAAATAATCGATACAAATTCGATGGACGATGCTGTAAATGCAGCTTACCGTTTGGCATCGGACGG
The DNA here is from genome assembly GCA_029564465.1 of Bacteroidota bacterium. Classification (GTDB taxonomy): domain Bacteria; phylum Bacteroidota; class Bacteroidia; order Bacteroidales; family ML635J-15; genus JAGOEF01. Next base: position 27,610 of record JAKQPY010000278.1, on the reverse strand, counting down.
TGAAATCGTATTGCTCTCGCCGGCTTGTGCCAGTTTCGACCTGTTTAAAAACTACGAGGAACGCGGATATTTGTTTAAAAGAGCCGTAAGGAATTTATAATGCTGGAGTTTTTAAGAAAAAATATTAAAGGCGACCGGGTTATCTGGACAATACTGGCCATATTGGCCGGCTATTCTATTTTGGCCGTATACAGTGCATCGGGCACACTCGCCTATAAATATTTTGGTGGAAACGCCGCGCACTACCTGATGCGGCAGCTTGCCATGCTGTTTGTCGGATTTCTCATCATCTTTTTCTGCCACCGCATACCCTATAAATACTTCAGCAAGCTATCGCAGATTGCTTACTATATTTCAATTTTTCTGCTTGCTGTAACGCTTCTCTGGGGAATGAGCCTCAACGAAGCCAGCCGCTGGATTGCCCTTCCCGGTGGCATCACATTTCAAACCAGTGACTTTGCAAAAATTGCATTAATCATGTATTTGGCGCGTACCCTTTCGGTGAAAGAAGAAGAAATTAAAACCTTTAAAGGAACGCTCCGGCACTTGATACTCCCCATGGGCATCATTTGCGGACTGATTTTTCCGGCCAACATCAGCACGTCGATATTGCTGTTCGGAACCTGTATGCTGTTACTTTTCGTCGGACAGGTAAAATTCAAATATCTGCTCATGGTAGTAGGAATCGGCATTGCCGGTGTTGGGCTCTTCGTGCTGATAACCATGGTAAGTCCGGTAAAAGGCCGAATCGACACTGCCAAAAGTCGTATCGAGGCATTTATGAACCCCGAAAGCGAAAGTAATTTTCAGGCTGATCAGGCTAAAATTGCCATAGCATCGGCAGGTGTGTTGGGTAAAGGACCAGGGAATTCAGTTCAGCGGAATGTGTTACCCCACCCCTATTCCGATTTTATTTTTGCCATTATTGTTGAGGAATACGGGTATATTTTCGGGGCAATGATACTCGTGGCATTGTTTGTATTTCTTTTTTACAGGGTAATTCTAATCGTGAAAAAAGTGGATCGTAAATTCGGGGCGTTCTCGGCCATGGGGCTCGGAATGATGCTGGTCTTTCAGGCATTCTCGCACATGGCTGTAGCGGTTAATCTGTTCCCTACCACAGGCCAGACCCTGCCATTTGTGAGCATGGGAGGAACATCCATAATTTTCCTCAGTATTGCCATTGGAGTAATTCTCAGTATCAGCCGCGAAGTAAATGAGGCGGAAGCGCAAAAGAAAAAAGATCTGAATCAGGACGAAAACGAAACAGAGATACCCGAAGAAAACCTTGCTGAAGAAACACAACCTGAAACTACCGAGTCATGAGTAAAAAAATAATCATCAGTGGAGGAGGAACCGGAGGACATATATTCCCGGCCATTGCCATTGCCAATGCAATAAAAACCATTGAGCCTACTGTCGATATTCTGTTTGTAGGAGCCATCGGTCGTATGGAAATGGAAAAGGTCCCCAAGGCCGGCTACCCCATCGAAGGCTTGCCGGTAATGGGATTCCCGCGTAAACTATCGCTCAAAATTTTCAAATTTTTTATCAGTTTGTACACCAGTATGGCTAAAGCCCGCAGGGTGGTAAAAGCGTTCAGACCAGACGTAGTGGTAGGTGTGGGCGGATATGCCAGCGGTCCGGTTATGCGGGTTGCCAGTCGAAGGGGAATCCCATGCCTTATACAGGAACAAAATTCGTTTCCTGGTATTACCAATCGCCTGCTTGCCAAAAAAGCCAGCGTTATTTGTGTGGCTTATCAAGGGCTTGAAAAATATTTTCCGGCTGATAAAATTGTTCTTACTGGAAATCCTGTACGTCAGGACATTCTCGATGCTTCGGACAAACGTAACGAGGCACTCAGGTTTTTTGGGCTTGACGGAAATTTACCCGTGATACTTTCGGTGGGAGGAAGTCTGGGCGCATATACTATCAACGAAAGTATTCGCGAAAACAAAGATTTCTTTGCCGAAAACAAAATTCAGATTCTGTGGCAAACCGGTAAACCATATTTCGAAAAGGCAAAAATAGCTGCCATGGGTTCAGAATCGTTTATCTTTCCCCACGACTTTATCTATCGCATGGATCTCGCATTTGCCGCTGCCGATGTGGTAATCTCCAGAGCCGGAGCCAGCACCATTTCGGAACTCTGTCTGGTGGCAAAACCATCAGTATTTGTTCCATCTCCCAATGTATCAGAAGACCATCAGACCAAAAATGCCATGGCACTCGTAAATCGCCAGGCAGCGCTGATGGTTACCGATGCGGAAGCCCGCAAGAATTTGATGCCCGTAGTAAAAAGTATTATCGAAAATAAAACCCTGCAAGAAACCCTGACGACCAATATAAGCCGGATGGCCTTACCCGGTTCCGCCGAAATTATTGCAAAAAAAGTACTACAACTCGCGTATGAAAAATAGCAACAAGGCATATTACTTTATCGGTATTGGGGGCATTGGAATGAGTGCCCTGGCAGCATTTTTTCATAAGCAGGGTCATTCCGTTTACGGATATGACAAAACCCCGGGTGACATTACAGACATGTTAATAAGTCAGGGTATCGGGGTAACATTTAACGAAGAAATTACTGCGATTCCGGCACTGTTTACCAACAAGGAATTTACAGAGGTAGTATACACCCCTGCCATACCAATGGAACACCCGCAGTTACAGTTCTTCCTGTCAAAACACTTTAACGTAAAAAAACGTTCCGAAGTTCTTGCCCACATTGCATCAACGATGAAAAATATTGCCATTGCCGGGACACATGGTAAAACATCCATTACCACGCTAACTGCATGGCTGCTTAACCAGCACGGAGCAAAAACCAATGCATTTCTGGGCGGAATCTCGAACAACTTCGGTTCAAATCTGGTACTTCACCCCGAAGCCAATATCGTGGTACTCGAAGCCGACGAGTACGACAGGTCGTTTTTACGCCTGCACCCTGATTTAGCTCTTGTATCATATATCGATGCCGACCACCTCGACATTTATGGCAGCGCCGAAAACATGCGCGAAGCATATAACGACTTCATCAGGCAGGTAAAACCATCGGGGGCTGCTGTAGTAAAGCACGATATTGCCGATCGGCTTGCAGCAATTGCGCAGGTAAGGCACTATACCTATTCGGCATTCAGCACTGGAGCAGATTTCCATGCTGTAAATAACCGGATTAGTGAAGGCCAAACTCATTTCGACCTGATAATACCCGGCGGTATTATTGAAAATCTGCGAATTCGCTACGCCGGCAGGCACCACATTGAAAATGCCGTAGCCGCTACCGCACTTGCCTGGCTATCGGGAGCTCCCGAGGCAAATATCCGAGACGGTCTGGCTGACTTTACCGGAGTAAAACGACGCTTTGAATATATTGTTAAAACACCCGGGTTTGCATATATTGATGATTATGCACACCACCCCCGCGAAATAGCAGCAACACTCGAAGCTGCACGCAGTTTGTTCCCGGGTCGAAAAATAACCGGAGTTTTTCAACCACATCTGTACACACGCACACGCGATTTTGCCGATGAATTTGCTGAGATTCTCTCGCAATTCGACGAAATAATTCTCACTGATATTTATCCGGCCCGCGAACTTCCTATTCCGGGTATCAGCTCACAGATGATTCTCGACAAAATGAGCCTGAACAAAAAAACGCTGTGCAGTTACGAAACTCTTGTGGATTATATTGGTCAAAATCTTGGGACGGACGTGCTAATTACCATGGGCGCCGGCGATATCGACCGTTTGGTGAATCCTATCAGTAAACTTTTCAGGCAATGAAACGACGCATCCTAAAAATTCTAAAATGGTCATTACTGCTGGGATATCTGGTGGTAATGCTCGGATTTGTTAAAGGAATGCAGCACAAGGCGGTATGCAATAAAATAAGCATTCACATCGAGGGAAACGAAAAATTTGTAGACACCTCGGATGTTAATAAGTTGTTGACTAACAATGGCATTAATTGCATCAGGATTCCGCTGAACAGTATTAATTTTGATAAAATTGAAGCTATCATATCAAAGCATCCCGCCGTGGCCAAAGCACAGGTATATTCCGAATACGAAGGCGCACTCACCATTGCAGTGATTCAGCGTAAACCACTGCTCCGGGTTATTCCGAAAGACCCATCGACAGCCAATGGCTTCTATATTGATTCAAAAGCTACCATAATGCCCCTCAGCGATGCCTATACCGCTCATGTTCCCATATTAACCGGTGAGATTTCCTCAGAATTTATCCAAAGCCTCAATGGGGATAGCGTGAAAAACAAAAATATACTGGCTACATATCATTATACCCTTACCGATGTTTTTCGGTTTGCCGAATTTATAAGCACACATGAGCTGTGGGGGCCACAAATTGAACAAATCAACATCAATCAGGAATACGATATTGAATTGGTTCCAAGGGTGGGTAATCATATCATTGTGCTGGGTGATTTACAAAATTATGAATACAAGCTCAGTAAAATGGAAGCCATGTACCGCGAAGGGTTTAAACTCACCGACTGGAACCAGTACAGTATCATAAATTTAAAATATTCTAATCAGGTCGTTTGTAAAAAATAATATATATGGAGAATTCTATCATTGCAGCCATCGACATAGGTACAACCAAGATTGTTGCTATTGCAGGCCGTAAAAATGCAGACAATAAATTCGAAATTCTGGGTTTCGGCACAGTCCCGTCGAAGGGCATTAAGCGTGGAGCGGTACTCAACATCGAGGAAGCCATCGAATCGATACGGGCTGCCCTCGACAAAGCTGCCGAGAATTCGGGAATTAAACTCAGTGAAGTTTACGTGGGCATTGCCGGGCAACACATCAGAAGTACAAAAGCCCGTACAACCTATACCCTGCCTTCGGTTGATCACGAAATCAGTGCCCCCGATCTGGTGTTTCTTAAAAATAAAGTCCTGGAACTGGCCATCGACCAGGGTGAAGAAATCTTACACGTCATTCCACAAACATTTATCGTCGATAGCGAAGTGGGCATAAAAAACCCTGTAGGTATGTCAGGCCGTCAGCTCGAAGGAAACTATCATGTGGTTGTGGCGCAAATGGCGTCGGTATCGAATATTAAAAAATGTGTAAACCGTGTTGCACTCAAAGTAAACGGACTCATACTTGAACCATTGGCATCCTCGGCCGCCGTTCTTACCAATGACGAAAAAGAGATTGGGGTTGCATTGGTTGACATTGGTGGCGGAACTACTGATATTGCAGTGTTTCACGATGGAGTGATTGTTCATACAGCAGTAATTCCGCTGGGTGGCAACGTAATTACCTCCGACATCAAGCAGGCTTTCAACATACTTGAACGGCAGGCCGAAGAATTGAAAAAGCAATATGGATCGGCCCTCCCTGAAAAATCGCAGGAAGAAATAATAATTTCGGTACCCGGATTTAAAGGGCGTCCACCGAAAGAAATGTCGCTCAATACCCTCAGCCTGATTATTAAAGCGCGAATCGAAGAAATTGTGCACGCAGTAATGTTCCAGCTCGAAGTATCGGGAAAAGCAAGAAAACTCGGAGCCGGTATGGTTATATGCGGAGGTGGTTCACTGCTCAAAAATGTAAGGCAATTATTCTCACACCTTACAGGATATGACGTCCGCATTGGATACCCGAATGAATATCTGACCTCGGATGTTGTTGAAGAAATCAATCAACCCCAGTTTGCCACCAGTGTCGGGCTCATTATGAAAGGCTTCGAAATGCAGCAAACGGCTCATGAACCTAAAAAAACTATCGAAATAATGACCGGCAAAGAACCCGAAGAAAAAGAAGAACCGGCAAAACCCGATAAAAAACAAAAGGAAAAGAAAAAACAACGCGATGAAGACGCCCCTGAAGGCGAAAAGGTAAAACTACTCGACTTGTTTAAAACCAAAGTATCGAAATTCTTCGATGATGATGACAATGAATTATAAAACAACTAAACACAATCAATATGCTTGATCTTGATTTCGGTATCGAAAAACAAACACTCTCCATCATTAAAGTCATTGGTGTTGGAGGCGGCGGCGGAAATGCAGTAAACCAAATGTACAAACTCGGTATCCGTGATGTGGATTTCGTGATATGCAATACCGACGTGCAGGCATTAAAGAGCAGTCCTGTGGTAAACAAGATTCAACTGGGTCAAACCCTCACCGAAGGGCTGGGTGCCGGCAATAATCCTGAACGCGGGCGTGAGGCTGCCATCGAAAGCCTTCACGAAATCGAAGAAATTCTAGAGAACAATACCAAAATGGTTTTCATTACTGCGGGCATGGGCGGAGGAACAGGTACCGGGGCTGCACCGGTAATTGCCAAAGCTGCCAAAGACAGGGGGATCCTTACGGTCGGAATTGTTTCGGTGCCCTTCAAGGTAGAAGGCCCGCTGAGAATCAATCAGGCCATCGAAGGAATTAAGCAACTTGAGCAACATGTCGATTCACTACTTATTATAAACAACGAAAGGCTTCAGGAAATCTTCAGAGACTTTAAAATGTCGGAAGCTTTCAGTAAGGCTGACGAAGTTTTGGCTACTGCCGCCAAAGGGATTGCCGAAATCATCACCGTTCATGGTTATATCAACGTCGACTTCGAAGACGTGAGAACCGTAATGAAAGACAGCGGTGTGGCCCTCATGGGTTCAGCAATTTCGGAAGGCGAAAACAGGGCAATAAATGCCATTAAAGATGCTTTGAATTCGCCGTTGCTAAAAGACAACGATATCCGGGGTGCAAAAAACATCCTACTCAATATTATGAGTGGAACCGGTGAGTTCGAAATAAAAATGAGTGAATTCGGAGCTATTACCAATTATGTTACCCAGGCAGTGGGTACCTCATCGAATATTATCTGGGGTACCGGCTTCGACGAAAACCTGAATGCCGAAGTGCGGGTTACGGTTATTGCCACCGGTTTCAAGTCAATACCGGGATTATATGAATCAGAAAAGAAATTTGTTCATGTTCCGTTCGGGCAAAACATTCCACCTACCAACCCCACCACGGAAGAAGAAAAAGCCGATGAGATAATATTTTCATCCGACGACGACGATGACGAATCGCCCCGTACCGTAGAATTTATTATTAACTCGAAGCCTGATAATCATACCCATCCCGACAATCTCGACGACGACGACCTGGACCAGATCAACAGCGATCCCAACCAGTTTAAACATGTAAAGGACCTGAACAAACTGAACGACTCTTCATATCTCGAAAGTCTCGAAAACGAGCCCGCCTATAAACGATTGCTGGGAAACCAAAATTTGTCGCTCGATTTCGACAATGATAAAAATTCATAATATTCTACGTCATGAGCATTGCAGAACAAATAAACGAAGACATCAAAAAAGCCATGCTGGCCAAAGATAAAGTCAGGCTGATGGCATTGCGGGCAGTAAAATCGGCATTCCTGCTGGTGAATACCGAAGCCGGCGACAAAGGGCTAACCGACGAAAGAGCTATGGGCATCATACAAAAAATGGTCAAACAACGTCGCGAAACTGCCGAAATCTATAAATCGCAGAACCGAGCCGATTTATACGAAAACGAAATTGCTGAAGCTGAAGTGATTGCAACCTATTTGCCCAAAGCCCTGAGTCCTGAAGAAATCGAAGTGGTCGTAAAAAACATTGTGGCCGAAACCGGCGCCACTTCGATAAAGGATATGGGTAAAGTTATGGGACTCGCCAATAAAGAACTGGCAGGCAAAGCCGATGGTCGCACTGTCTCAGAAATTGTTAAGAAGCTGTTGAGCTAAGCGACAGCATTTACAGATAGATTTTATCCTAAATCAGAGATACGTTGCAGTTTCCCGGCATCGAGAATTCTGATTTTTCGCCCGTCGAGGTCAATCACTTTTTCTCCGGCAAATGTCGATAAGGTTCTTATAGCATTGCTGGTAGTCATGTTACTCAGGTTGGCCACATCTTCGCGCGAAAGATAAGCTTTAATGGTAACCCCGTCTTCTTCGTAACCATAGGTTTCGGCCAGAAACAGCAACGATTCAGCCAAACGGCCACGGATATGCTTTTGGGTCAGATTCACTGTCTGTGCATTCGAAACACCCAACTCGGTAGCCAGATTCTTCAGCACCCTGAAAGTAAGTCCGGGATTTTGCTTCATCACGTTAAACAACACCTCCTTATCGATGGTGCAGGCAGTAGAGTTTTCGATGGCAACAGCAGAAGCATGATAGTTCTGGCCGGCAAACAACGCCCGATAACCAATGAAACCACCCGGTTTGGCCAACCGAACAATTTGCTCACGGCCGCCAACACCTTCTTTAAAAATTTTCACTTTCCCTGACGATAAACAGATTAAACCATTGGGCCGTGCACCTTCAGAAAAAACAATTTCGTTCTTTCGGTAGTTTTTCACCATAGTACCGGCCAGTAGCGTATTCTTCTCCTCGTCGGACAGGCTGAAAAAAATAGATGCAGGTTCATTAAAAACCTTATTCCTTGGGTCCCCCGTCTGAAGTAATTCCATGTGTTTTTTGCTTTTTTGTTGTTCTGCAAATGTAATAATAGTATTTATAGCATCACAGCTGTCCAAAACAATTTTTTACCGCGAATAATTGATTGGTAATCAGCAATATAAATATTGAAGAATTGAGTTTTCAGAAACAACCCTATCCACTAAATAGAGAAAGTTGTGTTGAAATAATTTCTTTTGGACGGAAAAATGGCTCGTTTATCCATTGCCAAAGATCAATTTTCACAAATAGATTGAGTCGGATAAATGTGATTAGATTTGACATGTGCCATGCATATTTTGCCTTAATCTTTAGGTAGGTCAATAAGAGCATCGTAATAAGGGCCGTCCAAATCTGGATTTGTACTGCATTTTCTGATGTTCCGACGAAAGATTTGATTCTCAGGTTCTGCTTAATCATTTTAAAGAACGATTCAATCTGCCAACGCTCTTTATAAATTGCCGCAACAGTTGATGCTGTCCAATACCTGTTGTTGGTAAGAAATACCAGTAAGTTTTGATTTTTTTCATCCCAAAATCGCACCAATCTCAACATGTTAGGATACTCTTCTCTGCCTTTGACACTGTTTAGCCGAATATTACAATCTTCCATTACCCCCTTGTTCTTTTCATCAGTAATATCAAATCTTTCAACTACTTGATAGTCTAAATTGTCTTTGGCTCGCGTTACGAACCAAATATTCCTGCTGTCCAAATTCTTCCACCAGGCAAAGTCGTAGTATCCCATATCGAAAACGACAATGCTATCGTTGGGAAGGTTCATTTTTCTGGCTATTTGAATCTCGTGAATGTTCCCATGGGTTAAATCGGCAAAGGCAGGTAAACAACCATCATAATCTAGCAACATGTGTAGCTTTACAGCCCCTTTGCGTGTTCGGAACTTGGCCCAATCGTAAAGTGAAAGTGATAACGAAATGGTGCTGGCATCGAGTAAGTATACTTTACGCCGTAACTGATGAAGTGCCGGCTTGGCAAAATGGGTTTGCTGCTTTAAATATGAAAACAGCGAATAGTAGAATTCTTGAAAAATACGAAAATTGCGATGCTCGTTTACATAGGATATGGTTGACTTAGAAGGCGATCGTTGGCAACCTAAATGATATATGTTTCCTGTGATACTGCGCAATCCGTTGGATATATCCCTGACCGAGTTGGCCTGCCCAAGCTGGCAAAATAACATGCTGATAAAATGCGTCCAGCTATCAATACCCTTAGTGTATTTGTCGCCTTGATATTTGTCGACAATTATCGAAAATAAATTACGAGGGATTATACTTGTTATCTGTGAAAAAAGTGATAATTTTACCATGGGAGTTGGTTTTGTTTTGCAACTTTAAAATTACTCATTATGAGTAATTCCCAACTCCCCTTTTTATTTAAATTTTATTTAGGACGGATGTGTTATAGCATCAAAATGTTTTGGACTAAAGGGCTGATTATACCTACCTAAACGTATATGACCTATCAGCAGCTTCGAAAAAAATCTAAAAACATCATTTTTTTCGCTGATAAAGATTTTTTTCGTATCTTGCGCCTAAGAAACATTTTAACAACTAAAAGTAAATGCTATGAAAAAATTCTCTTTATTATTGATGGTAGTTTTTGTTGCTTCAATGGTATTTGGTCAGCATCTGATGAACAAAAAGACCATATCGTACCCGGTGAAAAGCGGCAAAACTCAACAAACCAAAGACCTATAGATTATTTGGCAAAACGATTTTTCGAATGCCTCAGAATGGACAATGGAGTATCTGCCTGACAATCCGAACGATGGCCCATGGGTTATTGGTACCGATGGACCTGCTGGTACTTTTTCAGCCGGTATGGGTCCAATTGAATCGACTACTGCTGCCAATGGCTTTGCCATGTACGATTCCGATGGTATTGGCGTTTCGGAAACCACTCAGGATTCCAAGATGACATACATTGGTAGCATCGATTGTTCTGCTTACACGAACGTATCGGTTCAATTTGAATCATATTACAGAATGTTCCATGGCACCCCCTACCTCGAAGTTAGTGTTGACGGCGGTACCAACTGGACACAGTATGAAGTACACACCGACCTTAGTGTAAATGGTGCTTCGGCCAATCCAACCTATGTGGTAGTAAACATCTCTACGGTAGCAGCCAACCAGGCCGATGTAAAACTCCGTTTCCGCTACATTGGCGAATGGGATTATGCATGGATGGTTGACGATGTAAAAGTATTTGTTGCCCCCGATTATGATGTTTCTTTGGTTCAGGCTCGTGTAAACTTCTGGCCCCAGTATATCAATTATGGATTTAGCGGATTCTACGGACAAATTCCCGCTTTCCAGATGAATGGAATCGGCGCCCCTGTATGGTTCTCAGGTATTGTTAAAAATTATGGAACCCAAGATGCTACCCCCATTATTACAGCAAGCGTAAAAGACGGCAGTATGGCAGAAATTTACAATACACAACAGGTTTACGAAGGAACTCTTACCACTGAACAACAGGACACCATTACCACCAGCTACGATCCGATTGATGATGCTTTTGCTTTATCTTTAGCTTCGGACCAAGACTATCAGATGTACACCTGGGAAATATCAACAGATGTTGATGGTGTTACCGATGAAAATCCCGAAAACAATATGCTGAGCTACAGTACCTATTTTACACCGGCAATGTATGCCCATGATAATGACAACCTGACCGGTTCATGGAGTACCGGAAACTACACCACCGGTGGAATTGATGGAGACATTGTAGGTGTTACCTATCCGATTTTTGTTGACTGCGAAGTTAACTTTGTTGAATTCTGGCTTTCTTCGATGACCGAAGTAGGAACCAGCTACATTGTAAAACTCATGGTTATGGATGAAGCAACCGAAGAATGGACCGAAGTTTCGAGCAGCGCGCTGGTAACCATCGATAACGAAGAACAGGCAGGGACCATGCAGCACGTTGAAATGTCGGATGTATACAGCATTGATGCCCCCGACGGCGGTTATGTTGAAATTCTCGTGGCTGTAGAAATGTATTTCTCTGGTCTTGAATTCCGTTTGGGTGTTGATGCTACTGCACCAACATCTGGTTGGGACTCATGGATATATTTTGCAGGACAAGATGCTTGGTATTATAGCGGAACTGATTTCGTTCCAGTTATCAGACTGAGTGTTGGACCTTACTCTGGAACCAACAACAATGTTGCTTCTCAGGAAATTTCGGTATATCCCAACCCGACCCGCGATATGGTAACCCTTACCAATGTAGAAGGTGCCAATATTCAGGTTGTTGACATCACCGGAAAAGTTCTTGTTAACACCGATGCAGCACAGAACAACCTTAGCGTTGATATGTCAGCATTTGCTCAAGGAACCTACATCGTTCGCATTATGAACGAAAATGGTCTGACCGTTAAAAAAGTTAATCTTGTTAAATAAATCCTAACTTACGGTTTACACAAAAAGGCTGCCTCAGGGCGGCCTTTTTTTTTCAAGCCCGCTTAGTAAACGGAAACAATATCCCCTGAACCAGTACTTCGGTCACAAGCACTTTATTTCCCTTTTCATCGGTCGAATTCCTTCGAACAATGCTACCATCGACTACCACTTCGTCGCCTTTAACCAGGTTTTGCATCACAAGGGTAGCCTGTTGCCCGAATGCCACTACCTGATGCCATTCACGCTCGAGAATTAGTTTTCCGTCGATACGGTAATAATCGCAGGTGATTAATATAAACCGGGCAAGTTTTAACCCGTTGGCTTCGCTAAACTCAGGTGTATTTTTTAACTCACCGATTAACTGAACTTTGTTTACTGAATTCATATCGCTTTACTTTTAGTTTTCGGCAAATATGAATCTTCCAGTAACACAAAATCGGTTAATTACCGATTACTTACGGATATTATCTATTTGTTGTCGTTTGTAATTGAAAAGGAAAGTATTTACATTCTTTCAGGCATCCTGATACCGAGCAGTCCCATGGCTTTTTGCATTACCTCTTTAGTACAACGGCATAGTTGCAGTCGAAAATGTAAGATATTGGCATCTTTTTCCTTGAGAATCGAATATTCGTGATAATACTGGTTAAACTCTTTAGCCAGCTCGTATGCGTAGTTTGCAATGCTGCCTGGATCGAGTGCCTTTGCGGCTTCATCAACCACATTGTTATATCTCGACAAGAGCCTGAGTAGATCTATTTCTTTGTTCACCGTATTTGCTTCTTCCGAAACTTTTCCCTTGAAACGGATGTTCATTTTTTCGGCATTACGGAGTATGGAGCAGATGCGGGCATAAGTGTACTGCACAAATGGCCCGGTATTTCCGTTAAAGTCGATTGACTCACGCGGATTAAAGGTGATGGTTTTCTTCGGGTCGACTTTCAGGATAAAATACTTCAATGCTCCCAGGGCAATCATATCAAGAATTTCGTCCTTTTCTTCGGATGGCACTTCGGCCAGCTTACCATGCTCTACCGACATATTTTCGGCAGTTTCACGCATCTCTGCAATCAGGTCGTCGGCATCAACCACGGTACCTTCGCGTGATTTCATTTTGCCCTCGGGCAGTTCGACCATACCATACGACATATGAATAATATTGTCGGCCCAGTCCATTCCCAGTTTTTTGAGGATCAGTTTCAATACCTGAAAATGATAAATCTGCTCGTTCCCTACCACATAAATATGCTTGTCAAGATGGAATTCGTTAAAACGCTGGCAGGCAGTACCCAAATCCTGTGTAATGTATACACTGGTTCCGTCGGCCCTTAGCAATACCTTTTCGTCGAGTCCTTCAGCACTCAGATTTATCCTTATCGAACCGTCTTCGTGTTGGAAGAATACTCCCTGATTCACACCATCCAGTACAATTTCCTTTCCCGACAGGTAAGTTTCCGATTCAAAATACGTTCTGTCGAACGCAATGCCCAGCTTGCTATAAGTTTTTTCGAACCCATCGAGCACCCAAGCGTTCATTTTTTTCCAAAGTTCCCTTACTTCAGGCTTGTTGTTTTCCCATTGCCTCAGCAATTCGCGGGCCTGCACCATGATTTCGGCCTTATCCGCAGCTTCCTTATCGCTCATGCCCTGCTGCACAAGTGAAGCAATCTGCTCCTTATGTACTTTATCGAAAAGCACATAATAATCACCTACCAGTCTGTCACCCTTCAATCCAACCGAATCAGGGGTTTCGCCTTTACCAAAAAGCTGATAGGCCAGCATTGATTTACATATATGAATTCCCCTGTCGTTGACGAGATTCACAGTAATCACTTCAATGCCTGCTTCCTTAAGAATCCTGGAAACCGCATCACCAATCAAGTTATTCCGGATATGGCCCAGATGCAGGGGTTTATTGGTATTTGGCGAAGAGAATTCAATCATGTAGCGTGGTGGCGAAACCACAGGTGCTTTTGTTACTTGAATCAGCACCATATCGTTGAGCCTGTTAATCCAGTATTCGCTGGTCATTCTAAGGTTCAAAAAGCCCTTCACCACGTTATACGACGAAATATCATGTAACTTATTTTTCAGATAGACGCCCAACTCTTTGGCAATAGCTTCGGGTTTATTGTTGCAATATTTTAACAATGGGAATACCACCAGGGTATAATCGCCTTCAAAATCTTTTCGGGTGTTTTGAATCTGAACATCCGAAAACTCGGGCGTTTTCTTGTATATTGCCTTAACTGCTTCAATCACAGTTGCTTTAATCGTATTCTCCATCAATCTCTCAATAATAAGCCAACAAATATATCAAATTATAGCCAGCGATAGTTAAAATTATGTGTGTTTAGTTATCAACAAGCTTCTTTTGTAATTGCTGATAAAACTTACAATAAGCCGAAACACCACACGCCGAACACATCGGATTTCTGGCCTTACAAACATAGCGACCGTGGAGTATCAACCAGTGATGTGCCTTATGTATCAACCCTTCAGGAATATATTGCACCAATTGCTTTTCGACAGCCAGGGGTGTGGTTGCCTTTACGGCCAGTCCCATTCGGTTCGAAACCCTGAAAACATGCGTATCGACCGCCATTTTAGCCTGATTAAAAGCCACCGAAGCAATCACATGTGCGGTTTTTCGTCCTACACCGGGCAGTGTGATCAGTTCCTCAACATCAGAGGGGACAATACCCTGAAATGTATTGCACAAGGTTTTTGCCATTTCGCTAAGGTGTTTTGCTTTGTTGTTCGGGTAGGAGCACGACTTAATGAGTTCGAATACCTCATCCTGTGAGGCTTCAGCCAGGGCATTTACATCAGGGAAACGCCTGAAAAAAGCCGGAGTAATGGAATTAACTCTTTTATCGGTACATTGTGCGGATAGAATAACAGCCACCAGCAACTGATATGGGTCTTTAAACACAAGTTCCGTTTCGGCCTGAGGCATGTTTTCGGTGAACCAGGAAATAATATGTGAGAAGCGTTGTTTTCGGGTCATATTAGTTTTCGCTGAGAAAACGCTCCGCATCGATCGCAGCCATACATCCTGATCCGGCAGCAGTAATAGCCTGGCGGTAGTGTTTATCCTGTACATCACCACAGGCAAAAACCCCGGGGATATTGGTCCGAGTGGTTCCGGGCTGTGTAATGATGTATCCTGTTTCGTCGGTGTTGAGATATTTCTTAAAAACATCGCTGTTGGGGTGATGCCCTATTGCCACAAAGAAACCATGAATGTCAATTTTGCGCTCTTTTTGCAAATCGTCCACCAAAATAGCACCGGTAACTCCCGAAAAATCACCCACGATCTCTTTAGTCTGATGTTTCCACAGGACTTCAATATTCGGGGTATTAAACACCCTATGCTGCATAGCCTTAGATGCGCGCAGTTCATTACGGCGTACAATAAGGTACACCTTGCGGCACAAACCAGCCAGATAGCTGGCTTCTTCGGCTGCAGTATCTCCCCCACCAACTACGGCAACATCTTTACCACGATAGAAAAAACCATCGCAGGTAGCGCAGGCCGACACCCCTCTGCCACGGAATTTTTGCTCCGACTCAAGTCCGAGATACTTTGCCGATGCCCCTGTAGCAATTATTACCACTTCGGCTTCGATGTGGTGACTTTCGTCGGCAATCGCTTTAAATGGCCGTGCAGTAAAATCAACTTCGGTTATAATTCCAAAACGAATATCGGCACCAAACCGCGAAGCCTGTTTCTTCAGATCTTCCATCATAACCGGACCGGTAACGCCTTCGGGGTAACCCGGAAAATTCTCGACTTCGGTGGTGGTGGTTAATTGTCCTCCGGGCTCAAGTCCTTCGTAAACTACGGGTGACAAATTGGCACGCGACGCATAGATGGCGGCAGTATATCCTGCCGGGCCCGATCCGATAATCAGGCATTTCACTTTTTCGATCATAAACTTATTGATTGATTATTTTTATTGCGCTAATCTGCCAGTGTCCATCCAGCTTTTCGAACTGCAACAGCGTTTCTTCAACAATCAGAATACACTGACCGTCTTTTTTGTAGCATGCCTGTGTTTCGGTATAAAGCAGGGCTTCGAATTTATTTCCGGGTGGCACAAATTTACGGACAAATACGGCTGTATCTTCGTAGTAATTCACATTCATTTCGAACACATCGTCGTACATGGATTTTGGTGCTTTATCAGTCCGTAAAGGCTCTCCCGGAATGGCATCGGTAGTTTCGTCGAATCGGATAATCATAGGAAGCGGACCGCCATCGGGCATATTTTCAGCATAGATGTACCAGTGAGGCGCAATATTGGCCTGAACCGACAAAACAAACTTTTGTTCGCTGCACTCTTTAATCGAATATGACCAACTCAATGGTTTCATATCCTGCCCCGAAATTTTCAAAAAAACAGGTATCAACAAAAAAAGAAGTAGAATTTTTCTCATGGTAATATTTCAATTGTTGCACTATCGGTGATATAAGCCCTAACAATATTGGTGCCATAACCACCCCAAACACCCAGACCGGGGTCACCCTGAATATTGGTCTTTACCGTTGCCGGATTGGTAAACGGGTTACCCCATGTAATCATGTGCCGGTAGTAGCTGTTCCAAAACTGATAATGGTCTGAATCGATGCTCGACAAACGGATATCGACGGTAGTCTCCTTTCCGAATGCAACCGAATTCAGCCATTCCTCATCTTCGAGTTCTTCATAAAAGAATGAATTCATGTCGGTTCCACGGGTAACCCCACCATAAACTACCACAGCCCCGTTATCAAACAGGTCATCGTCGATATGCGAACCGTAATATGGTTTGTAATAAGCCTGCTGCTCGCCCTCCACACGTGTGTGAAGCGCATAATAATTTCTCGGTTCGGGTGGGTCGTTATACCTGAAGCTCAGTACACCAAGCGAATCGCGGTCTTTGAGCAATGTAAACCATACACTGTCGATAGTTACCGGTTCGGGAATGGTGGTATATGCGAAATAATGCTTGCTGCCATAATAAATATCAAGGCGGTATTCTTGCCCCACCTCGCCCACAAAACCTTCGCAGGAATAACCTAAATAGGGAAATTGTGGAAGTATTGTCGTTTCTAATTCCTTCGACTTCACCCCATTGCTGACAGTAACCCGCACTGTATCGGAATACACCAGCATATTCACCAAGGACTCGGCATTAACCACATCGAAATAACCGGAATTTTTTGTTATAAAAACCACAGGAGCTGCCCCATTCTGAATGTAACCCTCAACAACAATCTTGTCTTCGGGCCGTGGCAAATCAACAGAGATATCAATTTCGCAGGAGACAATGCTAAGAATCATCGTCAAAACAAGAAATATATTGATAATAATCTGTTTCATGGTTAAAAGCTGAAATTCCAGGTTAAAGCGGGCAGAATGGGAATTAACGAAACCTGTCGTGCCACCGTTCGGAAACTACCCTCATCGACATTGCCTTCGTAAAAGAAATAAATAAAGTAGGGGTTCTTACGGTTGTAAACGTTATACACCGAAAGATTGAGATCGGAAGTCCACTTACCGGACTTTTTCAGAACATAAGTAACCGAAAGGTCGAGGCGGTGGTATGGGTCAAGGCGGAAAGAATTTCGCGGACCATATTCGTTTACTATCTGACCATCGATAACATAACGACCTATCGGCAAGGTAGTTGTGTTTCCGGTGGCATACACGAATACCATTCCGAAAGTCCATCGTTCATTAAGGCTATAAGTTGCAGTTACCGACACATCGTGGCGCCGGTCGTATTTAGCCGGGAATGGGTTTCCGTTATCTACCTCATCAAACCAGCGCTCGGTCTTCGACCAGGTGTAGCCTATCCAACCGGTCAACCGACCTGTACGGCGTTTAAAAAACAATTCCAGTCCATAGGAATTTCCTTCGCCAAATATAAAATAATTGTCGGGGTTATCGTTCAGGTCGTCGCCATACATGGCACCATCCATATATTCAATCAGGTTATCAAGTTGTTTGTAATAAATTTCGGCAGAGGCTTCATACTGATTATTGCCAAAATTGCGGAAATAACCGGCTGCAATCTGACGCCCGAACTGAGGCTTCACCTTATCACTGCTGGGAACCCATAAATCGGTGGGTAGTGTGGATGCCGAGAGCGAAGCAAGGTGAATGAACTGGTTGTTCTGCATAAACGACAACTTCACACTTGATGTTTTTCCTGTGCTGATTTTCATCGAAAAACGGGGTTCAGGCGAATAATAATCGCAAACGAGGGCGTTTTTGCCATACATTACCGAGTCGATGGTCTGCAGGTTATTCTGATCTTTTATGTAGCGGGTAAACGGCCCCGACTGAAAAAATCCGGCAAAGCGAAAACCGACGTACACCGAAATGATATCGTTGATTATAAAGTCATCGCCAATATACACAGCTGCTTCGTGGGCATATTGCCTGTTCCTGCCGTTGAAATTGTATTCCATATCGCCAAAATCGGCATTCACGGTATTGGGAGTAAAAATATGATACACATAAAACAATCCAAATTTCACCGTGTGTTTCGGATTGGGTAACCAGGTAAAATCCTGCTTAAAGTTGAAGTCGCGTATACCAGAGTTTTGAATGAGTCTGAACCCATCACTGCCATCTTCATTTTTCATGCCCACGTCGGTCGAAAACTGATAATCGCTGAATACTGCGGTTGAGTTCAGGAAGAACCGGGAATTGAACAGGTGATTCCAACGGGCAGACACCATTCCGTTACCCCAGGGAATTTTCATGGTAAAGTTCGATTCGGTACTCTTAAAAGTGAACACATCTTTGCCATAATATCCGCTGAGGAACACCCTGTCTTTATCGGAAAAACGATAGTTGAATTTCGCGTTGAAATCATAGAAATAATAGCCCGATCCTTTAAATGGACTGGTATCGCGAACAAAAGGTTTCACCAGAATATCGATATAGGTACGTCGCCCCGAAATAAGGAAACTGGCGGTATCGGGAATAATCGGCCCCTGAGCCGTTAGCCGGGTAGCAATGGTACCAATGCCACCATCAACATGATAGCTTCGCATATTGCCATTGTCCATCGAAATATCGAGAACCGAACTTACACGTCCACCATATTGCGCGGGCATGCCCCCCTTATACAATTCCACATCTTTGATTGCATCGGCATTAAACACCGAGAAAAATCCGAATAAATGCGATGCATTATACACCACAGCTTCATCAAGCAGAATCAGATTCTGATCGGGCCCCCCTCCCCTTACGTAAAAGCCAGAGTTACCATCTCCGGCCGATTGCACACCGGGCAGTAATTGAATGGTTTTTAGTACATCAACCTCACCCATAAAGGCCGGAATGGTTTTTACTTCTTCCACCGGAAGCTTATTTACACTCATACGGCTATCCTGAATATTGCGGTCGGTGCGTTCGCCCGTTACCACAATTTCTTCGGTCACATAAGCCCGACTGTTAAGGCTCACATTACGAGACTGGTTTTTGGTAAGATTAATTTCGGTTACTTCATCGTTGTAACCAATATACGAGTAGCGTATGGAATATTTACCGGCGGGCAGCGAAAGTGAGTAAAATCCGTAACTATTAGTAGTGGCTCCTGTGTTGGCACCTTCGACCATAATATTTGCACCGATAAGTTCTTCGCCCGAAGCAGCATCCTTAACGTAACCGCTAATACTGTACTTCTGCGCTGAGGCCATGCCCACCAACAGAAAGGAGATTAATATTACCAACAGTATCCTCATACAATAAATCAGGGCTTAAAGGTATTTGAAAAAGCGGTTCAAGCAACAGGAATTTTTTGATTTAACCAAAAATTAAGGCGAATGTTTGATATTCTTGTGAAAAGATTTTGCAGAGTGTAAATGCTTTCTTACATTTGCAGCACATTTTTCGGGGTGTGGCGCAGTTGGCTAGCGTACTTGCATGGGGTGCAAGGGGTCGGAAGTTCGAGTCTTCTCACCCCGACAGAAAAATGAAGAAAAGGGTTTTGCAGTTCAGCAGAACCCTTTTTCAGTTTGCGACTGTGATGTTTTTGGGTTCTCGCTGAAGCTAAGGTGTTGAATGCCAAGTTTGTTTCTCGCAAAGCCGGAAAGATTCTTTTTCCCGTTTAGGATATTAAAGAATGTACTCTCTTTGACATGGTGAATGCAATATTATCGCCAAATTGGTTTCTCGCAAAGACGCTAAGCCGCAGATTTTAATAGCCGCTAAACTTTGTTTTGGATTACAGATTTACCTTGTTTTTCGAAATTGAAATACCTTCGACAAACGTTACCTCGATATAGGAGCCATCAGGGTTGGTCCATGTATAAATTTTTGCGGTTACCTTACCTGCTCCTGTTTCGTTGCCACTACTCGTAGCCTGAGTAAGCAATACACCGTCTTTTTTCATCACAGCAACCACTTCGGCCATATTCATACCGATATTAATCTGATCGTACATGGCAAGCGTAAATTGTGCTGCCGGTTTTTCAGATGCTGATTGGTTCGCTGTTTTCGGTGCATTGCTGTTACAAGATGCTACAAACACGCTTACAGTGAGGAAAATGAGTAAGTTTTTCATAACAGATAATGATTTCGTAATTAGACCATATAGTTGTTGAATTTTCATTGCTAATATAGCAAAAAACACAAGTACTTTTTTAACAATTGAAATTATCGCACAAGTGTAACGGTTCCGGTGTAATCGCGGGTTCCTGCAAAGGTTTGCAAAACATACAGATACACTCCAACAGGCAAAGCCCTGCCATTGTATGTACCGTCCCAGGGATTACTGATGGGACTGTCGGAATACATTACCTGACCCCAACGGTTATAAATTCTTACCCTTGCATTCGGATACAGGTGAATATTGAATATTTCCCACGTATCGTTGATACCATCACCATTTGGTGTAAATGCATCGGGAATGCGAAGGCAGTCCACCGGATTATCGCTAAGTTCGATTATGCCCGGATTCGCAAAGCAATTGTTGGCATCATGGACGGTAATCCGGTATTGGCCTTCATCGAGTCCGGTTAGCAACAGGGTGTCGATAGCCATTTCCTCCCAACGATAAACATAGGGCTCGGTTCCCCCAATGGCTTGTATGAGTATCATTCCATCGTTATTTCCAATACATGATGGGTCAATAGTCAACACTTCAAGCTCGATTTTCTCGGGTTCTGTAATGGTCACCGATTGGGCATAGGAACAGCCTGCCAGGTCGGTCACTGTGATATCGTAGCGACCAACCCGCAGGTTTTCGAGAACCAGGTAGCTGGTTTGAGATGAAATGGAACTTTCCTCCCACCGGATAAAGTAAGGCGGACTTCCACTTAGCACATCTATCCCAATCCGTCCGGTGGCGTTTCCCTGGCAATCTACATCATTAACTTTCGCCATGGCGGCAATCAGCCCATCGGGCTGAACCATAGAAACGCTGTCAGAGCCTTCACAACCAATCAAATCGGTAACTTCGTAATTGTAGGTGCCCGTGTTTACCGGAAAGCTACCGATACCCGTGTAAGGCGGAATTCCGCCGCTAGCACTCACCAATATCTGACCGTTTATCCCAATACAGTTTACAGGGCGCGAAACCACTGCCTGTACCTGAATTGGTTCTGCCACTACAATATTCTGAATTACTGAAACCGGACAGACTCCCGACGATGGAGTAAAGGTATAGGCTGTAGTTCCCGAGACAGCGGTGTTAATTACAGCGGGTGACCAATTCCCTGCAATTCCATTGTTCGAAATTGCCGGCAACATATCAGCCGGCGCGCCGGGACAATAGGGCCCAAACTGATCGAAAACAGCCTGTGGGCCTCCGATAATGGTTACCGAAATGGTAACCGGTGAAGCGCATTGCCCCGCTGTCGGGGTGAATGTATAGTCGAATGTACCAGATGAAGCAGTATTAACCGACGAAGGCGACCATGTACCCTGAATTCCGTTTTGCGAAAGCACCGGAAGTGCAGCGGGTACTGTTCCAACACAATAGGGTCCGTATGCCGTAAAAACCGGAGTGGCAGAAGTACCGATAGTAATTGTTCCGTTTACCGATTGCTGTCCGCAACTTCCCGTCAGGGTAAGCGTGAAGCTAAAAGTTCCTGTAACACCGGGAGTTCCACTGATAGTAATTACACCTGTTGCTACCGAAAAATTCCCACTGACTCCAGGGGGTAAACCCGTAAAATTAACATTGGTTCCACCGGAACTGTTCCAAGTAATTGGTGAAATTGAAGCTCCCGCACAAAAAATCTGATTCAGGCTGGATGGAGCAGAGCTCAGGGTCATGCTAAGCTCGGGAATCACATTAAAAGTCCATGAATCAGGAGAACACATATTTCCACACATATCTTCGGCATTTCCGTTGTACGATATAGTATAGCTTCCCGAACTAGTAAGTGCCGGGCTGAATGTTATAATAAACTCACGTTCCATGCTGCCACCAATGTTACACGCCGGACCATACAAATTAGTAATTGTGTACGGCCCGCCGGGACCCACAATCGTAAAGTCGCCAGAACCAATACTGCTGCAGTCGATGTTTTCGTTAAATAACACTGTAAATGAATTATCGCTGCATCCGGGTGGAACAGTCATATCGATAGCAGGTGGAAAATTATCGAAAATTGTTGCCGTCGAATGCGAAAAATCAAGAGTATATCCTCCCTGTGTAGCCGACCAGTTCTGAATATTCAGATAATAAATCTGCCCAGCTGTAACATTAATCGCCGGATTATTAATGGGATACTCACCCAAAGTGGATGGTCCCTGACAGTTATCGCCTGTATTCGGAGTAAGTGTATTGGCACCGGTCGGGCCATAATCGAAGGCTGCATTGCAACTGGTAATCAGTTGTGGATATGAGTTGATAGAAGGAATAATCGAACAATCGTGGTTGGTTAAATTAATAAGCACCCAGTCATAATCGCTTTCATATAAATTCGCAGTAATTCTGAAATCAAGCACACCCGATGTCTGCACCTGAAAAGTGTACCATACCGAAAGGTCTTCGCTATCGACGCACAATCCCGGACAATTGTTGTTACTGGTATAGTCGAGTATAGCACCATGCCCGAAATACGACTGGTCCTGATAATAGGTTGGCTGACAAACCGTGATGGCACCAACACAATCCTGATTGTTGGGAATCAGAACCTTATAGGCTAGTGTTCCGGCTGCAACCGAAGTGGTCTGACAATCGTAGCGGTAAATCGAAATCCTGTAGGTTCCCGATGAGGGTGCAGTAAAGCTTACTTCAGAACCGGTTCCGCAATTATCGTCATTATAAAATCCTATCGAAGCCCCTGAATTGTTATGAACCTCCAACTGCGTATCAACAGAATTGCTTCCTCCACCCTGACAAAAAGAAAACACCAAACTCTGCCCTGCAATGGCCGAGAAGGTATAATATGAGTAAGTGTTACAGCTTACTGTCTGCCACGAAATGGAAGGATTAATTGTTGAGGCAAAATTACCACCGCTGCATTGACTTTTTGCAACATAGGGTATGCTCATGTATAAAAATACGTTCAGCATAAAGCAAACCATTGATTCAGGCAATCGCAGCAGTGAAACTTGCAAATATCCGATAAATAGTTTCATTTATACCTATCTGTTTAAATATCACAAATTTAAATCATTTACGTAAGCATCTGCATTCCTAAATCATAGGTTTTTTTTCATACTCTCAAAAACATTGTGTAAATATATGATAATTAGTACCTCGTTTTAACGATAAGGCAAATTATAAGAAGAAAGGCACAAATCAAATTGACATTTTTCAATTAATACAACTTTAATATTAAGCCAACATTGTCGTTAAATGATTGGTAACTCAATAAAATTCGATTGATTTTTATTAGCTTGCACAGATTTTTCAGGTGTATGGACAAAATAATCATCATAATAGCCATTGTGCATGCCTATGTGTTTGCTGTGATGTTTTTCGCGCAACGTCGTCTCAGTAGCCGAATTCTGGGTTTCTACATGCTCAACTTTGTTATTCAGAGTTTTTTATTTGCCAACTTTCACATTTTTGGCATCAGCGGACTAAACATAGTTTTTTATCTTATTATCTCGGGAGCATCACTCTGCGACTGGCCACTCATGTACATTTACATCCGCAAGATGTCGCAGGAGAATTTCAGGTTTCAGGCTAAGACCCTATTACATTTTATTCCCGCAGTAGTGGTTTTCACCATTCAGCTGGCTCTGTTTATTTCGCTCGAAAACACCGACCGGCAATTACTTATTCAACCCATTGAAAAGGTCGTCGAGATTGATTCCCTGCATAATTTTTTATCGGTATATTCGCTTTCGGTTGTCATTGTTTTCATCCAGTGGATTGCCTATTCAACCGCAATGATTAAGAGATTAATCAAACATCGGCGTAATATTGTAGCACATTATTCCTACACCGAAAAAATCAATCTGAACTGGCTCTTTGCTTTTGTATTAATTTACTTATTGTATTTTTCGATACAAATAATAATTTTCTTGTTCCCTCAACTGCACGTCACCGAGTCGATGAACTTCTCAATTATCTGCCTGCACATTTTTATTATCGGAATCTGGGGACTGCGTCAGCGCGATATTTACACGACCATTACAACAAAGACATGTCCCGTTGAAGCCGCTAACCATCAGAATCATATTCCGGCGTACGATATTCCGGAAAACAATGAAGAATGGAACCTGACAAGTGCCCCGGTTCAGGATATCGAAACACCACAAAAATCAAAGCGCCAGGCCTTACTGTCCGACAGTCAGAAGCACGATGTAGCGCAAAGAATAAAAAAGCTGATTGAAGAAGACAAACTCTTCCTAAATCCGGAACTTTCGCTCGATCATCTGGCTGCCGAAATGCACATTCATAAAAATTATATTTCGTTTGTAATCAACGATGTATTCAACATGAATTTTTACAATTTCGTTAACCGCTACCGCATCGAAGAAGCAAAAAAAATGCTGACAGACGCCAGCTTCGACAACCTGTCCATCGAAGGTATTGCTACTTCGTGCGGATATAAATCACGGAATGTGTTTTATCCGGTATTCAAAAAATTCGAAGGAGTCACACCGCTTGAGTATAAAAACAAAACGAAGAATTAATATCGTTATTTACGAAATTGTGATAGCCCTCACAACCTTCGGCTTCAAAATGTCGGTTTTTGATTATCCGTTTCCCGAAAGTTTGTGATGATAACACACCACCGGTCCTTTTCCGCCCGGATGGTGGAGGTGCATGCCATCGCCCCAGCAATGCTTCCATTCCTTACAATGACTGCAAACTCCCTGTTTCAATTGTGTCCGGTTTCTAAAAATCTGGAAACGGGTATTCCACACATCGATAAAATCGTCGGTATAAATATTTCCTTGCACGAATCCACGGTCAATATTCGGACATGCGCTGATATCACCGTTTGCAAGCACCGAAGCCACGTGAATACCTGCCCGGCAGAAGAAAAATCCATCACGTACATGGGTTTCGTACACACCCAGGTAGCCATCGCAACCATACGAAACCGCCATATTACCCTCGCGTCGTAGCGTCACGATATAATTGAGCAACCGGCGGAATTGCTCACCCGAGAGAAACAACTCACTATTTTCGGCAGCCCTGCCGATGGGATCAATCATAAACAACCGCCAGCGCTTCACTCCGGCTTCGGCCAGCAGCTGACTGATTTGCTCCAGCTCACCGAAATTACGTTGATTCACACAGGTAACCACATCGTAAGTCATACCGGGTTCGGCAGCCAAAATCCTGATGGCATTCATCGCCTTTTCGAAAGAACCTTGTTTTCCACGCATCCAGTCGTGGCTCTCCTCCAGGCCGTCGAGGCTAATGGTAACCGAACGTAAGCCATTATTACGCAGTAATCTGAATTTTTCGGGAGTAAACAGGTAGCCATTGCTCACCATCCCCCAGGCAAAACCCAGTTTCATCAGTTCAGCGCCCACCTCGTGCAAATCGTTTCGCATCAATGGTTCTCCACCGGTAATCACCACCATTACACCTGCCGGGTCGTAGTGAGATGCCACCTGCCGGGCTACATTCAGAAAATCTTCGGCAGGCATGTTTGCGATGCTGGGTTGCACCTTACAGTCGCTGCCACAATGCAGACAGGCCAGATTACATTGTGCTGTGCACTCCCAGAAAAAATAGTTCAGCGTGTGCAGTTTTGCCTGTGTTTTTACATAGTGAGAATGCAGGCGCAGTGCCAGTTTTCGGCGCAGTTTCATCAAGACAGCTTTTCGGTTAATTTTAAAAAATCGGACGCAGCAGGTTATTCGGGTTTGTAATCTGTTTTATCAACAGGAACTCCGTATTTAGTAATGGTGTTGTTCACCGTGTCCTTCACCGGAGGCAGGTCTATCTGATTGTCCATATCGGCGGGAACTCCGTATTTGGTGATCGTATTGTTATAATCGGCTGGCGGGGGACCGTATTTGGTGGCATGCCTTCTCGATTTACACGATGATGCTCCGGCCAATAAAACAATAAGCGCCGAAAGTAAACCGGCTGTTTTCAACCAAAAAAACATTCTCGCTTTTTTCATGGTGTGCTGTTTTTATGATGCTGTGAAGATACAAAAAAAAATGATAATGCAAGCTGTTAAATTTTACGCCAAAACACCATGTCGTTGCCACAATTGCGACCCATCGCCCGGCAAATTCGCGCCGATAAGGCTGCAATTCCCAGTCCGGCCAACAGATAAAACACCGGCAGAATATACGTATCGAAACGCGAATCGTGCTCAGCATAGCTCACAGCTACCACCAGCAGGTGGGCCGCAATTACTGCTGACACAACTATCAGTTGTGGTTTGCGGCGGAAATGTATCAACCCTGCAATGGCCAGCAGGTAAGCCGGTACAATCCACAACAACAGGTGCCATTTATAGTTTACCGTATGATATGGCCGGATGTGAATCAGCGAATATCCTGCCCTGACGGCACCGAGTCTGGCGCTGTGTAAGGGATGCTTCGCCACATACCTGACGGCACCGGCCATACGGCTCGTGTCGAAAGCAGGCTCCTGCGGCATGGTGAGCGAAAGCTCCGGATGCCCCCATACCGTAAGTCCGCGCTGCAGGTTGGCTACCGGCGAAGTAATCATCACCGATTTATTAAACACATTCACCAGACCCATTGCAGAAAAAAACATGAGCACAACCACAGACGAAAGCAACCCGAACACCCTGCGCGAAAGCCTGAGGCTATATAACATTGCTATGGCTGCCACGGGTAACAATATCCATCCATTGGGGCGTATCAGCAGGGCAAAAACAACAAAAACCGCAGCTGCAAAATAAAATAACGGTTTCGGCTTGTTCAATAAACGAAGCAAAGCCCACGACACCAGTATCACCAGCGATGTATACAGCGACTCAGTCATTACGTACTGGTGCCAGCAGACCAGAAACGGGTTACACAAATACAAACCCGATGCCATTAGGGCTGCCCACCGGTTTTCAGTGATTACCCGCACCGAATCGAAGAGTGCCATTCCGGCGGCAAGGGCCACGAAAAGCTGCACTACAACCACCCAATTGAGGCTCAGATTCAAGGTTTTAATTATGGCAAGCAGACCGATATATCCGGCAAACTGATACTCACGTCCCTGCAGCGCAACACCCTTACTCATGTTTTCGGCAGCCGATATATAGCGTTCGCTGTCGATGGCCAGTTTC
>JAKQPY010000253.1:0-10993 GCA_029564465.1 Bacteroidota bacterium | reverse complement strand
AATTATTAATACCGAAAGAAATGTGTACATGTTTATGCGTTTTTATCGATAAGTTCTTTTACTAATTTTATTTGAGCTGCAAAATAAATGCTTTTTTCCGGATATTTCAAAGATAATTTTTCATAAGTGTGCAAAGCCTTTGCGAAATGCCCCTGCTTGATATAAATTCCGGCCAATGTTTCGGTGATAAAATCGTCTTGCTCTTCTTTTTCGTAATCAGCAATCTCGCTGCTGATAGCCATTTCGGTTTCTTTTGGGATGATTTTCGGCTTATCCGAAATAAACTTGTCGAGAAGGTCAATATTTTTCTTGCGTACCCCCGAAAACGAATCAGATTGAGTGTGTTTAAATGTGTTTTCAGGTAATAAAACATCCGAAGCTGGGGTAGGCATCATCAATGTTTCGAATGCAAATTCCAGTAGGTCGTTGTCAATATTTGAAACAACTGCGGGTTCTATATATGTTGTGTCGGCTGTGGCCACGATTTCTGCCTGTGCATTTTCTTGTATTTCAGGTTTATTTACCCCGGCCTGTGCTGTGCTGTGGTTAATCAGCCGATATAGTATGTGCCTGTCGGGACAATGCAATGCGGCCTGCTTTATTTTGCTTTTAAACCGAAGATCGTCGAGGTCATACAGGTTACGGGCATACAGCATCCATGCCGTCTGAAAATAAGGATATTCAGCCAGCAAAGCCTCCAGATTACTCAGGCTGTTGCGGTCGAGTATGTCCGTATTGTTAATATAGTTATGCAGTGTCTGGCTGTTCATGTTTACCAGTTTACAACGGCTTTGTTGAACACATCTTCGGTGAGCTGCTCCACAATCTCAGTTATTAATTGCCCTTCGACCGATGCCAGATTTGTGGTGCTCTCGAAGTCGGCATACCGCGAAAAACTTGACTCATAGCTTTTCTCAGGTTGTTTGTTGTTGGTAAACCGCACACTAATGTTGATCGTAAGGCGGTTCAGTGCGGCGGTTTCGTTGCCCTGATAGGCCAGCGGCGTAACACGGTAATCGGTAATTTCTCCCTCAAGGGCAAGGTCGCCACCACTGCTAACCAACGAGAGATTGGTCTGCGACAGGAAGCGGTCTTTAAGTCCTTCGGTTAGGGCATTACTCAACGTGGGTTGCACATTGGTAGCCCGGTTCGGGAAAAAAGAAATCTGTATGGTCTTGGTGTCGGGTGAAATGCTTGCCCCGGTGAATGAATACTTCACCGAACACGCTGTAAGTAACAGTGCGACAATAATTACCGATATCAGAGCTGTCCGTGGCATCAGTTTTCGATATTATATTCTTTGAGTTTGCGATAGAGTGTACGCTCCGAAATTCCCAGTTCCTGTGCTGCCATTTTACGTTTACCCAGGTTTTTCTCGAGCGCCTTTACAATCAATTCTTTCTCTTTATCGCTGAGCGAAAGGTTCTCGTCGGTAATTACACTCGTATCTTCGATACCTTTGTTTTGCACTGTAACTCCCGGCTGAGACGTAACGATCCGGGGCTCTATTTTCACGGTTTCTTCTTCATCGAGATAGCTGTCGATGAGGGTTTCGTCGTTGAGGTTTATATGCGGGTTCTGGCTGATGATGTCGTTGACAAGTTTTTTCAGTTCGTGCATGTCTTTTTTCATGTCGAACAAAATCTTGTACAATATTTCACGCTCCGACCCGAACGACTTTTCTTCACCTTTGGGCATCAGTACCGGTAGCCCCGAATAATCCTGACCGGGCAGGTACTTGGCCAGCACCGTATGGTCGATGTTGCGTTGCTGCTCAATAACCGATATTTGTTCGGTAATGTTTTTCAGTTGCCTGATATTACCGGGCCAGCGGTATTTTAACAGGAGTTCACGGGCAGCTTCATCGGGTTTGATGGCTGGCATGCGGTATTTCTCGGCAAAATCAGCTGCAAATTTTCTGAAAAGCATGATGATATCTTCGCCACGGTCGCGGAGCGGAGGCAGATGCAATGGTACCGTATTCAGCCGGTAGTACAAATCCTCGCGGAAACGGCCTTCGTGCACCGCTTTGAGTATGTTTACATTGGTGGCGGCAATAACGCGCACATCGGTTTTTTGCACCTTCGACGAGCCCACGCGCATAAACTCGCCCGATTCGAGTACCCTCAGCAGACGTACCTGTGTGGAGAGCGGAAGCTCGGCAACCTCGTCGAGAAAGATGGTCCCTTTGTCGGCCTCTTCAAAATAGCCTTTACGGTCGTTGATGGCAGTAGTAAAAGAACCTTTCACGTGGCCAAACAATTCCGAGTCGATAGTGCCTTCGGGAATCGCTCCGCAATTCACAGCTATATAAGCATTGTGTTTGCGCTTGCTTTCGTAGTGTATTATTTGCGGCACAATTTCTTTACCCACACCGCTTTCGCCGGTTATGAGTACCGAAAGGTCGGTTGGCGCAACCTGAGCAGCAATCTCGATAGCCCGGTTGAGCCCGGGTGCATTGCCGATTATTCCAAACCGTTGTTTAATTTGCTGCAATTCCATCGCTTCAGTTTTTCGTGCACAAAGGTAATGAATATTAGGAAAATTCGGGTGAATAATTTGTTAATCCATTTAGGTATTGATTGATAATTGCTTTTTGATATGTGTATTATGCAGGATTTGTGTAATATTTTTGGATGGGGTTCTGAGAAATTTGGATAGCGTTACAATAATCTGCATTTTTGCATTTGTAAGTAACGAAAACTAAAGTAATGCTTCACAATAAAACCATCGCTGTAGTAATACCCGCCTATAACGAAGAAAAACAGATTGTTAAGGTTATCAGGTCAATGCCGGATTTTGTCGACCGCATTGTAGTGGTCAACGATTGCTCTACCGACAATACAGCCGCTGTGGTTGAGGAATTTATCCACGGTGACGTCGTTAATTACTTTAACCCCCTGATTGCCCCGGTACTTGTGGTTCCCAACGATTACAACGAGGCTGACGTGGTGCTGCAACAAATATTTGCCGATGAAATCAAATATTTTGTGCCTTCGGCCATTGCCAATGCAAGGCCCGAAAACAACCGCATCATATTGATAAACCACCTGCAAAATGGGGGCGTGGGTGCAGCCATAGCGCGTGGATACAAATGGTGTAAAGATAACGAGATAGATTGCACGGCAGTAATGGCCGGCGACGGACAGATGGATCCGGGAGAACTCGAATCAATCTGCACACCTGTTGTTACCGAAAACATCGATTATGTGAAAGGAAACCGCCTAATGCATAAAAGCGCGAAATACGTAATTCCGAAGCAACGGCGTTTCGGCAACTCTGTGCTTTCGATAGTTACCAAACTGGCCAGCGGCTATTGGCGTGTTTCCGATACACAGACCGGTTATACGGCCATTTCGCTGAATGCGTTGAAGTCGGTAAAACTATACCGCATTTATCGCCGCTACGGAATGCCGAACGATATGCTGGTAAAACTCAATATTGCTTCGTGTACAATCCGCGAAATCGAAATTAAACCGGTTTATCGTGTGGGCGAAGTCTCGAAAATGAAAATTAGTAAGGTAATTCCCCGTATTGTATGGCTGCTGCTGCGTTCGTTTTTTGTCCGTATGTGGCGCAAATATTTCCTGCGCGATTTTCATCCCTTGTTTTTGTTTTACATGATGGCACTCGTTCTTGCAACTATTAATATTCCCTTTTTACTGAATATTATTTACAACTGGTTCACGGTTGATGTTACGCCGGTTAGTTATCTGATTATTTTTATTTTTCTGAGTATATCATCGCTGCAGTCGTTCTTTTTTGCCATGTGGATGGATATTCAGGATAACGAGCGCCTATACAAATAAATGGCAGCGATTATGGAAAAAGCAGTCTGGAAAGAAACCCGTATGCAGCAAATACTCAACCGCCTTGATGTGTTATTTGTTTGGTTGCGCCTGTTTTATCCGCGTTTCAGGGGTTTGAAAAACTACTATCTGCTGTTTTTTTTCTTTCCGCAGAAAATTCTTCGCATCAATGGAAGGTGTTCCTGGCCGGTACATTTTACAAGCCGTGTATTGTATGCAAAAAAAATGAAAGTAGCCCGCGATTCGGCTCCGGGACTGAGTAACGGATGCTACATTCAGGCAAAAAATGGCATTGTAATTGGCAGTAACCTGCGCATGGGTCCCGGGGTGGGTTTGGTAAGCGCAAACCATAACCCCGATAACTACGACGAATGGTTGTTGGCAAACCCTATAGTTATCGGTAACAATGTTTGGTTAGGAATGAATGCAGTAATTCTTCCCGGTGTCGAAATTGGCAATAATGTGATTATCGGTGCCAACTCGGTGGTTAATAAAAACATCCCCGACAACAGTATTGCCGCCGGAAATCCCTGTTGTGTTATCCGCGAAAAAGCACCCTACGCCAGCGCAATTTCCAGCACAACACCCGACAACTAATGAAAAAGTACTTCAACTATTTCATCTACGTTTCACTGATTTTCCTGATAGTTGCACTTGTCCGGGCCGATTACCTGAGCATCCCGGCCATGTATTCGCCCTGGCTTATAATGCTCTCAATTCCTGTGTTGTTTGCCGGTTTTGTACTGGAAGCCCTGTCTTGGAAAAAAGCCCTCGAAATGTACGGACACAGGTCGGTGAGTTTACGCGATAGCATTGCCAGTCTGGGATTGTCGATATTCGGAAAATATATTCCGGGAAAAATATGGGTAATCTTGGGTCGGTCGGCGTATATTGCCAAAAAGTATGATATCGATGAGAAAGACACGGTGACGGTTTCGCTGAATACCCAGTTCATCACCTTGTGGATTGCCTTACTGCTGGGTTCCCTGTCGCTTATTTTTGTGAAGATGCAGGCGGTTTGGATTATACTTTCGGCCCTGGCATGGGTTATTCTCAGTGTGATATTGTTTTTTCCGTTTGCCAATACACTGATGTCGTGGCTTATCTCGAAAATCATTAAAAAGAAATATACCATACCGCAGTTGAGTCTTGGCATGGTGTTGCGGGTGTCGCCATGGTTTCTGGCGGTTTGGATTACCTGGTGTCTTGCCTTTTATTTGTTCACCCAGGGCTTATCGCCACAGCCAATTACCCCGGCTGTGATGCTGATTTTTCCGTTTGCCGCCACGCTTGGAATTCTGGCCATTGTGGTTCCCGGCGGGGTAGGTGTGCGCGAAGGTGTTTTGGCTGCCATGCTGATGTGGATTGGCCTCGACAATGCCCTTGCAGTAACTATTGCAGCCACATCGCGACTGTGGTTCCTGTCGGGCGAGTGCTTTGTGTTTCTGTTGGCTTTGGTGTGTCGCAGCCTCGGTAAGAAAACTACTTAGGGGCTCCCGTTTTCGAAAAATATTCGAACTTATACACGGCTGTGGTTTTGCGATCGATGCTTTCGATGATGCTGTCGGGGTTTTCGAATGCATCATAGGTATAGGATAATTCGCGGACCTGCCGGGTGATGCGGTTTGTCTCAATCGTTTTAATCAGGGCGCCGGCGTCGTTGTAGAAATATTCCATTTTTTGAAGCAGCACATGGTTGGCATCAAAAAACAATTTTTCCGAAACCTGAGCTTCTTCGTTATACACAAAAGCTATGCTGTCGATAGCCTGATTGTCGGGAGTGCTGGTCGAAACCGAAAGAATTTTACCATGGGTAACCGAATTGCTGAAGCGATAGCTGCGCACCGACGATAGTTTACCCGCCGAATTGAAAAGCTGCGCGCTGACCACATGCTTATTGTAATCGTAAGAAAACAATTGCTTCGAAACGATTTCGGCCTTTTGATTGTAATAGTAATGGGCTGTGGTCAGGTGGCTGCTGTCGTACTCGGCAATGAAACCACCGCGCAGACTGCTGTCGGCATCGAAATAGATTTCTTCGGTTTTCGATCGTTGTCGGTCGAAGCGGAAGAGGCTGTAGTTGGCCTTGTTGCCGGTGCTGTCGAAATTAATCAGTTGCGAAGGGGTTCCGTCGTCGTTGAAATATTGCTCCGAAACCAGGGCTTTGCGTCCGGTAAGTTCGCCGTTGCTGATTTCGAGCAGGTAGGTGCGTTTCATTCCGATTTTCAGCATACGGGTAATATCATACTCATGCAACACAGCTTGCTGCTCACTTTCCGACAAAACAGGGTCGTGCTGGGCCGAAAGGCTGACCGTAACAATCAGGAAAAGCAGACTGCAGATTAAAACCTTCATATCCAATCAATTTTTATTGTGGGTAAATGTACAAATAGATTTGCAATTATCATTTTGCTTTTGGGTATTGTGCCGGGACTGTGTTTTGTTTCAGGATTTTTTTAATTTTACCCGATAAAACAAGAACCACTATGAAATTTACAGCAGGCGAAATTGCAGCGATGTTACAGGGAATCGTAGAGGGTAACCCCGGTGCCGAAGTGTGTAGTTTTTCGAAGATTGAGGAGGGTCAGCCCGGAAGCATCAGTTTTTTGGCCAACCCCAAATATACCCATTATATCTACGATACTCAGGCCAGTGTTGTGCTGGTTAACGAAGATTTTGTCGCTGAAAAACCCGTTTCGACCACCCTGATCAGGGTACGCAACTCCTACGAAGCCCTGGCACGACTGCTGCAGTTTTACGAAGAGCAAACGGGTCCTGCCAAAGGAATTCATCCACAGGCTTATATCCATCCCGAAGCTCAGGTAGGCGAAAATGTGTACATCGGGCCTTTCGCATGCATCGAAAAAGGAGTCAGCATCGGCAACAACACCAATATTTATCCGCACGTTTTTGTTGACCGCAATTCCCGTGTTGGCGAAAACTGTAACATTTATTCCGGAGTGAAAATTTACCACGAAGTGCAGATTGGCAATAACTGCAATATTCACTCGGGATGTATTATCGGTGCCGATGGTTTTGGCTTTGTTCCGCAGTCGGGCAGCGAATTTATTAAGGTGAAACAGGTGGGCAATGTTATTATTGAAGATAACGTGGAAATAGGAGCCAATACCTGTGTCGACAGGGCGACACTGGGCTCTACCATAATCCGCAAGGGCGTGAAACTCGATAACCTGATTCAGATAGCCCACAATGTGGAAATTGGCGACACCACCGTTATTGCTGCCCTTACCGGAATTTCGGGGACTACCAAAATCGGTAAGAATTGTATGATTGCAGGACAGGTGGGCATGGTGGGGCATATTAAAGTGGGCGATGGTGTGAAAATTGGCGCACAGTCGGGCCTGATTCATGGTTTCGACGATAATGCCACCATAGTTGGTGCTCCGGCAATGGATAGTAAGGAATATATGAAATGCGTTATCGGGTTTAAAAAACTTCCCGATATCATGAAAAAACTCAACGAAATCGAGAAACGGCTGAATAGTATGGAATAGCTGTTCGCATTACGCTGCAACGCCTTCCACCGCACCGACTTGGTGACCGGCTTGGCTTGCTGTCTTCAAAATCCCAAAGAGTCCCTGAAAAACACCTGCTTATTTATCCAGCTTTTCGTATGGAGAATTCTGACTGATGAACTCGGGGACAATCTCTTTCATTTGCTTAACAATATCCATATTGTCAGCTTTATCAATGTCTTGCAGCAGGCTGTTAATCGAATGGTTGATGTCCTCAAAATCGTATTCGCGCACCTTGGCAATCATAATGCGCGGGTGATAGGTGGGTACGGTGTTCTCTTTGGTGGCCAGCAGTTCTTCGTAAAGCTTCTCACCGGGGCGCAAACCGGTGAAGCGTATTTGAATATCCTCGCCCAGTTTTAAGCCCGAAAGCTGAATCATGCGCTTGGCAAGATTCACAATTTTAACCGATTCACCCATGTCGAAAATAAATATTTCGCCGCCTTCGCCCATGCTTCCGGCTTCAAGCACCAGCTGACATGCTTCGGGAATGGTCATGAAAAAGCGGGTTATTTCGGGATGCGTTACCGTAATGGGGCCGCCGGCCTCTATTTGCCTTTTAAACCGCGGAATCACCGAGCCATTCGAACCCAGAACATTCCCGAAACGGGTAGTAATAAACCTGCATTTTTCGAAGCGGTTCAGCGATTGTATGTAAATTTCGGCGATTCGCTTGGATGCGCCCATTACATTGGTTGGGTTTACCGCTTTATCGGTTGATACCATCACAAATTTGAGTACCCCATGCTTTTGTGCGGCATCTGCCAGAATGTGGGTGCCTTTCACATTGTTGATTATGGCTGCTGCCGGATTTTTTTCCATCATCGGAACGTGCTTATAGGCAGCCGCATGATACACCAGCTCGGGCTGATAGTGGGTAAAGGTTTTTTCGATAAGCGCTTCGTCGGTGATATCGCCAATTACAATCGTAAAATTGCGGAAGCCCATTTTTTCCTCCAGCTCCAGCTCAATATC
The DNA here is from genome assembly GCA_029564465.1 of Bacteroidota bacterium. Classification (GTDB taxonomy): domain Bacteria; phylum Bacteroidota; class Bacteroidia; order Bacteroidales; family ML635J-15; genus JAGOEF01. Next base: position 2,673 of record JAKQPY010000253.1, on the reverse strand, counting down.
GTAGAGTGGCGATTCAGCCTGATCGAACAGAATCAGTTTTCGCGGATTGTAGCGCGAAAGTTGCCGCACAATTTCACTCCCGATTGAACCGGCGGCTCCTGTAATCAAAATCGTTTTATCGGCCAGTTGCTTGCGCAGGTGTTTCTTATCCATCTTTATCTCGGGCCGCTGAAGCAAATCTTCAATCTTGATGTTTTTTATCTGATGCAGGCTCAGCTCTCCGTTTATCCAAGTCGAAACATCGGGAATGGTTTTCACTTCCACATCGTTGTTAAGGCAGATATCGGTAATTTCCTGTTTCACCTCGACCGGAACCTGTTTGCGTGCGATAATCAGACTGCTGATTTCCAGCTTTTTTATCTGATTCTCGAGTTGGTGAATGTCGTACACATTTATCCCATCAATTTTGTTGCCGAGTACCGAAGAGGGCAGGTCGAAAAACGCTACCACCTTATTTCCCGAATCGGTATCGCGGTCGAGGGTCTTTTTTGTGATGAGGGCAAATTGCTCCGTACCGAAAATGGCAACCGAAGTGTATTTTTTCCGGGGTGTATTAAACTCCAGAAACAAGGTTTTAACCAGCAAGCGCGAAAAGCTTAATGCAAACGCCGTGGTGATGAAGTCGATAATAATTACCGACATCGGCATAAGGTATTTTTGCCGCAGGTACAGGTTTACCACGTTGATTATAATCAGCAGCGCACTGCCGATGGTAGTTACCAGAATAATCCGCTGCACATCGCGTGTGCTGGTGTGCCGCACAATACCCGCATAGGTTCTGGCAATAATAAAGCTCAGCATTCTTACCCCCAGCACCATGGGAACCACATAAACCAGATTCCTGATTTCGAATACCGGCACCTTAAAGTTGAACCTCAGGTAATAGGCAAACACAATCGAAAACAAACAGATTATCAGGTCAATCAGAAAGATAACCCAGCGCGGTGTAATACTTCTCAGTATATTAATATTCATAAAACAAAAGTAGAAAAATTCGACATAATCAATACGGGTAACATTAATTTTACATTGACCGGTTGTAGCGTTAATGTTGATTGCCATTTAGGCTATTGACAGTACTATCTGTTCCGTTAGCATCCGGTTTTACAAGCCTTAACTGAAGAATCTTATGGCATGCCTAAAACGAATGTTGCCAGCTTCACAATAAAATCCTAATTTTATCATTCTATTTCTGACATTGAAAAACGAAATATGGGTAAAATTTTGGTAACGGGTGGAACCGGCTACATTGGGTCGCACACAGCAGTCAGGCTTATTGAGGCAGGTCACGAAGTGGTTATTTTCGACAACCTGAGTAATTCGGATATTGGAGTTCTCGACGGGATAAAGCAAATAACCGGCGTAATGCCCCAATTTATTAAAGGCGATATTACGAGTTCCGGCGACCTGGACAGTCTTTTTGAAACCTGTTCCGACATTGTTGCGGTAATTCATTTTGCCGCGCTCAAGGCGGTGGGCGAGTCGGTTGAACAGCCCCTGCTGTACTACCGGAACAATGTGGGCGGTATGATAAACCTGCTTGAAGCATGCGGCAGGCACTCCGTTTCGCAGTTTGTGTTTTCGTCGAGTTGCACGGTCTATGGTCAACCCGATGTGTTGCCCGTACACGAAGGTTGTGCCATCCGTCCCGAATCGCCTTATGGCTATACCAAACGAATCAGTGAAGAGATTCTGCGCCATGCTGTTGAAGCACAACCCGGTTTTCGGGCGGTGTCGTTGCGCTATTTCAATCCCATAGGTGCGCATCCTTCGGCCTGCATCGGTGAGCTTCCCCGCGGTGTTCCCAACAACCTGCTGCCATTTATCACGCAGACGGCCATAGGACTGAGGCATGAGCTTAAGGTTTTCGGACGCGACTACAATACCCCCGATGGTACCTGTGTCCGCGATTATATCGACGTAAACGACCTGGCAGATGCCCACGTAAAAGCCTTAGCTTACCTAAGTGACAACAACAGCTTGCCATACGATGTGTTCAATCTGGGTACAGGCACCGGTCTTTCGGTGCTTCAGGTAATCGGGGCATTCCAAAAAGCAACAAGTCAGCCGCTCAACTACAGCTTTGCCCCCCGGCGTGCCGGCGATGTGGAGCAGGTGTGGGCCGATGCCACTAAGGCAAATTCTACCCTGGGCTGGTATGCCGTTACATCAGTTTACGACACGGTAAAATCGGCATGGGAATGGGAAAAAAACTACCGCAGCCGTAATAATAAATTCTGAGTCTTAGCGGTTTTTTATAAAGGCAATTTCTTCGAGGGCTGCAATAGCAGCGTCAACATCGGCTTCGGTATTGAATGCCCCGAGGCTGAGACGCACCGTCCCGTGTATTTTATCAGTACCCAAACCCTCGTGAACCTTAGGAGCGCATTGCAAACCTGTGCGGCAGGCAATGTTATAGTCAACATCGAGCATAATGCCCACATCGCCTGAATCGAACCCGTTGATGTTCAGGCTGAGCACAGGATTGTGGTTTTCGCGGAAACCGGCACAATAGGTTGTGATCCCTTTAATTTTTTGCACCCCGAAACGCAGTTTATCCCACAGGTCCATTTCGGCACGGTGAATATTTTCCACGCCATGCTCCAGCACCCATTTTACTCCGGCATTCAGTCCGGCAACGCCCACCAGATTCAGCGTACCGCATTCGAGGCG
>JAKQPY010000197.1:0-1519 GCA_029564465.1 Bacteroidota bacterium | reverse complement strand
TTCGAGAAAATCAATCTCCGGTATTTCGCCGTTTTCGATTTGTTCCAGAAACTCAATCACATTCTTCAGTCCGTCCACCGAAAAACAGCGACCTTCGTAATTCTGACACTCTCCGCCATTTAATCCGAACAGTACATCGCGGCCCCGTAAAGTGTGGTTTATCGGCTCAACCGGGTTTTGCCGCTGAATCATCATGGCTTTTACTTTATTATACATCAGGTCCATGTTGATGACTCCGGTAATGGCTGATTGTGTTTCTTCGGCCGGACTTTTTACCGATGCTATTTTGGCAGCGCACGGTGTGAAGTAAAAAATCCCGATTTCTTCGGGGCGGATGCCCGCTGAGCTGAGTCGTTCCGAGATGGTGTAGGCTGCGAAGTCGAGAGGTACTTTTATTTTAATAATGTGTTGAATCAGTGATGGAAATCTCACCTGAATTAAACGAACTATCGCCGGACAAAAAGGCGATATAAATGGTTTCTCTTCATGGTGTTCTCTTATGGTTTGTTTGTAGGCTTCCACTACCATGGGCACACCGTGTTCCACTTCGTAAATGTGGGTAAACCCGAGTTGCTTAAGGCAGGAGTATATTTCGGAGGTGCGTATGCTGCGCGAAAACTGACCGATGAATATGGCCGGCACCAATGCAATACGGTAATTGTATTTGAAAACCTCACCGAAATCATCCTGCTTGATAAATATGGCGTGAGACGGGCATACCCGGTAGCATTCACCACAATCGATGCATTTGTTGTTGTAGAGCAATGCCTTGCCCTTACGTATTCTGATGGCTTCGGTCGGGCACGATTTCATGCAGTTGGTGCAACCCGTACACTTATCCCTGTCGATGGTAAGGGCGTGGTAGAACGAACTATGCGCAGTTTTCTGTTTCATGGTTCTCTATCAGATTGGTAATCTGCAGGGTAGTTCCTTTCCCCGGGATGCTGCTGATGCTGAAATTGTCGGAGTTGTTTTTGATGTTTGGCAAACCCATGCCGGCACCAAAGCCCATTTCGCGAACCCGTTGTGAGGCTGTCGAAAATCCGGCCTGCATGGCCAAATCAATATCCGAGATGCCCGGGCCACGATCGCATACTGTAATACGGATGGACTGCCGGTCGATTTCAGCTGTAATTGTTCCGTCGTAGGCATGGGCTACAATGTTCACCTCTGCTTCGTAAACGGCAACCACAGTCCTTTTTATAACACAACTGCTAACACCCAGTTGCTTGAGGGTTTTCTTCAAACTGCTCGATGCTTCACCAGCAGAGTTGAAGTTGCCGCCTGTAATATGGAATTCCAGCCGTAGCATTAGTACAGGTATTTAATTCCGTTCCGACTGAGTTCCGAGCATATCCTGAACACACTGAAGGGGCTTTCAACAATGGCAATCTCGTTTTCGCAAGCCAGTTCTATCATATCGCCGGAAGCCTTTTTGCCTCTGCCTAAAATTACACATTTAATATCGGCCATTTCGGCAGTCCTGATGGTTTGTAGGTTACATAGTCCGGTTACCAGT
>JAKQPY010000191.1:0-9154 GCA_029564465.1 Bacteroidota bacterium | reverse complement strand
CGTGAACGTACAAAAATTATCGGCATTCAAAAGGCGATAGGGGCAAAGCAATACCTTATTCTTGTTCAATTTCTGTCGGAAGCGGTTGTGCTGAGCTTGCTCGGCGGAATGCTCGGACTTATACTGGTCTGGCTGGGAACCCTTCTTGCTGCCGGAGCAGTCGAAAGCATCAAGTTCTCGTTGTCGGCAGGCAATATTATTACCGGATTCCTGATTTCGTTCGGAATTGGTGTGGTTTCGGGATTTGCCCCTGCCCGCGCTGCAGCCCGCCTCGATCCCGTAATTGCCATTAACAGGGTGTAAACCACACTTATACGTCAAATGTCTGATGTCAAAAGTCAAATGTTAAATGTGGGTTTTGAGGTCGAAGAACATTTATCCCTCCCAAAATCATTTTAAAAACATCAGACATTTGACATTTGACATGTCTATCAATTGTCTTCTGATTCCGTGTTCTTTGGATTATCGATTTTATCAATCATGCGGTATTTTTCCTGACGCATATTCCATCGTTCACGGGCAAACTGCTGCATATCAGCAATGGTGTCTTTTTCGTCAACCAACTCGAATCCCAACAGGGTTTCTATAATGTCTTCCATTGTAACAATGCCATCGAACCCGCCATACTCGTCAACCACCACGGCTATTTGTTCCTTGCCGGCCAGCATTTGCTCCCAGACACCAAACAATGGCTTCGAGTCGGGTACAAAAATAATGGTACGCTTTAAATCGGCGAGTCGTAAACCTTCGCGGTCTTCAGCCAGTTTTTCGAACACGGTTTGCCGGAATACATAGCCCGAAATATTTTCTTCTTTTCCGGAATAAACCGGTATGCGCGAAAACTTCAGATAATCTTTATTCCTTAAAAAATCTTCCAGTTTCATGTCTTCGTTTGCTGTGGAAACCACAACGCGGGGTGTCATGATTTCGGATGTTTTAATCGTTTTCAGGCGAAACAGGTTTTGAATGATTTTATTTTCCTTTTCTCCGATAATACCTTCTTCGGTGCCAATGGTAGCCAGTGCCGAAATTTCTTCGCGACTGGTGGTTTGTGCTGAATTTTTCCCGGAAATCAAGCGTGTTATCAGCCATGAAATAAATACCAACGGATAGGTAATAATTATCATCAGTTGAATGAGTGAACCGGCCGGCATCGAAAGTTTACGCCAGAACCGGGCCCCAATGGTTTTTGGGGTAATCTCGGTGAGTACCAGAATCAGCAGGGTAAGGATCGCCGATACCCAGCCAAACCATTGTTCTCCAAACACTTTAATCGCCTGCGCACCCACTCCGGCAGCTCCTACGGTGTGTGCAACGGTGTTCAGCGTGAGAATGGCAGATAAGGATTTGTCGATTTTTTGCTTAAGACGGATCATCAGTTTTGCCCCTTGATTCCCTTCGGCTTCTTTTACCCTGAGAAACGACATCGGAACCGAAAGTAACACCGCTTCGGCTATAGAACACAAAAACGAAATAATAAGTGCCAGAAACAGGTATATTAACAACAGACCCATCTTAATTAAAATTTTTGCAAAAATAGTTTAAAATTTGCCATTTTTGATATGCGTTTCTGCAATTTTAAACCGGTTTACCCAATAGCGGTGTTTTCCGTTGCGAATACAGTGTCATGCCAATGGCGGCCAACAGAATACTGATGGCAAAACCAAATGTAAATACCATTCCAAATGTCTCGTAGAAATATACACCGGCAAGCGGGGCAATCAATGCCCTGATGCCGACAAACGACAGGTGAACACTTTGATAATCACCGCTAAGCCTGTCGTCGGGGCAATAGTACGACGACCCGATATACCATAGCAAGCCCATGCTGGCATTGAAAAAACCCAGACAGGCAAACGATACCAGCAACAGGGGAAATATCTGATAGCTGTTCCACATAAAATGGTCAGGGAACCAGTACGTCAGCAAAATAAACAAGGTATAGAGCAGCAAGAGCCAATAGGTGATTCTGGCAAAACTACGCGGATCGATGCGGTCGATAAACCGGCTGAATACCGGCATAAACAGAATAGTGATAACCGCTGCATAGTTCCGGTATCCGGCATAACTCAGATACGATAAGCCCAGCCTGCCTTCGAGATACAGGGTAATGGCCGAAACGGTGAGCATAAATCCCAGTCCGTAAACCATAAATCCCAACTCAAAACTTAAAAACGGACGGTTGTTTTTCAATAAGCCGACCCAATGATTGAAAGAGTGTTTTACGGATGTAAAAAAGCCTGATCTATCACGCGCCGACACTTCTTCCTCATATGGAATCACCGACAAACTGAGCAGCGATGCCAGACCCATCAGCCCGCAAACAGGATATACCACCCTGAAAACGGTATAATCGGTTTCGAGCAGCCACCCAAACACAAATGTGGCAATAAAGGCAAACAGTTTGTTCACCGTGTTGGCATACCCGAACAGTTTTCCGAAGTGCCCGATGCGGTAGTTCGAACGCAGCAGCAGGTTCATGGTAGGGTAGGTGACAGGGGTACTCAGATAATACAATAAAAAAATCGACAGAAAGGCATAGTGCCATATTGGGTTGCCCAGATACACGTTCAGGTCGGAAGGGAAGAATGCAAACAGCAGCAAGGGCAGCCGGGTAGCTACTGCAGTAACCCGCAGTAATTTACGTTTGTTGCTGTTACGGCTCAGTACGTGATTGCCAACAATGAGCAACAGAAAAACCGCCATGCTGAATACAAACAGTACCCCCAATAAATAGCTGCTTCCCCTGAGACTTTTCAGAAAGACAAATTCATTCATCAGAAATGCCCCGAAAATACTGCCTTCGAACACCGAATACATCAGGTGCAATCCGAAAGTTTTTTTCTCAGCAGCAGTAAGATTCCCGATTTTTTGAAAAATCCCGATGGCCATGCCATGAATAATATTATTGACCTGCGAAATTAGTGAATTTCTGCGTATTGCAAAAAGCATGTATTCCGACAGATCAGAGTTTTTCTGCCGTGATTAACGATTTGGTATTTGTTTTGAATAAAATACTATTTTTACAACCTGGTCAGATTTAAAATAAAAAACTATGAAAAAATTAGTGTTGTTTTCGATAATATGCTTCGTTTTTTCGATGCATGCATTCACACAGGATTCGCATCTTTTCCGTTCGAAGCCGTTTGATATTTTCTGCCACGTACAAACTGTATGGGGCGCTGTGTGGAATAACGATGGTTCAGAGTTATACACCTGCGGTGGTGAACGGCAGATTGCGGTAATCAATCCTGAAACGGGCGAAATCATCCGTAAAACCGAATCGCTCCCTTTCGAGAATTACCCTAAGGGAATCGCACTGAACAGCAGCAACCAATATGTAGCCTATTATATTTTCAACGCATACGAAAACGACCCCGTGAAGATTCATAATGCCCTGAGCCTTGAAGAAACAGCGAGTATCGATGGGTTCGAAACCGTGGCAGATATTGCCTTTTCGCCTTCGGGAAATGTACTGTATGTTTCAGGTTTCATGGGCGATAAGCAGGTAATTGCAGCATACAATGTACCTGATGGTAGTTTCAGTGAGATAGTAGCGTCCGAGGCTGGTTTGTGGAGTTTCGATATCAGTCCTGACGGATTTTATATTGTTGCTGCAATTACCACAGAAAAACACACCGGGATCAATATTTACGATATGGAGAACCTCCGTAAAATAAAAAGTATCAGTTACCCCGGTCAGTGCAATGTGGTGAAATTCAGCCGTGACGGAAAATCCGTTGCTGCAGGTTTTTACAACAATACGGCTGTTGTATGGAGCGTTCCCGAAGGCGAATTGAAGTTTAGCCTTAAGGGTTTCGAAGGTTCTGTAAGTGATATTGACTTTAGCCCCGACGGCAAGCACATTGCCATTACGGGCATGGACCCGCACCAGACTTTTGCCGTTTACAGTGCTGAAAACGGTGATTTGGTGCAATCAATGAAGATTGACTGCCCCTATATGAACAGTGTTGCCTGGTCGCCCGACGGCGGATTACTGGCACTTACGTATACCAACTGGGGAGATGTCTTTAAAGTAGCTACCATCCGGATTTTTTCGCTTGAAGATTACGGGAAATAACGATTAAATGCTGGTGGCAGACCCCTGATGCGGTTGGCATAGCTTCTTCTCCATCCGAATCAACCGGAGAGAACTCGGATGCAACCGAATTGCATTTCCATTTACGTAGCACCGAGTCCCGTGCCGGTGACTCGGTGCGGGAGAGGTTTATATTTTCAAAAAGGGCCATATGGTACATGACCGATTCAAAGTACTACCAATTTGAGTTATCCGAACTTATGGTAACAGTATGTGTCTCAGGATTAAATTCGATTATTGAAAGCCCATAAGGTGTGGATATGTTTTCAATATTGCATATAATCTGAAGTGTATTTCCACTATTTTTTATTTCATAAAACTCGAAATCAACAAAAAATTTGTCAGCCGGTGCCCAATCTATATTTGCAAACAATATCTTATCTTTTTCAAAGACACCATAAACAACCAATGTACCCTTATCTACGATTAAGTACTTTGCGACAAAGCAATGAATATCAGTGTTTTTAATTTTAAAAAATTTGTATTGATCAAGGTATATACACTTAATTAATTCAGAATATGGAATAATCCAATATTTGAATCCTAAAAATAATTGTTTGTCAATAGCTGTTAAAACATTTTGATTTATTGTTTTAATAGAATCATTGACGACATTGGTCGAAAATGAAATGGTGTCTTTGTCAATTTCTTTATAAATATAATTATATAGCAATAAATCGGTCGTATCAGTTCGTTTGACTATTTCATCGTAGCAAATGGTTTTATAAAAGAAACTATCATTTTGGCAGAAGCAGATTTCCGAAATTGCTAAAGCCGGAATTATCATGAGCAGATATTTAAAATTAATTTTTAACATAAGTGCAGAATATCAATACATTGCAGTTTTTAGTTTTAATTAATGGCATTCTACCAAACATGTCTTGTGCAATCAAGTTTTAAACTGTCTGAAACTAAAGTCATTTTCATTAAGTATCCTGTTCTATCATTGCCGACTAATTTTAAATTTTGAATCTCAAATGTTCGATTGAATATCCAATTATTATTAGGTTTTATTTCAAGGTATGAGACTTTTCCTTTTTTAAAAACCCTCCAAGTTCCAGTTCCTTCATCATTGTTTCCTGTTATTAAAGGCAAGTTACATTTTTTATCTTTTTCTAACCCTAAACCATTACCATATAAATCCCAAATAATAGGTTCCCCATTGTAATAGGCTTGGTCAATAACCCAGCATCCTTGAACTTTTTTCTCCAAACCATTACATGAAATTAGTGACAAACAACAGATAATAAAACAGAATAGATTCTTAACCACCATTTTATTTACTTGTTTTCGTTTAATCGCATTTTTGCAACTTGAATTGCCTTGCGCAATTGTTCTTCAATCAGTTTTTTATCAGGCAATTCGGTATAATATTGAGCCACTTTTATTCCTGATTTATCAAGCTTTAGCAATTCAATCTGTTCAGACCCACCATCGGTGCAAAGTATTAATCCAAGAGGAGTTTCTTCACCTTCTTGACGTTCATATTTGTTAAGCCATTCCAGATAAAGCTCCATTTGACCTTTATAGGCCGCTTTGAATTTTGTAATTTTCAATTCTATTGCAACCAATCGTTTTAATTTACGGTGATAAAAAAGCAAATCTAAAAAGAAATCTTCTCCATCAATGATCATTCGTTTTTGACGTTCAACAAACGAGAACCCGCTTCCCAATTCCAAAATAAACCTCTCTAACTCACCAATCAGAATATCTTCCAGCGTTTTTTCAGAATAATATCCTTTTAGTCCGGTGAAATTTAAAAAATACGGACTTTTAAAAACAAGTTCAGGTGAGATTTGATTTTTTTCACGTAAATCTGTTAAGTCCTTTTTTATAAAATCTTCGGGCTTGCCACTAATAGCAGTTCGTTCAAAAAGCATAGACGAAATCTGTTTTCGTAAGGAGTCTCGTCCCCATCCTTCATATATTGCCATACTGAGGTAAAACTCACGTTGTAATTCGTCTTTGATTGATAATAATTCGATAAAATGTGACCATGATAATTTTGTCGCAGCCTGCGACACTTTTTCGACATCACAAAATACTTCTGAAAATTGAATCATTCTTCTTAAGTTCCTGATTTCAAATTCTTTTCCATAGGTTTGAATTAAAACGGTCGCAAGCTGCGACAAAATTTGTTTTCCATAAGCTGCTCTCTTGTTTTCAAGGATTTCTCGATTAATGCGCTCGCCGATATGCCAATACAGCAATGTTAATTCGGAATTTACAAGCCTGGCTAAACCGGATTTTGATTTTTCAATTAAGTTGCAAATGTCTTGATAAACCAGACTTTCATGTATTTTTATATCGAATTCTGTCATCTTAACCAAAACTGTGTATATTTATCTAAAATGCTAAAGTAACAAATTTATTCCACATCTGAGTCAACCGGAGAGGAATCGGGTTGAATATGAATGAAGTCAAAAAAAAACTCAAACTCGCCAGCCGAACCGAAAACCCGTTCCCATTGATTGCCAACGAGTTCATAGCAGGATGTTAGCTCCCTAATCTTTCGATAACTTAAAACTTGCCACCTGTGATTTGCTTCTGATACGAACAATGTATAACCCAACGGGCTGCGCAGATATATCGATTTTGGCTTCGCAATTGCCTGATAAAATACCTTTCGAAATTATTCGCCCTCCGATATCCACAACTTCGATGCTTGCGTTTTGCCATGCCTCGTCGGAATGTATGGAGTAAACCCCTGACTGAGAACTCGCTGACACCCGGATGCCCGATTTGTCGAAGTGTTGCAGTGTGTGTGTGCCGGTCAGCTCGGCAAAACGTTGCCCGAACTCTTCGGAATACTCATTTGCAATTTCATGGTTGTGAATAATCAGGGTGTTTTCGTCGTTGTCTTCCTCTGCCGAATTTGTCCAGTTATGCGAACCGGTTACCACCATTGGGTCCGACGACGGGAAGCCCGCATCGATAATGCAGTATTTATGGTGAAAATCGTAGGCTGCCTGGCTGTGCGACAGGGCAATAATTCCGGCATCGATGAGACCGTTAAATTCCGAGCCAATATAATTTACATTCTCAATAATAGCGCGTACCGTTACGCCGCGGTTTTTTGCATCTATCACAGCATCACCCAAATCGTTGTTGATGAAAGTGAACATGGCGATATCGAGTGTATGGTCGGCACTATTGATGGCATCGATAATATGCGAAGTGGTTTGATCGGTTGGAGAGAAATAGAGTTCAACCGCACCGGCATCTATTGTGAAATTATGCGTGGTGTTATCTGATTTGTCCGGCCCGAATTTGCTGTTGGCTGTGTTCGGTACTGGCCCTGGGCCTCCCCACATTTCGTTGAATTCTGTCAGATAGTTTTGCGCCAGTGCCTGATCTTCGATAATCAGAAAGTTGTTGTAATCGTCGAACATGCTTCCATCTCCGAAGTTCATCGATCCGGTGAAAACCCGCGTTGCATCAGCGATAATGAACTTATTGTGCATCACATTGGTATTGATTGAGGCATCACGCTCAAGAACGGGAATATTGGCGTTTAAGCCCGACAGTGCTGTATTGAGGCTGTTCGAACTCGATATATAGCGCACTGTTATCCCGCGGATGTAGGCGTTGTTCAGCGCAGTAACAATCTTTGCGCTGCCATTATCCCACACGGCAATGTCGATACTCGACTGTGAGCGGTCGATAAATGCACAAATGCTGTCGTCGGGATGGGCAATGTATTGCGCATCGGCAACCGCCGAAATGGCGTTATTAACAGTCTGATTAAAGTACACCTGTATATGCTGCCCCCTGACCAGCACCGGTATCAGAAACAGTATGACTAAAATTCGGTTCATGTTTTGGTTTTATTCGATCAAGCTTCAAAACTATACAATTATTTCAGTTAAATTGAAGCAATTTTCAAGTATTTTACCCCTCCCTGAAAGGGTCACTTGCAGAGGATTTTTCTCTCCATCCGAGTAACTGCAGAGGGCTCGGATGCAACCGAAGCTCATTTACCTTCCTCACAAGTCATAGCGAGTGAAGCGAAGCAATCTACCCACCCGGAGACGTATTCTTACCCACCCGTCGAAATACCTGTGCCGAGCCTGTCAAAGCGCAGATTGCCTCTTGTTCGCAGCGCACATTCTCCTCTCCATCCAAGTCACTCACAGAGGACTCGGATGCAACCGAAGTCGCTCCAAGTCCCGAGCCGGTGACTTGGAGCGGGAGGTGCGTTAAATTGAAGCAATTTTCAAGTATTTTATCACTTCCTGAAAGGGTCACTTGCAGAGGATTTTTCTCTCCATCCGAGTCACTCGCAGAGGACTCGGATGTTACCGGTTTACAAAAACTCATTATAATGAAAAACATCAACTCCCAATTTCTCTCCCAACTGATAAAACCGACAACTTGAGTGCTTGTACTCAACGTAATTATTGGCAAGCGACCAGTTTTTTGAAACAGGATTCAGATGCATGTATTTAAGTTTTTCCTCAATCATTTGCTGGTTAAAACACAATTTAGCATCAAAAGAAGGCTGAAAAACCTGATGTTTTTTACCATTTTTTCTATCACTGTTGTTTACTCCATTTGATAAAATTTCAAGGTATGAATGCTCGGCGTTTTCATGAAGCCTTTTGATGATTTCGTAGGCAATAAATCGTTTTGAATTTCCTATTACCTCATTAATTATTGGGGATTCATTTCCAACATAAATCAACAGGTGTATGTGATTTGGCATAATTACATACCCATTTAAATAGCATCCGTATTTATCTTTCAGCGTGCCGAAAACTGAATACAGATAATAATACAAATTGGTGATTTCAAATAAATGTAGCCATTTGTAACAGGTTATTGTACAGAAATATATAGCGTTTTTTTGATATTGTGTTCGCTTAACTGCCATACAGGTTCAATTTGGAATAATTCTGTAAAATTATCATTTTCTTCTAAGTACATGACAAAACATTTAAGCAAATATTGTAATCCCTTGAATTTCTGTTCAATAGAGCATGTGCTGTAAAAATCAATCCATATTTAAAAAGGCTCATTGCCCTTCTTCCGTGTTTTTTGATTTCAATTTTTTTG
>JAKQPY010000287.1:0-49155 GCA_029564465.1 Bacteroidota bacterium | reverse complement strand
TCGTCAACCACAATATCAACAAAGCCATGAGAATCTTTACCGAGGTAAAATATTGAATCATAATAAGTATATCTTTGATCAATAGTGTCGTTGTAGCTAAAAATATTCGGTATGTTAGTATAGAAATACGTCCAAAAAATTTCACCACTTCCGCCTAATTGAGGGAATGAATCAATTTGAGTATCTCTAAACGCTATTTCAGTCTGGTTATTATTGGCTTTAAGTTTAATGAAACTTGCAGTAGTTCCTGGTGATGTGTAAGCAGTCGCCACAATTTTTAAATCTGATTGGCCATTTTCATCCAAGTCAATATAGAAGTTGCAGCTCCCACCGGCACCCCCGCTAAAAATTGGATATATCAGTGTGTCTGTAATATCTGTAAAAATATCTCTTTCTGAATCTGGTTTTCCGCATACAATATAATTTTCTTGCGAATAAATCGATTGAGTTGAAAAGATTCCAATTAAAACAAATAAATAATGGGTTTTCATATTTTTCTATTTACTCTCTATTTTGAGCAGTTTATAATATTTGCATCGAATTCAGCTCCCAATTCAACTGAGAATCCGGCGTTTAGGGTAATACAATGCTCGGCATTAACGGTTAAATTGGTTGTTACAGTTTTGGGGCAGGTTAAATCGTGTAAATCGTCGTGATTCCATAAATCTTCAACCACACCATTATAATCAACGTCATTAGGTACTGCTAAATCAATGTCATAACCGGAATACGTTGTTAAATTATCATTATCGCATAACACATATGAAGGACAAATACTGTGATATACTTTGATGTATTCAATATCGAATTCACTTGGGAATGGGGTAGAAGTATTAGGCCCATAATAATGAGAACCAATAGTGCCTTGAATGGCTAGGTTGGCTATAATTCGCATTTGACCTCCAGGAAACCCTTCGGCATTTGAATTTACCATCCACCTGAGAACATTATCAACATACCATTTAATATGGTTTGCTGACCATTCAATGGAATAAATGTGGTAATCATTTGAATAATTAATTGTATTCAAGTATGTAGTGCCATCAGAAAATCCATCATTGATATTGTGATAATTAAATGAAACTTTTTTCATTTCTGCTGACCATTCATTCATAAATTCCAATACATCTATTTCCCCCCCTCCTCCCCAAAGCCAAAATGCGGGGTGAAGCCCTTGCCCAATGGGAACTTTACATTTTATTTCGAATTTGCCATATTGGAAATATTCTTTTGAAAAAATCATTCCGGATTTGTAATTGTAATATACGCAATTCTCAAATTTATGGTATGATTCATCGGCAACCAACTTAACACCTTCGTTAGTACCATTGTTGAAATATTGTGCATAATCATTCCAATAGGTTGCTAGCTCAGTAATTGGAGTACCATGACATCGGGATATGAAATACCAGTAATTTACATTGCACCACCAATAATGCCCTGTTGGATAATAGTTTACCCAAATATTGGTGTCAATAGGAGAACTATTAAATTCATATTCTCTGAAAATGCTCCAGTTTTGCGCCTGCAATTCAGTTACCCCAAGGCTTAGGGCAATTATGAGAAGAAATAGTGCTTTTTTCATGGTTTTACAAATTTAGGCAATTTTATTATTCGGTGAGAATAATTTTTTGGGTGGCAATTTCGTTTCCGTCAACCACCAGCGAGTAAAGGTACATGCCGGCAGGGTAAGTATTGGCCGGTAGGGTAATCTGTCCGTCGCCGGGGTTGCTTATAGGGTAAGTATCGATAAGTTTACCCTGCATGTCGAATAAAAGCATTGAAGCTTCGCCATTTATTTTGTCAATATAATAACCGATAGATATGTTTTGTGATTTTTTTGCAGCAGAATGGGGGTTTAGGCGTGAGCCGATTGATTTGGCTTCATCGGTAGTGGGTAAATCAACTCCACTAAGGTTTGCTATCTGATGTTGCAGTTCGTCAATTTGTGCCTGCTGATCTTTCATGGCTTCGACCAAAATTGGGATTATCTCAAAATAATCAATACCCGATTGTTGATCGGCATATTCCGAAACAACGTCAGGGCAAATAAGGCTCATGTCATCGACCAAAAAACCATAGCGGTTTTTGTTTTTTTCGACTAGTTCCATTTGAAATGTCTCATCCGTATCAGGAAATGCAGAGGCAGCCACATCATAGATTATTCCGTTCAAACGCATTATTTTACTTAATGCATCTTCAACAGGTCTGATGTTTATTTTTTTACTATCGGGCGACATATCGGTAATTTGGTTGTAGAAAATATGATCGCACGCAATTACAGCCCAAAGCCGGTTGGTTTCGACGTCGCCGAGATTGGCATTCCATCCGTATTCCGGCGAAATAGTCGATTTACCATTATAACCGATGTTATCAATTACAATTCCATTGTCGATAGAAGTAGGTTTAAAGCGGGTAAACCCACTTACATATAGCTTATATGTTGATTGTGCGGAGGCAATACCAATGCAAACATTGCCGGTATTGTTGATTCTCATTCGTTCAACCCCTGCAACCGAGAACCCAATTACATCGTGTATTGGATTAAAAATACCCGTGTTATTGTTGTTGTACCATGTGTAGCTGGGTGTTGATGCGGTAGAATACGTGTTGGCACCCCGAATGAATGGTGCGCGATCGGTGGTCCCCAAACTTGGGTTAAGAGAAAAAACGGCATTACCGACAAGATGCAATTTGGTTTGAGGCGCACTGGTGCCAATGCCCACATTGCCGGGCGTAACTACTTTTAATTGGGCAAATCCAAAACTTGCAAATGCAAGACAAATGAAAAATAGAAATAGTTTTGTTTTCATAAAATGTTAATTTATCATACAAAAATAAAAAAAAACATTTGAAAACTCAAAATAATTATACGTAAAATTCCAATTATTTTTACACCCCATACGTTTTTTGAAAGATTTTACTCAATCTGCAATTTCCTCGTAAACCTCTGCCCCTCCACCTCAATTTCGGCAACATACAAGCCTTTGGCAAAATCAGGCAGGGCAATGCGGACATTTTGGGGAATATCACCCACCTGCAACAGCTTTTTTCCGCTGAGGTCGTACAGCGTGAACGTGGCCGTTTTACCGGCATTTTCGCCCTTAAGTTTGATACACACCTCGTTTTTTGCAGGGTTAGGGTAAAGCTCCAATGCTTGCGCTGCTGCATTAGGCGCAATCCCGATATACGGGTTCTTATTGCAGGCAAATTCTTTTAGTACCATGGTACTGTAGTGACTTACCCCAACCTTTAACCAGGCAAACAATATGGTGTCATCAACAATTAATTTAATTCCGATGTACTTGTTATCAATACCCAGCCAATCTCCATGATTTACATTTACATAAGCATAATAATAGTTTTCGCATAAATATAGAGTGTCTGAGAAATTAAAGTTAGATGAAATTGTATCATTTAGACTAAATATCTTTGGTATGTCGGTATAATAGAAAATGTTGAAAATCAATGTGTCGGTATAATTAAAATCTGGGAATGAATCAACGTACTGTGCGCCTACAACTACTTCTACTCCCGGGGCACAAGTTATATACATATAATTGCTTTCAGAACCTGCTGATGAGTGATATCCAAAATTAAATTTAATATCATTAGTTCCATTCATGTCAATATCAATGGAATAATTACCGGAAGCCCCGGGTGCCCCGGGATATATGGGAATAGGGAATAACCATAAGTCCGGTTCAAAATCGTAATACAGATCCCTTTCGGGATCAACCTGCCCGCAAACGATAAAGTTGTTTTGGGCAAAAACAGTGCATGAAGTGGCAATTGAAATAATTACAATCGCTAAAATTGGTGATATTTTTTTTATTATCATCAACTGATTTTGGAAGTTTGAATTATTTCTCATACAAATATATATTTTTTAATAAACTATAGCTCAATTGCCGATTCAAACAGTTCAATAATATGATTGTCGCTGATTCGGAACCGCAGCCAGCCGTATTTGTAGGTTCCGTTGATGTTTTTGCGTACACCCATGAGCATAATGCTGTCGCCCGGAAGATTATGACAATCGAATACTCCTAGTGCACCGTAGTTGTAAATGGTATCTTGCGTTAACGTTTGTTCCACCGGAATTACCCCAAATCCGCGAAAAGAAACCGACAAAGTATCCGACATCCAATGTTCATAGCTTTTAACGATTTCACCGGGAAAATATAGGTGTACACGGGGATTCAAAATTGTATCGATAACGATGTCGTTTGATGAATATCTCTCACACGAATTTCGCGAAAGTTCCCAGATATACACAATTCCGTTTTGTAGCGTTGTGTCGTAGGTCTTACTAAAAAATATGGTATCGTAATAATTGATGGCTGCAATACAGAATGCGGTGTCGAGACAGTATATTTTTGTTTGTGCGCCTGTTACACCATGCCAATAGGTTTCGTATGCTTCAAACTTAATATCGTTGTGTCCGTCACCATCAATATCCAAACTGAATTCTGCAATCGAAACATTGTTCATAGGGGAAAGTACAGTGTCCCGGTTAATTACAAATAAGTTCGTAGTATCTCCCGCTTTCACCTCCGCATCAACCGGCGTAGGCTCCGGCTCGCACGAAATAAGCATCCCGGACATCGCAAGAAGTATGGCAAAAACAGATAATTGAAAAACTGACCGAAATTGTAAATTATTACTTTTCATATATATATTGAATCTGAAACTTATAACGATGCAAGGTACAAAATGGTTGCATTATGCGATTCTGCTTTTTTAGGAATGCAGAATTCAGGAGACAGAATACAGAAGGGTGCGGTTGTCAATTCGAACACATTTTCCTCTGGCTTAATATTGCCAGATTCTCTCGGATCGGCAGGCTTTTCTCGCCCCACGAAACGCTCCTTCTGTATTCTGAATTCTGTCTTCTGCATTCTTGTTTCTGTCTTCTGCATTCTATCGTTTAATAATTTTCAATTTTGCGATGTTCTGATTGCCATTGTAAACCTTTATAAAATACAATCCAGAATGTAAGTTTCCTGTAAAAATCAGTGTTTGTTCCGAACTTAGATTGTTGGTTGAGAGCAGCTTTCCTGTGATATCATAAACGTCAACCCTTTCAGCATTAATTCCGTTCAAATTTAAACTTATGAATTCACCTGCCGGGTTCGGGTAAGCCGTTATTCCAGTTTCGATGGTTTGAATTGGAGCAGACGTTTCGATATCTACAATATTTATACGCACTTTTTTGCTGTAATCACCTAAATTGACTGTTATATTTTCAAACCCCAAATCTATAAGTGTAACATTTTCATTACTGAAACTTACACGACCGTTTGCATCGTCCCAACTTACATTGTTTTCAAGTCCAACAGTAAAATTTTTGCTTACGCTGTCAACATGGTTATAAGCTTCTTCTGTTTCAAAATGCAGATAAACAGGTGTTGCTGCAACTAATGCCATGCTGTCGTTTTCCAAACCTAAAGGAATTGGGTAACGCCCCTCTGCATAAGACCAACCATCGCCTAACATTGCCTGCAATTCTGGGCTTGTTCCTGTTAGTTGGTTGGTTAGTTTGCCTTCGGCGGAGTTGGGAACATCGACATCTGCTATACCTTTATTTAGGCACATTTGTTTATCGTAGAAGTTTTTGGCAATTGTCAGAGGATTGATTTCTAACTCATCCTCATTGGCAATAATGGCTGAACTGTTTGTGCGACCAATATTTAAGCAATTGTATATTGTATCGGTAGTTGGTTCTATTATCCCAAATCCAATACCACCGGTATATGAAGAGCCACTGACATTTCCACTGTTAAAACAGTTACTGAGACGAAAACCAGCTCCGAGTCCAAAAATACCTCCAATATTATTTTCCCCTGAGATTTTACCGTAATTGCTGCATTTGTCAATTAAAGTATATTGATTTATGTACCCTGCTATGCCACCTCCATACATAATTTTACCTTCTATATTTCCGTAATTTATGCAGTTACTTATTAAGGTGTTACCTATAATATATCCTGCAATACCGCCAACCCCGTGAACCCAATAATTTCCTGTAAACAAGATGTTACCATAATTTTTACAATTTTCAATTATTACTGGTCGATTTTCATCATACCCAAGTATATTTAATCCAGCTATACCGCCGCCAGAAGGGCTATCAAAATTATTTAACATTGTAATATCACCATAATTTATGCAATTTTTTAATTTTGCAAAATTTTGATAATCAGACACATTCATTTCTATAACAATGCCGCCAACAAAAAATCCATATAATTCCGAAAAATTTATACAGTTTTGTATTATTCCACCAAAATTACCTTTGCAAATACCAGCACTATAGATTTCGTAACCAATTGCATTATGAATCTCATCGTGTGTAAAAGGGGATGAAAGATTATTTATACAGTAATTAATCTCTCCATAATTATACCCGACAAGGCCTAAGCTTGCAAAAATATAACCTGAAATACTTAACGAATCTAAATAAGCGGATTCACCAAGTACAGGAAATAGGCAATAATCTGCTTGTGAGTATGAATACTGAGTACTGTCACGCAAATCCATACCCAGAATAATGCTATGCCCTTTGCCATGAAAACTTCCATTAAATGGAAAATTATTCTTACCAACTGGGGTTCTTAATGAATCAGAAATATCATTCATCAAATCGAAATGAACACCAGTAAAGGAGTTGCCCAACAACAGGCTGTCGCTTAATTCTTCCATATGGGATTTTGTGTAAATACGGTACGGGTCAATATTTGTACCCGATCCGCCGCCAAACTGGGCAAATGCCACTCCTGAAATTAATACAATGCTGATTGATAATAATAACTTCTTCATATTTTAATTTTTGGTAAATTTCAAGATTGTTATGTTCCGATTGCCATCGTAAACTTTCAGAAAATACAATCCAGAATGTAAGTTTCCTGTAAAAATCAGTGTTTGTTCCGAACTTAGATTGTTGGTTGAGAGCAGCTTTCCTGTGATATCATAAACGTCAACCCTTCCAGCATTAATTCCGTTCAAATTTAAACTTATGAATTCACCTGCAGGGTTCGGGTAAGCCGTTATTTCAGTTTCGACAGTTTGAATTGGAGCAAACGTTTCGATATCTACAATATTTATACGCACTTTTTTGCTGTAATCACCTAAATTGACTGTTATATTTTCAAACCCCAAATTTATAAGCGTAACACTTTCATCGCTGAAACTTACACGACCGTTTGCTTGCTCCCAACTTACATTGTTTTCAAGTCCAACCGTAAAGTTTTTACTTACGCTATCAACATGGTTATAATCTTCTTCTGTTTCAAAATGCAGATAAACCGGTGTTGCTGCCACCAAAGCGAGGCTGTCGTTTTCCAAACCTAAGGGAATTGGATAACGGCCTTCGGCATACGACCAGCCGTCGCCGAGCATTGCCTGTAATTCGGGACTTGTGCCAGTAAGTTGTGTGGTAAGTTTGCCTTCGGCTGAATCGGGGATATCTTCACCGGCAATGCCTTTGCTAAGGCACATTTGTTTATCGTAGAAGTTGTTGGCAATTACACTGTACGCGGCTGATGCGGCGATAGCCGAGTTGCTTGTTTTTGCAACATTAAGATTGTTTCTTATAATCACGCCGTGTATGGTTACTGAACCTGAAATGCCACCGTTTTCGGGGTATGTACAGTTAATTATTCCATAGTTTGCACAGTTTTGAATATTGGAACTTGTACCGCAAATACCGCCTGTTTGTTTTATTGAGCTGCTGACATTACCAATATTAATACAATTATTTATTTGCCCCCCACAATAACATATTCCACCAAATCCCACATGGTTAGGCGCTGGATTTTCACCTGATGAAATTATGCCATGGTTAATACAACAAGTTACAAGGCCCGAACCATTCCCATGAACAATACCACCAATAGGCCCGTTTTTCATATACAGGTTGCCAAAGTTCTTGCAATAAGAAATAGTTCCCGAATTACTTAAGCAGATTCCTGCAAGGCTTCCGCCGGTTTCAATCGAAAAATTGGTTTTATTGGTGCAATTTTCAAGCAAGCCACCCAATCCGTTTGAGTAACAAATACCTGCCAGATTAGGGTAGGACCCCAGTCCCGTAATTTCGGTTAAATTCGATATCAAGGCGCGAACAATTCCTGAATTGTTTTTTATAATCCCACGAAAATTAACCGGACTACCTATTACTTCAATTGAATCGACAATCGCGCTTTCGCCAATAGCTAAAAACAGAAACCGGCCTTGACCATTTGACTCAAATTCATCATTTATTTTCACGTTAATGGAATGCCCTCCTCCATGGAAAAAACCATTGAAATATACTTCGGTAAACTCCCATGATGCAGTGTCGTAATTGTAGGCATAAGGGATACATTTTTCTATTACCTCATCAATATCAGCCATCAGGCGAAAATGAACACCCAAATACCCTGTCGTATCGCTGCAGGTGTTCACTATAGAATCTTCGAGCCAAACATTATATGAATCGGCAAGCTCGTCCCAATGCGATTTGTTCCAAATCTGATACGGGTCTTCCGCCGTGCCAGTGCCTCCACCGAACTGGGCGAAAACCGTGGTTGTCGAAAGTAGTATGCCGAGGATGAGAAGTGATTGTTTCATTGTCTTTTGTTTTAGGGAATACAGAATTCAGGAGA
Organism: Bacteroidota bacterium; assembly: GCA_029564465.1. Taxonomy (GTDB): domain Bacteria; phylum Bacteroidota; class Bacteroidia; order Bacteroidales; family ML635J-15; genus JAGOEF01. Next base: position 40,510 of record JAKQPY010000287.1, on the reverse strand, counting down.
CAGAAGACAGAAGGGGGCTGCATTCAATCCGAAGGCATTTGCCTCCGGCTTGAAATTGCCAAAATCTCTCGGCGTGGCAGGCTTTTCTCGCCCAACGAAACACTCCTTCTGTATTCTGTATTCTGTCTTCTGCATTCTTGTTTCTGTCTTCTGAATTCTTGTTTTTAAATTATTCAACATCAAACACTTCATTTACAAATAATTCGTTTACAGTTTTTTCAAAATATTGCGATAGTTTAAGTGCTAAGGGTAACGATGGTAAATACCTGCCGGCCTCAATGGCATTGATGGTTTGCCGCGAAACATTCATGGCTTTGGCAAGGTCTTCCTGACTAAGCTGATGCTTTTTACGTTCTTCGCGTATGTAGTTAATCATATTAGTCGGAATTGTAGGTTGATTTGCACAATTGGTCGCGGATTTTTAAAATGGAAAACGCTAAAATGTACACTAAGAATATCGAATTCATCAGGATAATAGCCGGAAAGTTAATCCATTGCAGTGTAAGGCTGGTAAAGGTTAATACAAAGAAAAATACCGCATGCCCCATTAAACTGATAAACACTGCCTGTGTTCGGAAATGCTGTATTCTCTCATCTTCGATGCGTTCTTTCGAAAATGCTATCAAAAAAAAACCAAGTATAAGAATGGCGTGTATGGCATAAACGCGAATGTCGGCGTCAAATCGAAAAAACGAGCCGAACGGTGTTCCGGCGGCAAGTTTCATAATGGTCATCGCAAGCGCAATCAGCACAATGGCCAGCCCGATAAATCGAAAAACGAATGGAAGAAAAACGATACGGGATTTGAACATATTGAATGAATATTAATTTCCCACAAATGTAAAGCTAACTTTACATATTAACAAGTTTATTTTGGCTTGAATCCGAAATTCTACTCAACAATCAATTTTCGAATCGCAATGCCGGTTGTGGTTTCCAGCTTTATCAGGTAAATTCCAGTTTCGAAATGCGAAATATCGATTTCACCTCCGGTATAATTGTATCGCTGCATCAATTTTTTTCCACTCATATCATGTATTTCAACATTCGCGGTTATTCCTTTCAAATAAATCCAAATCGAATTTTTTGCAGGATTGGGGTAAATTTTAACGTCCTCTATGGTGAAACCGGCCACATGCGAAGTAAAATAATACGGGTCGTTGGTTGCAATATTCGAGTTTAAGTTCAGGCTGCTTTTGCCTTCGCTGCAATCGTTGGTTTCGCAACTTATTTTGTAATACACATATTCCCCCTGAGAATCGAAAATATCGGTATAGCTCATGTCGGAATACGAAACACTGGCTATTTGTTGCAGGTTAGTTGCTGAAGTGCCGCGATATATAAGCACCATTTGGCTTGTCAGATTTCCGTTGGCATTCCATTGCAGTTGGTAATTGGTATTTTCGGATGACAGGCTCAGATAAGTGCTGTGTTGATGTGTGCTTATCATATTGATATATCCGCAAATGTTTTTAAACCCTATGCAATATTCTACTTCGGCCAGATGGGGCAGTGCCGATAAGTCGGTAAAACTGGCATCGCCGGTAAATTTTTCGCCACCAATCCTATACATATCGCTGCTTTGGTTGTTGATGGCAAAAACAATTACCGAATCAACAATTTGCGAAGCGAAGCTATTCCAATAAATTACCGGATTGTTGTTTTCGTTTACACTAATACCACAAATGTTTGGATATTCTTCTTCGAAATTAACAACAGAACTACTCTGATAGGGCAGCGATTGCAGGCTGGCCGTACTTGCACTGCACGACCCGTCGTTTATGGGAATCGAAACATCGGCGAGTTCGTGCAGAACCTCGGTCGAGTCGCACAGACTGTAGTTTACAAAGTGGATACTTGCCTGAAGAAATGTGCCAACATCTATATTTTCGCAGTCGTAGATTTGTACACTCCATCCTTCGTCGTTAATATCGAAACCGTAAATGTTTTCCCACGATTCCACCGATGCAAATGTTCCGGTAAGCGGGGTTGGCATATCGCATACGCAGGGAGTATGCTCCGGATTCCCGGCAATTAACTGAGGCCCGCCACGATAGGCATGGGTCGAAAAGCAAAACTGACTTACGTTGTTTCCGCTGTTACACACCGTGTTTTCGTCGGTTGGGTCGTTGCATCCCAATGTTGACCAGGGGATACCCGTCCAGCTGCCGAATTGCGCTCCTGCACCCCAGTCGGAAGCAGCCGGACACAATTGTACCACTCCCGCTTCGCCCGGTTCCGATTGCTGATGTCCCGGAGCTTTCAGGTAAAAGCCGAGGTCGGACACATAGCTGTGGTTTGCCCAGAAACACACTTTGATATACGTGTTTTCGCCTACCGGAGCAGGATTTTGAGCATGCAGCGACAAGGTCACCGCAAATGTTGCCAGTAATAGCAATGAATGTGAAAGTAATTTTTTCATTATGTTTTGTTTTTAGGAATACAGAATTCAGGAGACAGAATAATTAGAGATGGAATACAGAATGCAGGAGACAGAATACAGAAGTGGGCGGCATTCAATCCGAAGGCATTCGCCGCTGGCTTGATATTGCCAGATTCTCTCGGAGCAGCAGGCTTTTCTCTCCCAACGAAACGCCCCTTCTGTATTCTGTATTCTGTCTTCTGCATTCTTGTTTTCATTTATTCCACCACCAATTTTCTCACACCAATACTTCCCTCTGTCTCCAGTTTTACCACATACACGCCCGCTTTCAGATGTTCGATATTGATTTCGCCGCCGGTAAAGTCATTTTTCACAATCAACTTTTTCCCGTTCAGGTCGCATATGCTCAACTTGGCATTGGGGGAGTCGAACGAAATATTTACGGTATTGCGGGCTGGGTTGGGCGAGAGGGAGAACTGGGTTTGAATTATTGGCGCGTGGCTACCCAAGTAGTATCCGTCGTCGTTGGTGGCTACATTCGAATAAATGTAGTTTTCGCTTTTAGCCGGATTACACTGCACCGGATTGTGAATACGCAACTGGTAGTACACAAATCCCGACGCGGGCGCGCTGTAATCGTAATATTCTGTGTAGTCTGCCGGCACAATTGTAATTAATTCCATCGCCTGACTTGAACTGCCCCGGTAAATTTCTATTTCGCTGAAGCTGATTCCCTCGTAATTTTCCCAGTGCAGGTAATAGGTGTTGTCCCCAATACTGTCGAAATGCAAGAGGAAAGGCCTGTGCGGGTCGCTGAACCCGGTTTCGTTTCCGCATAAACTCAGTCCGGTGATCTTGTAGCGTAATGCAGGGGCGTCGTCCGGCAACGAAATATCAACAAACTGGTTGAACGAATTGGTGCCTGCCGAACCTATTTTGATGTACTCGCCACCGGGAGTAGCTTCGCGATAGATAAACACCGAGTCAAGCTGATTGGCGGTAGTATTTGTCCACACAATATACGGATACAGGGTTTCGCCATAGTCAACGGCACAGATCTGCGGAGCCTGAGCCGGTGTAACATGCACCGTAATTTGTATCATGTCGCTGCAATCGTTATCAAGGTCGTTAATTGTCAACGTGTACTTTGTAGTGGTATCGGGCGATGCCCAGGGTTCAGGCGAATATGGGTCGTTGAGTGATTCCTCGGGATACCAGTGGTAGCTGTACTGAAACGGTCCGGTTTCTACGTGGAGTTGGATTGACGAACATTCCGAAATATAGGCACTCGGCGAATAGGATATCACCGGTATGGTAAACTGAATATTTACGGTTGCATCGTCGGTACACAGCACATTGCCCTGATAGTACTCTGTCCACCTGAACTGGTAAGTTCCGGGTATAGTAACGCATACCCCGGTAACATTGCTGTTGACTGCGTCGAAACTGGTATCACCCGGCCCCGAAACCATTACCCAGGCCCCGGTATTACCTGATTCGGGAATCCGAGCACTGATCGAAGTACATAACCCGCAAATAATCTGGTCTTCGCAAATGGTAGTGTGCGGCCACAAACAGCAGGTGTCCGACGAAAGACTTCCGGTGTTCACAACAAGTACTGTATCGAACACACACCCAAAATCGTCGCTTACCGTAAATGTATATTCAATCGCCTGATTTTCGACAAGCGGTATAGCATACCCTTCGGTACCAAACGCATCGATTACATTGTTGCCTGTCCAAACCAGCGAATTCACATCGTTTCCAATTACGAAATTGTTTAAAGAATCTCCATAGGGTGCCGGGAACTCCTGAAAATCAGAAAATTGAATCCGGGCATCGAACAAATATCCATCATCAATCCCCCAGTTTTCAATTATTTTCAGACTCCATGTACCGTTTATCGGGCATCCGACCAATTGATTGTAGCTTTCCTGAGGAAGATAACACCCTGCGGGAATGGTTTGTCCTGATTCGCAGACTTCGGTGATGTGCTGGTCGGCACTCATCGTCCAGCAATATTCATATCCTGTCCCGGGAATACAATCATCGTTATGATCAGGTAACCCGAAATAAGACCCATTACACGTATAATAAGAGCTAATCGATGCCTCCTGTCCCGTAGGGCAAACGATATATATATACATATCGCCCACAAACGAGTGTTCAATATTCAGGCAAACCGAAGTCAGACTGGAAGTGTCAGATATTACAGCGTCTTCGGCGTATCCCTGAACATCGAAGTAAAAGAATTGAGGTTCATCACTGGATTGGTCTTCGATACATCCGAATGAGGTTTGAAACGAATTGACAGGCTGACCGGGCGCGGTATCAGATAGGGGCACTGCCTCAACGGCTCCATGAAGTTCAACCATATTGCCCGGACACACATGTTGCGGATAAACATAACTCCCTGCAAAATCGGGTGGGTTGGCAACCCTGATATACACCAATACCGAATTCATGCTTTCAACTCCCAAACTGTCGGTGCAGGAGAGTTTAACACTATAAACACCGGGTGTCGCAAACGTATAAATGAATTCATTGTTACCCATAATCTCAAAGGGGATATTGGGTTGCCCCGGTACCGAAATTGTCCACAAATATGTTGTGTTCTCAATGCTTTGAAAATACCCTTGTTGGTCGTTTTCGAAGAAATTGTTGATGGCATGAAAAGTTACGGTTTGTCCGGGACAACAATTAATGTAATTGGCCTCGGCCTGAACCATTATCGGGTTGGTAATAAGTGTAAGGGTATGGTGTTGTGGCGGTAACAGGCAGGATATTACAGCAGCCCATCCACTTTGAGTTACCGAAGGATCAGACGTAAATTTCAGGGTTAAACAGGTGGTCCCAACAATTTCAGTTCCCAGCAGGCTGTTCCCCGTCGCCTCAACTACCAAAGCCGGGCTGTTGACGTTCGGACCATTATAAATACTTAGTAAATCATAGCCGTGTTCTAAATCGAATGCGCTGAATAAAAGTTTAACAGAACCGCCGGCCATAGAAGAACAAATTGTAATTGTATAGCTTTCACCATTTCTGTAACTGCCCGTAGCCCCTCCCGAATCATACAAGGTTCCCGAACAGGTGCTAATGGTGCCGCCCTGGCTGATGAGATAGGTTTGACTGTGCAGGCTTGCAACACTGCAAACGCCGACAATAAACATAATTAGATTTTTGCCGAGATTCTTCATGAGCTTACATATTAATGAATAGCCAAATATACAAAAATTAAAGTTATTATTTCACATTTACATAGACAAAATAATTTAATAAAAGGTTGCACGCATAAAAAAATAATTCAAAATAATTTTGACCGGCAGAATTTGTTATTTCTTAACGATGCATACCCATTGCCATGCCATCAATTCGTATGAATTAAGCTCCGGTTTTATGCTGTAATTTTCAGAACCGCCAATAAAATAGCTGTCATTTCCCGGGGTAATCACCAGATTTTATGTCGTATTAACTCACAGCTCGCAAACTTTTATTAAGTTTGTGTATTATTGTGAACCTATGTTTCGTATTGCTTTCATATTCATGCTGACACTGCCGCTAAGCCTCTTTTCGCAGTTCAGCGACAACTTTTCGGATGGCAACTTCACCGCCAACCCTGTCTGGACCGGTCATGATACCAAATTTCAGATTAGCGGTGATAATCGTTTATGGCTCAACGATCCCGAGTTTATTATAGGCGACGCCTGCCTTTCAACCGCTTCTCAGGCAGTTCTCGATGCGTCATGGGAGTTTCTGCTGCAAATGGAGTTCAATCCGTCATCTTCCAACTATGCCGAAGTGTTTGTTATGGCGTCGGCAGCCGATTTCTCAGGCAGTCTAAACGGGTATTTCATCCGGCTGGGATACACCGACGACGATATTTGCCTATACCGAAAAACCGGAGCATCCTCGGTTAAAATTATCGACGGCATCAATGGCCGGCTCAATACCACAACGGTAAACGTAAGGGTTAAACTCACCCGCGACAATCAGGGAAACTGGGAACTTTTCAGCGATACACTGGGTGGCTTCGATTATCAATCCGAAGGAACGGCTTTCGATGCGAATTTTACCCTGTCATCGTTTTTTGGACTGCGGTGCATTTATACCATTACCCGAAAAGACAAATTCTTTTTCGACGATTTTGTGGTTTCCGGCGATTTTTTAGTGGATGAGGAAGCACCTGTTTTATTGTCGGCTACGGCTGTTTCGCCGCACGTCCTTCAACTCAGCTTCAGCGAACCCTTGCTCGAACAGGCTGCTTTAAACACCGATAATTTTAATGCCAGCAACGGCTTGGGTCAACCCCAGTCAGTTGCGTTTTCGCAGGGAAACACAGCCGTACTGCAATTGGATTTTGCTTCAGATTTTGTGTCGGAGTACGACTATATTTTACAGTATCAGAACATCGAAGACCTTGCCGGCAATGTGGCAGCTGCCGGAATAGTGCATTTCAGCTATGTGGCTACACAGCCCAACATTGTGGTCATCAACGAAATTATGGCCGATCCGACACCGGTGGTTGGCTTGCCCGATGCCGAATACATTGAAATTTACAATACCTCGGCAGCACAACTCGACCTCACCGGATGGCGGCTGGTTGCCGGCAACTATGTGCGAACATTTCCTGCTGCAACCATTGCGGCTAATGGTTTTCTGGTGCTCTGCCACCCCGATAATGCGGGCCTTTTCGAAGTGGGTACTCCGGTAGTGGGTGTAACTTCGTTTCCTTCGGTTTCGAATAGCGGCACAACACTAAAACTGCTCGATGCCGACAGTGTTGAGGTGAGCAGCGTAAGCTACACGACAAGTTGGTATGGTAATCCCGACAAGGACGACGGAGGATGGTCGCTCGAGCGCATCGACCCCTACAATCATTGTGGGGCTTTTTCGAATTGGAAAGCCTCAGAAAATCAAAATGGAGGCACACCGGGGTATCAAAATTCGGTATATGCATCAAACCCCGATAACCAGGCACCCGAAATTGTTTCGGTGCAGGTAAGCGGTTCAAACGAACTACTCATAACATTCAACGAATATGTCGATACGCTATCGGCGCTGAATACAGCCAATTACCTGATTTCGCCTGATTACGGTAATCCCGATATAGCTGTAATCGGCTCTGATCAAAAATCAGTAAGCCTGTTTGTGGGTTGGGCTTTTGCCGAAAATACCCTGTTCACTATTTCTGTTACGGGAATATCCGATTTGTGCGGAAATACCCTGTCGCCCGAAGAATTTACATTCTCGTTATATTCAGCGTCCCGGTTCGATGTACTGATAACCGAAATAATGCCCGATCCCGATCCGGTGGTCGCACTTCCCGATGCTGAATATATAGAGCTGCTCAACCGCAGTGCATTCCCAATTGATCTGAGCGGTTGGGAACTTATGGTGAACAACAGTTCCTGCACACTCAGCGGTATTACCATTCAACCCGGTCAATTCATAACCCTGTGTAATGCAAACAATGCTGCTTTATTTCAGGGTATTGAGCGGGTGTATGGTGTTTCCGGTTTTCCGGCACTTACCAACTCGGGTGCAGGCATAGCGCTGTTGTCCTTACAGGGAAATTACATTCACGGCATAGCCTATACCGATTCATGGTATCAGAACAATTTTAAAAAAGAAGGCGGTTGGTCGCTCGAGATGATCGACACACTGAACTTCTGTGAGGGTGCCGCCAACTGGAAAGCCAGTACCGACATCAGCGGGGGAACTCCTTCGCGGGTAAATGCCGTAAATGCTGCCAATCCCGATGTGAGCCATCCCGAAATGTTGCACGCCGAAATTCTGAATTCCGATACGCTGCGGGTGTTTTTTAGTGAACCCATGCTGATAAATTCGCTGCAACTGACAGGTAATTACACAGTCGACCGCAGTGTTGGCAGTCCGGTATGGGCCTATGCCGAACCTCCCTTATTCAACAGCGCATTGCTGAAGTTTAATGCTGTTTTCGAGCGGGGCAAGGTGTACATACTCGAATTTGTCGATACCCTCGCCGACTGTGCCGGAAATACCATTCTGATTCAGCATGAAATTGTTTTCGGGATTGCCGATTCCATTGTTGCGGGCGATCTCGTTATTAACGAAATTCTTTTTAACCCTTTGTCGGAAGGTTCCGATTTTGTGGAATTCTACAACCGCTCCGAAAAGCTGCTCGACCTGAGCCAGTTGTGGATTACCAAACGCAATTCGCAGGGGGAACCCGATGCTGCGAAACAGGCTTCCGGATTTAAATATCTGCTTTTGCCACATACCTACCGGGTGATAACCGAAAGCCCCGAAAGCCTCGATTCGCTGTATAATATCCCCTATCCTGAATTCATAACGGCATCTGATGCATTGCCATCCTTGCCCGATGATGCAGGCAATCTGATTGTGTTCGACCGCTTTATGAACGTAATCGACGAGTTTACCTACGACGACTCATTGCATTTTGCCCTGCTGGCCAGCGACGACGGGGTATCGCTCGAGCGGATAGACTTTGATGCTCCTACCCAGAATGCTGTCAACTGGCATTCGGCCGCTTCAGTAGCAGGCTATGCTACACCCGGATATCAGAATTCGCAGTACAGGCCTTCTGATGTTGAAATTACCACATCACTGACTGCAGACCCTGACGTGTTTTCGCCCGACAACGATGGTTACGACGACCGCCTGAACCTGCACTACAGCTTCGAAAATCCCGGAACGGTGGTTTCGGTGGCCATTTACGATTCCAACGGGCGTTTTATAACCTGGCTGTGCCGGAGTCAAAGCCTGCCGGCCACAGGAACTCTGGTTTGGGATGGCCTCGACAGCCGCTATCAGCCCTGCCCGATTGGTATTTACATTGTGTATGCCGAAATTTTTGATGTTAACGGCAAGTCATATTCCGAAAAACTGGCCGTGGTACTCAGTCAGAAAAAATTGTAGCGATGCTGAATCAGGAACCGGTACCCATGCAGGGCGTAGTTGTAAAGTCCTTTGGTAAAACCCACTTTGTGCGCTGTAACGGACAAATCTACGAGTGCAGCCTGAAAGGTTTGCTGCGGACACGGAACATCAGAACCACCAATCCGGTAGCCGTAGGCGATAAAGTGAACTTCGAAATGGTGGATGGAAACAAAGGCAATATTATCTCGATAGAAGTACGCAAAAACTACATCATCCGCAAGTCGATTAACCTTTCGAAAGAGTCACATGTTATAGCTGCCAATATCGATCAGGCATTGCTGGTAGTAACCCTGAAGGAGCCACTCACGAGCACCGTTTTTATCGACCGTTTTCTGGTTACAGCTGAGGCTTACCGCATTCCGGTAATTATTGTTTTCAACAAAATTGACATTTATTCCCGCGAAGAAATTGAGAATGTTGCCGAAGTGATGGCTGCCTACCACATGGCCGGTTATACCCTGCTCGACACCTCAGTGCCCCGGAACCATCACATCGAAGCCCTCCGCGAATTACTTACCGGAAAAGTAAGCGTTATAGCCGGACACAGCGGGGTGGGGAAATCGTCGCTGGTGAATGCCCTCGATAAAAATGCAAACCTGGCGGTTGCGCAGATTTCTGAAATGCATAAATCGGGAAAACACACCACTTCGTTTGCTCAGATGGTACACCTTAATTTTGGTGCCGATATTATTGATACCCCGGGTATTCGCGGATTTGGAATAATTGATATCGAAAAAGACGAGTTGTATCATTTCTTTCCCGAGATATTCAAGCACTCCGAACACTGCAAATACTACAACTGCAAGCATGTAAACGAGCCCGGCTGTGCGGTTCTGCAGGCCGTCGAAGATGGCGATATTGCCTTTTCGAGATATCGTTCCTATCTGAGCATGCTTGCCGAAGATGAGGGAAAATTCCGAAAAAAAAGGCAGGGATAAGCTTGCATTTCATCAATCATTTCAATGTTATTCAGTATTTTAAGCTTCGTTTTTTTGAAAAGTAAAAACAAATGACTATTTTCGGCAAAAAGCTGTTGTAATGCTACACACGAATAACATACTATTAAAGCTAATGTTGATACCATTTGCATTACTTTATCGGTTTGTTGTTTCTTTGCGGAATTTCTTGTACGATAACGGCGTTTTTTCATCTAAAGAGTTTCAGATTCCGGTAATTGCCGTGGGGAATATCATGGTAGGAGGCACCGGTAAAACACCCCATACCGAAATGATTGCAGAATTATTGAGGAAACAGTTTAAAATTGCTGTGTTGAGCCGGGGTTATAAACGTAAATCTAAAGGTTACCTCGAAGTGCAACCCGATTCTTCCTACACACAGGTGGGTGACGAGCCGCTGCAGATAAAGCGGAAATTTCCCGATGTGGTGGTTTCGGTATGCGAAAATAGGGTAAAGGGCATTTATCGCCTCATGGACGAATATCCCGACCTGAACGCCGTAATTCTCGACGACGCTTTTCAGCACCGCAGGGTTAAACCCGGCATTTCGGTCTTGCTAAACAACTACCATCATCCCTTGTCGAAAGACCACCTGTTGCCCTATGGACGCATGCGCGAAGGGCATTCGGCAAGCCTTCGTGCCGATATTATTATCGTTACCAAATGTCCCGAAAAAATGAACCCCATGGAGCGGCGCATCATGCTGAAGGAAATAGATCCAAAGCCCTATCAGACACTCTTCTTCAGTACCTTTCAATACCACAGCCCAAGCCCGGTGTTCGAGAATTTGGCGGGTTCGCTTTCAGGCTCCCTAAGCGAATATAATGTACTTGTTATAACCGGCATCGCTTTCTCGGCAAACCTGATCGATTATCTGCATGAGCAGTGCCAAACCATCGAACACCTGCGATTTGCCGATCACCACAGCTTCAGCAAAGCCGATATGCAAAAGGCTGCGCAACTGTTCGATAAAATGCCGGAAAACAAAATTATCCTTACCACCGAAAAAGACAGCATCCGGCTGTTCGAAAATAAGTATCTTTCCGACGATTTAAAAAAAGCAATGTATTACCTTCCCATTACCGTAAAAATGATGGGGGGCAACGACGATGTTCAACAATTCGAAAAACACTTTATTACCTATGTTTCAACAAATAAACGATACAGCAAACTTTATAAAAACACAGGCCTCAATCACGCCTGAAATTGGAATTATTCTCGGAACCGGCCTGGGTGGTTTGGTTAACGAAATCGAAATTACCGATATTATTCCTTACGACAGCATCCCCGGTTTTCCCGTATCAACCGTCGAAGGGCATTCCGGACAGATGATATTCGGCAGGCTGTCGGGTCGCAATGTGGTGGCTATGAAAGGACGTTTTCACTATTACGAAGGCTATACCCCTCAGCAGGTAATTCTGCCGGTTCGCGTGATGGCTCAGCTGGGGATAAAATACCTCTTCGTCAGCAATGCCAGCGGAGGTGTTAATCCCGATTTCGAGATCGGCGACCTCATGGTCATCACCGACCACATCAACCTGATTCCCAACCCGCTTATTGGAAGGCACCAACCCGAATTTGGTGTGCGATTCCCCGACATGAGCAATGTGTACCATCCCGGTATGATTGCCGAAGCCGGAAAAATTGCTGCCGAAATGGGCATTGCACTCCAATACGGTGTTTATACCGCTACCACAGGGCCCACCTACGAAACACCCGCCGAATATAAGCATTTCCGTATCATCGGTGCCGATGCCGTGGGCATGTCAACCGCTCCCGAAGTAATCACTGCAAGGCAAATGGGAATCCCCTGTTTCGCCATGTCAATCATCACCGATTTGGGTGTGCCCGGTAAAATTGTCGAAATCACCCACGAAGAAGTACAAAAAGTAGCTGCCGGTGCCGAGAAAAAAATGACCCGAATCTTTAAAGAACTGATTTGCAGACTTTCCTGACAAATCTTCGCTCAAGTCAACAGTGAATGGGGAAACAACCCCGTAGAGACGCGATTCATCGCGTCTCCATTCATCGTGTCCCCATTGTTTTTCTTCGAGCCTGCGAGAAGACCCCCGGCTCATCCTTCCTTGCAATCCGAGTGCAAACAGATGCGGTCCCCAAAAAAATCGAAGGAGTTTTTCAAGTCAAAAGTCAGAAGTCAAAAGTCAAATGTGGTTTTGCAATCAAGAACACCCCCCTCCATCTAAACCGTTTCAAAACATTGGACATCAGTCATAAAAAAAGCTCCCGGGAGGGAGCTTAAAACTGGGTGTTTTTATATATTAAGGCAACGGAAAGACGCTTAACCACATTTTGAATACCCGCAACTGCTGCAAATCACGCAACCATCCTGATACACCAGCGTGTCTTTGTCTCCACAACCCGGGCACTCATCACCGGCTTCCGAAGCACGGGTACCGTTGGGGATATATTTGCGCAGTGCACGTTCCACCCCGTTTTTCCAGGTGTTAATGCTGTCGTTATCGAGTTCGAGCGAGCCAACCAGTTCAACCACCTTGGGTATCGGCATACCATAGCGCAGTACACTACTGATCAGTTTTGCATAGTTCCAGAAGTTTTTATCGAACTGATGCGACAGGCCTTCGAATGTGGTTGAATATCCAAGTCGGTTTTGATATTGGAAATCGTAACGCGATGAACCATCTTCGAGGCGTATTTTAATGATTTTCCCCTTTTCGATTCCGGTGGGAATATTCAATACATCCTCTTCTACACGGCCCGTAAATATTTCGTAAGGCTGATTGTCGAGCAACCCGATAAAGGCAATCCATTTTTCTTTATTATTCTGGAACCGTACAATATCGGCTTCCAACACCTTCGGGCGTTTCAGGGGGCCTTCCGATTTGGTGGTTTTATCGGCTTTTTTACCGGCAATCAGCACTCCGTCGCGCGAACCTTCGCGATACACGGTAATACCTTTGCAACCGCTCTTCCATGCTTCCATGTAGCATTCTGCCACGGTTTCTTCGGTAACGTTTTCGGGCATATTTATGGTAACACTGATACTGTGGTCAACCCATTTCTGAATTTCTCCCTGCATGCGTACCTTGTTCAGGTAGTTCACGTCGGCAGCGGTAGCCTTGTAATAGGGCGATTTGGCCACCAGATCGTTAATTTGCTTCTCGTCGTAGGTTTTTACTTCGCTATAATCGTAGCCGTTCACCCGCATCCAGGTAACAAACTTTTCGTGGAACACATTATATTCTTCCCATTTGTCGCCCTGCTCGTCGGTATAGTCAACGCGTGCATTGGGGTCGTTGGGGTTCACCTTGCGTCTGCGGCGGTATGCAGCCCTGAACACCGGTTCGATTCCCGAGGTTGTCTGGGTCATCAGACTGGTGGTGCCTGTGGGAGCAATGGTCAGCAACGAAATATTTCTGCGTCCGAAAGTCTCCATATTTTCAATCATCTGCGGATCTACCTGACGGAGGCGGTTAATGAACGGATTGCTCATTTCGCGCTGCGGATCGTAAATTCCAAATCCACCGCGTTCTTCTGCCATAATCACCGACGAACGATAGGCTTCGATGGCCAGTGTTTTCTGTACCTCAACGGCAAAGTCAACCGCTTCGGGTGAACCATAGCGCAGGTTCAGCGCAGCCAGCATATCGCCTTCGGCTGTAATGCCAAGACCCGTGCGGCGTCCTTCTTTGGCTTTGTGACGTATGTTTTCCCACAAATTGCGTTCAACACGCTTCAAATCAAATTCTTCGGGGTCGTTATTGATTTTATCGATAATGCTGTCGATTTTTTCAAGTTCCAGATCGATAATATCATCCATCATACGTTGTGCCTTGCGTACATGATCGCGGAAAAGCTCATCGTTAAAACGGGCCTGTGCTGTAAATGGGTTATCAACGTATGCGTACAGGTTGATTGCAACCAGACGGCAGCTGTCGTAAGGGCACAGCGGAATTTCGCCGCAGGGGTTGGTCGAAACGGTGCGATAGCCTTTATCAGCATAGCAATCGGCCACCGATTCACGGATAATAGTATCCCAGAATAAAATACCGGGTTCTGCCGATTTCCATGCGTTGGCAATAATCTTATCCCACAGCTTGCTGGCGTCAATCTCTTTCTGAAATTTCGGATTGGCTTTATCGATAGGGAATTGCTGAATATACGGTTTTTTGCTGACCACCGAATTCATAAAGTCGTCGTGAATTTTCACCGAAACATTGGCACCGGTAACTTTCCCCGGAGTCATTTTGGCATCGATGAAATCTTCGGCATCAGGGTGTTTTATCGAAATACTGAGCATCAGTGCACCGCGGCGTCCGTCCTGGGCCACTTCGCGGGTGGTGTTCGAATAGCGCTCCATAAACGGAACAATACCGGTTGACGTCAGGGCTGAATTTTTTACCGGAGTACCTTTGGGGCGCAGGTGCGACAGGTCGTGACCCACACCTCCGCGGCGTTTCATCAGCTGAACCTGCTCCTGATCGGTTTTCATGATGCCTCCGTATGAATCGCTGCCGTCCTGCCCAATCACAAAGCAATTCGACAACGACACAATCTGCATCGTGTTGCCAATTCCCGACATGGGGCCGCCCTGCGGAACCACATACCTGAAATCTTTTAATAAATGGTAAATCTCGTCTTCACTCATCGGGTTCCTGTAACGCAGCTCGATGCGGTGCAATTCCTTGGCAAGCCTGCGGTGCATGTCGTCGGGAGTGAGTTCATACAGGTTTCCGTCAGAATCCTTCAGTGCGTATTTGTTAATCCATACCCGCGCAGCCAGCTCATCTCCTTTAAAGTAATCAACGCTGGCTAAAAATGCTTCTTCATCCGAATACGTTCTCCGGTTTTCATTGGTCGGTTTCGTCATTGTTTTTTCTTCTGCCAACAGCATAGGGTCAATATTTTGAAATAGTTAATAATTGTAAAAAAATGAATGCGTGTTTTTGCCACACTAAAATAGTTAATACCGAAAATCAAAAACATAATGATTTTTTAACATCATTATTAACATAACTTTTTGGATAATGTAACGCATTGAAAAACAGCGAAATAGTAAAAACCAAACAATTATTTAAAAAAAGTCATCAACATGGTGATATACTGTAATTGCTTGACTTTCCATTACATTCAGTGTGAGAACCCTATTTATAAACAATTGCCTGTTTAATTATTTTTGAAAAAAGCATTGACATGTTAATGGGTTGAAAATCAAACATTAAGCTTATCTGGATTGGGACTGATAACATGGCTTTTTCGGGGTTGTTAACATCCCGAAATAGGTTAAAAACGTCGTTTAACGCAGAGAACCGATGATTTTATCATAGATTTTGCTTACCGAGCCCTCTTGCGAATACACGTGCCGGCGGGCTGCATCTCCCGATTGCGCTGCATCGTTTTGCGAATGACCAAAACGTTTTACCGTTTCGGTGAGTTCCTCCGACGAGTTAATACTGAATGCTGCTCCGCATTGTATCAGGGCTTCGGCCTCGCGAAATTTTTGATATTTTGGTCCGAATAGTACCGGAATTCCATACACCGCAGCTTCAATGGTGTTGTGAATGCCATTCCCGAAACCTCCGCCAATATAGGCCAGACTGCCATAGCGATATATCTTCGACAACATTCCCATCGTGTCGACAATAAGCACCCGCGCATTTTCTGCTTCACCACTGCGGGCTTCGGAATACAGCAGGGCATCGCCGAATAATGAGCAAAGTTGCCTGATGTGCTGCGGGTGTATTTCGTGGGGTACTATTATATATTTATAGGTGTCGCCACAACTGCGATACACTGCATGCAGCATTTTTTCATCTTCGGGCCATGTACTCCCGGCTATCAACACCGGTGAGCCTTCGGCAAATTTACGGATTATTGCATCGTCAAATGGCTGGCTTGCAATTTCGATAACGCGGTCGTAGCGGGTGTCGCCGGCAACCGAACAGTTCTCAACCCGATGCTGTTGCAGCAGATGCATCGAATTCTCGTCCTGAACAAACAGCCACCTGAAATAGCCGAAAAGTCGTTCAGCAAATGACGAGCGAAACCTGAACAGCCAGTGATTATTCCGAAATATTCCGGACACCAGATATACTTCAGCACCGGCACGCTGGGCTTCTCTTATATGATAATACCACAAATCGTATTTTATGAGAATCAGCATGCCGGGTTTTACAATTCGGCAGAATGCCTTGGCATTTTTCGGTGAATCCCAGGGTAAATACACCACGGCATCAGCAAGCGCATAGTTCTTCCGCATCTCATATCCCGACGACGAAAAGAAACTCAACAGAATTTTTTGTCCTGGATTTTCGTTTTTTATCTTTTCGAGCAGGGGCCGTCCTTGTTCAAACTCACCCACTGAGGCGCAGTGAAACCATATATACCCACCAGCGTTTCCGCATTTTTCCCGAAGGGTTTGCTTCCAGTTTCTTCTGCCGTGCACCATCAGCCGGGCCTTCACGATAAAAGGCGATGCAATGTTAAGGGCTGCAAGGTAGAATATTACTGATAGTCGGTACAGAATCAGCATGTAGGCTTAACTAATAGTAGTAAAACTTATCGGGAGTGCGGTAATAAATGGGCAATATCCATCCGGCTTTAAACGAATAGAGATAGTCGTGATACAGGTTGTTGTCGCGGCTCATGGTGTCGAAATTGTATTCGCGGCGGTTTTTTGTCCATGCCTGATAGAACTCGAAACCAGCGTAAAAGTTGAAGCGGCGCTTGCTGTCGAGATACTGATATCCGATAAAGGTTTTTGCGGCAAAACCATTCGTCAGCCTGTCGTAGCCTTTTTTATAGTCGCCCAGCACCTGGGGTGCATTATTGTCTTTATTTTCGATGCGGATGTGGTGTTGCAGCAATCCACCCCCCAGTTGAAAAATAATGCCTGAGTTGCTGTTGGGTTTCCCAAGACTGAATACATATCCGGCATTCAGCCCGGCATAAAAGCCCCGTTCGCTGCAAATAATTTTGGCATATTCGCCATATTCGTTGATGATTTCACCATTGGCACTGCGAAGCCCATCGAGAATGGTCGAATCGCGGCGGATATCGTTCCCGAACAGGTAACTTATTTCGCCTCCCAGCATCAGGTTGTGACGGGTTTTATAGGTTATCCCGATGCCAATCGACGAATTGACTCCGTATTTTTTTGCCAGATCGCCGCCGGGCAGCTGAAACGCATAATGGGCATCTACCTGCCAGATGTTGATGCACGAATCGGCAAGCTGGGCTTTCGAAAGACCGGGTATGAACAGCAAGGCTGCAATGGCTGCAAATAGTAATCGTTGCTTCATGGGCTCAAAAGTAGTGTTTTTATTTTTTCTGACCTGAAAACATCTATTTTATTTATAAAATGCTAAATCGCCGAAAATTTCGTTGTATTCTGCAAATGTTGTACTTTTATGATAAACTCTTTTTAGTTGAAGTTATTATCGGCCATAGTGTTTTTTCTGACCCTTGCAGCGTGTACCGCTTTCGCTCAGGTGACCACAAGCTACCGTAAAACGGTGGTTCAACTTTCCGATACGGTGGTTCTCGATACGCTAAGTCTGGTTTTTGGGTCAGTAAATATTTCGGATATGCAGGGGAACCCACTCAACGGATCCTGCATCCGGGTCGATCACGTAAATGCGCGGCTGATTGTGTGTGGTAAAATGACCGGAGAAAGCGTGGTGGTCGAATACCGTATGATGCCCTTTCGTATGAATAAATCCTATGCGCACAAACAACGCAACCAGTTTCTGGCACGCGACGGAATGCCGGCCAGAACCGAAGATGTTTTTGTTTACACCCGCGACAATCAGAACTTTTTTAACGATACCGAGCTTACCCGGAAAGGAAGTATTTCGCGTGGAGTGAGCTTTGGCAATAACCAGGATGCCATTGTCAATTCTCACCTGAACCTGCAGTTGTCGGGTAAACTCAACAACGAAATCGAAATTACAGCAGCCATTTCGGATAACAACATTCCGATACAACCCGACGGAAATTCGCAGCAGCTGCAGGAATTCGACAAGGTATTTATCAATGTGCGCGGAGGCCGTTTCAACATCACCGCCGGCGATTTCGAAGATAAGGCGCAGGGAAGCTACTTTCTGAAATACAACAAAAAAGCCCAGGGAGCCCGATTCGGGATAAATGAGGTGCCGTTGTTCCGCGGGGTAAAACTCAGCAGCGAAGTAGCCGGCTCGGTGTCGAAAGGTAAGTACCGACGGCAGCAGTTTCAGGGGAGCGAAGGGGTGCAGGGACCGTATAAACTCACGGGTGCCAACGGCGAAATGTATATTATTATTCTGGCCGGAACCGAGAAGATATATATAGATGGTGTGCTTATGATGCGCGGTATGGAAAACGATTATGTGATTGACTACAATACCGGAGAACTGACATTTACAGCACGCCGACCGGTTACTAAAGACAAACGCATTGTGGCGGAGTTTGAGTATTCCGACCGGAATTATACCCGCTTTCTGGTGACCAGTCAGCATAATCTACAAACCGAACACGGACAGTTCTGGCTGAATCTGTATTCGGAACAGGATAATAAAAACCAGGCCTACGATGTGACCCTTACCCGTGCCGATAAGCTCTTGCTTGCAGAAGCCGGCGACAATAGTGTGGCTGCCGTAAGACCCAATATCGACAGTGTGGGTTTCAGCGCCGGCGAAATCAGGTATGCTATGGTCGATACCCTGATAGATGGCCTTGTGTACGATTCGGTTTTTGTATATTCCATTGACCCGGCGGTGGCCGTCTATCGTCTGGGGTTTTCGTATGTGGGCAGCGGAAACGGAAATTATGTGAAAAGTATCACCGCAGCCAATGGCAGGGTGTTCGAATGGATTGCCCCTTCCGGTGCGGTGAAGCAGGGCGACTACGAACCGGTGGTGTTGCTGGTAAGTCCCAAAAAACATCAGGCCCTGGCACTGGGAGGCAGCTATGCATTGGGTGGTAAAACCCTGCTGAGTGCCGAAACTGCATTTTCGAACAACGATTTGAATACCTTCTCGGCCAAAGATGCCGGCGACGACTATGGTATGGCTGGGCGCCTCAATTTCGACCGCAAACTGATCGATCGCCCCGGAAGCAAACTCAACATGAACCTGGGATATCAGTTTATCCACCGCAATTTCGGTGAAATCGAAAACTTCAGGGAGCAGGAGTTTGCCCGTGACTGGAACCTTGGATCGGCAAGCCTGAGTACAGGCGAGCATCAGGCAAAATTTGCCATGAAGTATGAACACAAATCAAAATCGTTTGCCGATTATCAGTTTGCCATGATGCAGCGTCCCGGGCAGTATCAGGGCATGCGCAATCAGGCACAGGGCGTTTTGAACTATGGCGCCTGGCAGTTGTCGGGTAATGCTTCCTATCTGCAGGCTGCCGATACGGCCGTGAACTCGGGCTTCCTGAGGCACCGTGCAGGATTGAGCCGGCAATTCGGCAAATTTCAGCTGGGGCTGAGCGAAGAAGCCGAAGACAACCGCCGCTTTTCGCTGCTGAACGATTCGCTGGTACAAGGCAGCTTTTCGTGGAACAGCTATCGCGCTTGGATCGGATCGGCCGATTCTGCAGCTCAGCAGTTTCGCCTGTCGTATGCACGGCGCAGCGACCGTGTGGTAGCCGATGGAGTGCTTGCCAACAGTACGGGTGCTCACGATATCGACTTCAGCCTGAAACTTGCCGACGGACAGCGGCAAAACCTGCAGGCATCAGCCAACTACCGTAAACTGAGTGTTTTTGATGCTTCCCCAGGCTTGGTGCTGCCCGAAAACAACCTGACCGGACGCCTGGAATATTCGCTGCGTATGCTCAAAGGAGCATTGCAGGCTACTACTTTTTATGAGATTGGTTCTGCCCTCGAACGAAAAACAGAGTTCGCTTATATCGAGGTGGCTGCAGGGCAGGGTGTGTACACGTGGACCGACTACAACGGAAACGGGGTGCAGGAACTCGACGAGTTTGAAGTGGCTTTTTTTCAGGATCAGGCCAACTTCATCAGATACTACACCACAACCAACGACTATATAAAAGCCTACGCCAACCAATTCAGCCAGATGTTGCAGTTCAGACCTTCGAACCGATGGCGCAATGCAAAGGGTTTTGGCGGCTTCCTCACCCGGTTTTCCGATCAGTTTGCCTATAAGGTGAATACTAAAAACACCTCGGATGTTTTTGGCGTTTATGCCAACCCCTTTGCAGGAACAAACAGCGATTCGAGCCTTGTTTCGCTGAATAGCCATGTGCGCAATGAGTTTTCTTTCAACAAAAGTAACCCGGCGTTTTCGATGGATTACGTGCTGAGTAATAACCGCAGCAAGATGTTACTGGTGAATGGTTTCGACAACAGGAACACGCTCCGCCACGAGCTGATAACACGGTTTTCGCTCAAGAGCCGTTTCCAGTGTTCCAACCAGTTTGCCGGAGGAACTAGGTCTTACGATTCGGAGTATTTTTCGACGAAGAATTATATTATCGATTTTTTGGAGGATGTATTCAGTTTCAGCTTCCAGCCGAATATGCAGCATCGGTTTACCCTGGGATATACCTGGAAGAACAAGCAAAACCGAACGGGAGGTGAACATCTCAGTGCCCATGATGCTGGACTGGAATACCGTATGAGCTCGGTAAAACGGGGTTCCTTGGGTGTTAACCTGAACTATATATTTATTGACTACACCGGCAACAGCAATTCAGCCGTATCCTACGAAATGCTCGAAGGCCTGCTTCCCGGAAGCAACCTTACCTGGCAGGTGAATTTTCAGCGGCAGCTGGCCAATGGTTTACAGGTGAGCCTCAACTACAGCGGGCGGGCTGCCAAAGATGCAAAAACCATTCATACCGGTGGGGTTCAGCTAAGGGCATTTTTTTAGATGGTCCGGAGCCGGGTTAGCTACTCCCGAACCTTTGGCTTTTTCGAAAGGCCCACCACAGGTATTTCGACGGGCGGTATTATAATCGTCTTCGGGGTGGTAGATTACTTTGTGGGGCTTCGAGAGCCAAAGCAAGTTTTTTATTTTCTCACCTCTTTAATAGCCTTGGCGATGGCGCAGCTCATTTCTTCGAACAGTTGGTTTTCGTTTACGCTGCCGTCGAAACTTGCGAGTTTACCCTGTTTCTTGTAGTAGTCGGCAACAACCGAAGTTTTGTTTTCGAAAACCTCCAGCCGGTGAATGATGATATCGGTGTTTTTATCGTAGCTGCGTGCGTTGCCGGTTTTCGACCGTGCCACAAGCCGTTTGATGGCCTGCAGCGAGGAGGCTTTTATTTCGAGCACGGTGGTAACACTGCTGTCGAGCCGTTTCAGGAGGCCATCGAGAATATAAGCCTGCACCAGGGTACTTGGGAAACCTTTAAAGATGAAGCCCTTGGCATCAGGGTATTTTTGAATTTTGCGCTCTATCAGCCGGATGGCAATATCATCGGGAACAATGTCGCCGTTGTCGAGAAAAGGCTGGGCAATTTTGCCCCACTCGGTCTGTTGTTCAATTTCGTGCCGGATCATTTCGCCGGTCGAAACATACACGAGATTGAATTTCTCGGCAAGTTTTTTCGATTGGGTACCTTTGCCCGATCCCGGAGGGCCGAACATCACGATATTAATCCATGTTTGCGATAATACTTTTTCGATGCAGTCAACCAACCGATTGTTCACTTCGTCAATCGAGCCCAGTCCGTCGATGGGATAGTACTTCCCCTGTTCGTTGTAGAAGTCAATCAGCGGCATGGTTTTCTCGTCGTATTCGAGCAAGCGTTTTTCGATAACCTCGAGGGTATCGTCGCTGCGTTTTTCGCTTTCGAAGCGTTTGAGCATGCGGTTCATCAACACCTCGCGCGGCACTTCGAGCGATAGAAGACAGGTTAAGCGGGTATTCATTTTGAGCAACAGCCCTTCGAGTATATAAGCCTGCGCATAGGTACGGGGGAACCCGTCGAACAGAATACCGTTCGAGTCGGGGTTCATTTCGATGGATGCTTCAATTATCTGAACAATAATTTCGTCGTCAACCAAACCGCCTTTTTCGATAACGCTTTTGGCTTTCATACCGAGCAGGCTGCCATCGGCAATTTCTTTGCGCAGGATGTCCCCGGTCGAGATATAGGTGAGTTTGTATTTTTCGGCAAGCAGACGAGCCTGCGTTCCTTTTCCGGCTCCCGGAGGCCCGAAGAGTGCAATATTTAACATAACTTACAAAAATTAATCGGTCAAAATCTGGTAGAGGTCTTTCAGGTTACGACCCAATCCATTATAATCGAGGCCAAAGCCAACCACAAACTTGTCGGGTATCGAGAGGGCAACATAATCAATCGGGATGTCTTTCTTATACGCATCGGGTTTGAGCAACATGGTGGCAATGCGGATTTGCTTCGGATTGTGTTTTTTTAAGTCTTCAACCAATTTGGTAATGGTTTCGCCCGTATCAACAATGTCTTCGACCACCACCACGGTTTTGCCGGTTATGTTTTCTTTCAGTCCGATAATTTCCTGAACACAACCTGTGCTGCCGGTGCCTTCGTACGACGAAAGTTTGATGAACGAAATTTTGCAGGGCAGTTCAAAGTGCCGGAATAGTTCTCCGGCAAACATAAACGAACCATTCAGCACACACAGGGCTACCACGTCTTCGCCCTCGAGATCTGCCTGCATTTTGAGGCCGGTTTCGCGAATGGCTTTGGCCAGGGTGATTCCGTTGATGAAGCTTACAAATTCCTTGTCATATAATTTTACCGATTTTTGGTTTCTTGTCCGCATATTATTCTTATTTTTAAGCCTTGACAAATATAAACATAAGTTTGATTTAAAAATATGACAGCAATGGTTAGTATCATTATGGGAAGCACCTCCGACTGGGGGGTGATGCAAAAGGCAGCCCAACTGCTCAATGAGTTTAAAATTCCTTTTGAGGTGAATGCCCTTTCGGCACACCGAACGCCCGAAGAGGTTGAAAAACATGTAAAAACTGCACCCGAAAGAGGTATTCGTATCTTTATTGCCGGAGCAGGTATGGCTGCCCACCTGCCCGGTGTTATTGCAGCATTTACTTCGCTTCCGGTAATAGGTGTTCCGGTGAAGAGTTCTTTCGATGGCATGGATTCGCTGCTGGCCATTGTGCAGATGCCTCCGGGAATACCGGTAGCCACAGTGGCTGTCGATGGAGCCCTGAACGCCGGAATTCTGGCGGTGCAAATGCTGGCTCTTGCCGACGAGAACCTGGCTTCGGAGATGAAAAAATATAAGGAAAACCTGAAGAAAAAAATTGTCGCTGCCAACGAGGAACTGGCTGCCCATCATTTTGAATACCGGGTGAAATGAGAATAGGCAGACTCGTTGTTTTTCTGTTGCTTTGCTTTCCGGCAGGTTTATTTGCCGATGGTGGCGGATGGGTTCCGGGGGCGCGTTTTGCCGGTATGGCCGGTAGCTCGGTGGTATTTTCTGATACATGGTCGGTACTTGGCAATCAGGCGGGACTTGCAGGACTCAATCGTGCCTCCGCCGGAATTGCCTACGAAAACCGGTTCATGATGCGCGAAACAGGGCTTGGTGCTTTTGCAATGCAAACGCCATTGGGAGCGGGTAACCTGGGACTTGGAGTAACCCATTTCGGCTTCAGCCAATACCACGAAAACACCTTCGCGCTGGCCTATGCACAGCAATTGTTTAAAAAGCTGTCGATGGGAGTGCAGGCCAACTACTTCCGCATTCATCAGCCCGATATCTATGGCAACCTCCATGCTTTTTCGTTCGAAGCCGGAGTGATAGTTCAGGCAACCGGTAAACTGCGTTTTGCAGCCCATGTGGCCAACCCGTATCCCCTGCAGATTATTGGTGCTACAGGTCAATATCTTCCGGTTGTTCTTAAGGCCGGTGCCGGTTATGCCTTTGGCAAGTCGGTGATGACCAGCTTTGAGGCTGAATATAACCTGCAAAACGAAAAACCTGTGTTCAGGCTGTGCTTCGAATACCACTCCGAAAAGAATTATTACCTACGGGTAGGTGTGGCCAATCAACCGGTGATTTTTGCACTTGGATTTGGGTATCGCTTCCGCTCGTTTTCGCTCGATCTGGCCTATTCTTACCATCAGGTACTGGGTTCCTCGCCGCATATTTCGCTCGGATATGAGTTTTAAGATAGTTCTGAATATTGTTTTGGCCCTGTGCCTTACCTGTGTTGCCGGTACCGTTTCGGCGCAGGAAACCGAAATTCAGGCTTTCAACGATATTGTGGAACAAATTGCCGAATCGAGCGATGAGGAACTCGACTATACTACACTGTACGAAACACTGATGCAGTATTACAACGACCCCATCGACCTGAACCAGACCACCGCCGATGAACTCGATAAGCTTATGTTTCTTACTTTTTATCAGGCACGGAGTATTATAAAATACCGCGAGAAATTCAAGGGTTTTAAATCCTTGTACGAGCTTCGCTTTGTTGATGGTATCGATGAGCAAACGCTGAACTTTTTACTGCACTTTGTGAGTGTCGGCATTAAATACGGAAACGATAAAGCCGATTGGAAGAAAATGCTTACTTATGGCAAGCACGATGTTTTTCTTCGCTCACAGTTTACGCTGCAGCAGCGTGCGGGCTATGATGAAATTCCCGATTCGGTGCTGGTTGCCGACCCCGATAAATCAAGGTATCTGGGAAGTCCCTACAAGCTATACACCCGCTATCGCTACCACTATAAGGATAAAATATTCTGGGGTATCACGGCTGAGAAAGATGCCGGCGAAGAATTTTTCCGCGGCTCTCAGCCTTATGGGTTCGATTATTATTCGGCACACCTGCAGGTGAATGGCCTCGGTCCGGTTACCACAGCTATTTTGGGCGATTATCAGGTGGAATTCGGGCAGGGACTCACCCTGTGGTCGGGGATGACTTATGGCAAGGGCAGCAATCCCAACGATATTATTAAACGCGGTCGGGGCATCAGCCGTTATGGTTCGGCCAACGAAAATGAATTTTTACGCGGACAGGCAGCCATGTTTACATTCGGTAAGTTTACGCTGACAGAGTTTCTGTCGTTTAATGCCATTGATGCCAGTATAGATTCCGACACTACCTACGACGAAGAGGAAGCCTGGGTGTCGTCGTTTCTGAACAGTGGTTACCACCGGACTCCTTCGGAGCTGGCTTCGAAGAATACCGTTAAGCAAAGCATTGCCGGAGCGAACCTGAGCTATAAAGCCGACTGGTACCATCTGGGATTAACCCTTGCAGCGTTTAATCTTTCCGAAAACCTTACCGGCAACCCGGCACCGTATAATTATTTTGGATTCAGGGGAACCCAAGGGGCTAACGCAGGGCTGAACTATATGATTTATCGTGGAATTTTTACGGCTTTTGGCGAAACTTCGGTCAGCGAAAATCTGGCTTTTGCCACCCTGAATGGTGCAAGTCTGAACCTGATCCCCGAAGTGAATATCAGTGTGTTGCACCGATATTTTGAACCCGATTACCATGCCTTGTATGCTGCCCCATTTTCGGAGGGAGGAAAACCATCCAACGAGTCGGGGTTTTATCTGGGTGCCACAATTTATCCGATAAAGCGATGGCGCCTCGATTTGTATACCGATATCTGGAAATATCCATGGCTGCGATATGGCGTGAGCGCTCCGACCACAGGAAAGGAGTATCTGGCACAATTGAATTATTCTCCTACCCGGTATGTTGATATGCTTTTCAGGGTGAAATACGAAACCAAGCAGCGTAACAATTCTTTAACCGAACTGGGAGTGCACGACATTACCGACTATTCGGTGATGCGTGTGCGCTATCATATAGCCGTTGATCCGGGGCGTGGTTTCATGCTGAAAACACGGCTCGAATGGAGCCGCTATCAATTGGGTGATGCCGGGCCGGAAAATGGATTTCTTATGTACCAGGATTTTTCGTACGCTTTTCAACGGATTCCGCTTCAGCTTACTGCCCGAATTGCATTGTTTAACACCGATTCGTATAACACAGCCATTTATGCCTGGGAACCCGATGTGCTCTATGCATTTTCGGTGCCGGCATACTACGACCGTGGCAGCAAACTGGTGCTGGTAGTGAAGTATTCCCTGGTCGAAAATCTCGATTTCTGGCTGCGGGTTGCTCAAACACAATACAGCTTTAAAAACAGTATTGGCAGCGGCCTCGATGAAATTGAAGGGAATTTTAAAACCGATATTAACCTGCAGTTGCGCTATTCGTTCTGAACATGATTATTGATACACCCCAACAGCACGAAAACTATTTGCGCCGCGTTGTAATCGATCCTCCCGGTAAAATGCTTGAGGCAGGTTTTACCATGCAGGCTGTGTTGCTCATGGCCCAGAGTTTTGAGATTTACGGAGCCTATTTCGATAATAAACCGTTTCGTTCAACCGGACAGTCGCTGAAACGTTTCGATTTGGCCATCGCCAATTTATTTGGGTATAAGTATCACCTCGCCAACCGCAATAATGAACTGTACACCCAGATGCGAGCCTTGTTTATTCACACTTTTCTGCCCGGAGAACGCTTGCATATTATTGAAAAGGCTGATGTGGATTTGCACCTGAATATTGAGAATGGTATAATAACGATAATCCCCGCCGTATTGAACACTGATGTTCGCAGGGCAGGGACTATGCTGATAAAGAAACTTTACGACGCTTCGGTATCACCTAAGCGCGTTTCGACTTCGCTGACGATTAGTTGAAGCCGCCAAGTTTCTGAATATCGGTGCGGATGTTAATACACATCACCGGAATTTTCTTGTACATTTCTTTGTTTTCGGTTTTACGCAGGGTGGTGATGTACTCTTTATATTTTTTTGTCATCATCAACACAAGGTCACACTCATTTTCGCGAATATAGTCGTAAATGGCATCGCTGAAATGAACGCCTGAATCAACCCTGCGCATTTCGTAATCAATCAGGTCTTTTTCAAATATACGTTCTGCAAACAACAGGTTGTTGTTGACCGTTTTAATCTGATATGGGTCGCTCACGGTTGGATACAGTACATACACTTTACTTTCGAAAAGGTTGTTGATATAACGCACCCAGTTGAAAGCAACACGGGATTTCTTGTTGGCATCGAGCGGAATGCAGATGCGGTCGTATTCGCCATAAATAACCGGACCCTGAACCAGAATAAACGGTATTCTGACAAATTTTTTCACCACTTTCATGGCTTTACCCAAGGATTTTATCCCGTGTGTTCCCATCACACCGAGGTATGCGTTGTTTTCGAGGCCGAACTTGTAAATCGCCTTGTATAAATTTCCGGTAACTACCGCTACTCTGATGTCAATATCTTTTCCCTCTTTGAATTTTTTGGCAATTTCTTCGAGTTGTTGGGTTAGTTCAGGAACTTTTGAGGCCTTGGCAGCCACGTGAATCAGATATATTACCTTCTTCGAAATTTTACCGATAGCATAGGCGTGTTCTAACGCATATCCCGACATTTCTGTAAAATCCCAAGGTACGATAATGCATTTTTCCATATAGTTTTAATTAAGGGTTTCCTAAAATTGTTATAACGTAATTTTATTGAAAAGGTTGCGTAAAAATAGTACTTTTTGCTTTTATATAAAAATTATTTAACGTTATGTACATCCTTAATCATCAACTGCAGAAAAGTTTGCCCCATAAAATGGTTTTCGAAAACATGGTAGCAAACGTCAAATGGTTGATAATCAATGATTTTATCGTATTGTTCTCCCAGGCTGAATCCAATCCCTTCAATACATAAATTTGCCCCCAATTCCTGAACAACCTTTACCTTAAGATGTTCCCCTGTTTTGCCCACACGTTTTACGTTCCCATTGTCGAAAACTCCCCGCGACACAAATAGCGGCATCATATTGTTGGGACCAAATGGGGCAAATTGTTTCAAAATCCGGTAAAACTTTGGAGTAATATCCTTGATTTTCAGTTCTGCATCAATCAGTATCGTCGGAATCAGTTGTTCATCGGTAATTGTGTTCGATACAAAATTCTCAAAACGAATTTTAAATTCCGCAAGATTTTCAGGTTTCAGGCTTAACCCGGCAGCATACATGTGGCCACCGAAGTTTTCAAGAAGATCGCTGCACGATTCAACGGCAGCATATAAATTGTAACCCAACACCGAACGGGCCGAGCCTGTAATCATGTCGTTCGAATAGGTGAGTACCACAGTAGGACGATACCAGGTTTCGGTAAGGCGCGATGCAACAATGCCGATTACACCCTTGTGCCAGTCTTCGGAGTATACAACCGTGGTTTTCTTTGATGCGTTGTCAGGGTCGGCTGCTATCATCCGCAATGCCTCATCGGTAATGTTATGGTCAAGTTCTTTGCGGCTGGTATTGAACGTGTTGATTTCGTTGCCGATGGCATCGGCAAAATGATCGTGTTCCGAGATAAGCAGTTCCACAGCCATACTTCCCGATTCCATCCTTCCGGCAGCATTAATTCGGGGACCCAGCTTGAAAACTATATCATGTATCTGGATTTCTTTGTCGTGCAGGCCGGTGATATTGATGATTGAATTCAACCCTTTGCAAGGGTCAGAATTCAGTTTTTGCAAACCATAATAGGCTAAAATTCTGTTTTCGCCTGTGATGGGAACAATATCAGACCCGATGCTTACCACCACCAGATCGAGGTACTGATAAAGATCCTGAATGTTCAGTTTGTTTTTCTGGATATATGCCTGCATAAACTTAAACCCCACACCGCAACCCGAAAGCTCCTTGTAGGGATATTCGCAGTCGGGGCGCTTTGGATCGAGCACCGCAACGGCTTCGGGTAAACTATCGCCGGGATTATGATGGTCGCATATTATCAGGTCAATACCCTTACTGTTGGCATAATGCGCTTTCTCGGTGGCTTTAATACCGCAATCTAGCGTGATTATCAGTTTGTATCCGGCTTCCACGGCATGGTCAATGCCTTGAATAGAAACCCCGTAGCCTTCGTTGTAACGATCGGGAACATAAAAACCCAGATGCTGGTGAAACTGACGCAGATAACTGTACACCAAGGCAACCGCCGTAGTGCCATCGACATCGTAATCACCATAAACCAGAATTTTCTCATGATTTTTAATGGCCAACTCAAGCCGCTCAACAGCTTTGTCCATATCTTTCATCAGGAAAGGATCGTGCAAATCGCTTAGTTCAGGCCTGAAAAATACACGTGCCTGTTCGTAGGTTTCAACACCCCGTTGTACCAATAAATTTGCAATAACACTGTCAATGTTGAGTTCCTTGCTGAGTTTTTCCACCTTTTCTCCGGCCGCCTGTTCTTTTAAAACCCATCGTTTCTCCATTAGTTGATTGTGTTATTTCTGTAGCTTACAAAAGTAATATTATTTTTATGCAGCGATGTGTTTTTTTACGAAAAGACTGTTTTGCTAACGCGATTTTATGGGGATTATTTTGAAATTTTTGAGAAATTTTAACAGGCAAATTTGCTTTCACCCGACTACTGAAATTTTGTTGACAAGTCAGCTTGTTGCACTCCAACCGGGTAAATCATTCGTCCGGTTATTATATAACAAACAGAAACATTATCTTTGTGCCGCAAAAAAAATAATACCATGAGTGTAATCGGACTGAGTGAACAGGAAATCGTCAGAAGACAATCGCTTGAAGAACTGCGCAGATTGGGTGTGAATCCTTATCCGGCACAGGAATATCATGTAAACAACAAGGCAAAATGTATCGTTGAAACTTTCGATGACGAAAAGCCCGAAATATTAAGTGATGTTTCGCTGGCAGGTCGTATCATGTCGCGACGCATTATGGGCAACGCATCGTTTGCCGAATTACAGGATGAATCAGGACGAATACAGTTGTACCTGAAAAAGGATGATCTGGCTGTTGACGGTGATACTACGATGTATGATATGGTTTTTAAAAAATTGCTCGATATTGGTGATATTATCGGGGTGAAAGGCTATGTGTTTCGCACCCGTATGGGCGAAATCTCAGTGCATGTTCGCGAATTTACCGTACTCAGTAAATCAATAACACCATTGCCGGTGGTAAAGGAAAAAGACGGTCAGGTTTTCGATGCCTTTACCGACCCCGATATGCGTTACCGCAACCGTTCGCTCGATTTGGTGGTAAATCCGCAGGTGAAAGATGTTTTTATCAGACGTACCCGGTTAACCAATATCATGCGCTCGTTTCTTAATGAACGGGGATATCTCGAAGTGGAAACTCCGATTCTTCAACCGGTTTATGGCGGTGCAGCCGCAAGGCCTTTTACAACCCATCACAATACACTCGACCTGAAACTCTACCTGCGTATT
Organism: Bacteroidota bacterium; assembly: GCA_029564465.1. Lineage (GTDB taxonomy): Bacteria > Bacteroidota > Bacteroidia > Bacteroidales > ML635J-15 > JAGOEF01. The sequence continues at coordinate 9,964 of JAKQPY010000287.1, read as the reverse complement.
GCCAACGAACTGTATCTGAAACGCCTGATTGTGGGTGGTTTCGATGGAGTGTACGAATTTTCGAAAGACTTCCGCAACGAAGGAATGGACCGTTTTCATAATCCCGAGTTTACGCAAATGGAACTATACGTGGCTTATAAAGACTACGAATGGATGATGAATCTGGTGGAAGAAATGCTCGAGACCATTGCACTGGGTTTATATGGAAAAACCGAGGTTCAGGTTGGCGAAAATATTATTGACTTCAAACGCCCTTGGAAACGTTTTACTATGTTTGAAGCCATTCACCATTTTACCGGAATCGATATTTCGGAAATGGATGAAGCCCAACTGCGTTCCACTGCGCAAAAACTCGGAGTTGAAGTAAACGACGCTATGGGTAAAGGTAAACTGATTGATGAAATTTTTGGTGAAACCTGCGAGGCCAGGCTGATACAACCCACCTTCATTACCGACTATCCTGTCGAAATGTCGCCGCTGGCAAAGAAACACCGAAGTAAGCCCGGATTGGTAGAGCGTTTCGAAGCCATCTGCAATGGCAAAGAAATTTGTAATGCCTATTCGGAGCTGAACGACCCCATCGATCAGCGCGAACGATTCGAGCAACAACTATTGCTGGCAAAACGAGGCGATCAGGAAGCAATGGTTCTCGACGAAGATTTTCTGAATGCCATCGAACTGGGTATGCCCCCGACAGCCGGATTGGGTATTGGTATCGACCGTATTACCATGATTATGACCAATTCAGCCTCCATTCAGGATGTGATTTTTTTCCCGCAGATGCGCCCCGAAAAGAAGGCTGAAGTCGATTCACGAGATGACTTCCTTGCCCTGGGCATTCCCGACGAGTGGGTAGAGATTGTTCAGAATTCGGGTTTTGCATCGGTGGAACTGTTAAAACAGGCAAATCCGAATAAACTGCATCAGCAGCTATGTGGCTGGAACAAGAAGCATAAACTGGGGCTAAAAAACCCAAGTCCCGATGAAGTGTCTTCCTGGATCAGGAAAAACTAAGATAAAGCCTATTCAATCTGCTTGGCGTTGCTCACTTTCTCGTTGGTAAGAGCAAATCCGAAAACATCGAGAATGGTGTCGGCATACAAAAACTCCATCCCTTCGACATACACCGCTTTGATTTCTTCAACATCGGTACGGTTGTCGCGCGACAGTACGATGTGCGTAATGCCGGCTCGCTTGGCAGCTAAAATCTTTTCTTTTACTCCGCCAACCGGAAGTACTTTGCCACGCAGGGTAATTTCACCTGTCATGGCAAGACTTTCGCGTACTTTACGCTGCGTATAGGCAGAAGCAATCGACAGTGCCATGGCGATACCCGCCGATGGACCATCTTTGGGAATAGCGCCTTCGGGAACGTGGATATGAATATTCCATTTTTCGAAAACATCAGGATTCAAACCCAGCATTTCGGAATGAGCTTTTACATATTCGAGGGCTATTACCGCCGATTCTTTCATAACATCACCCAGATTCCCCGTCAGTGTGAGATTCCCTTTGCCTTTCGAAAGACTGGTTTCGATGTATAATATGTCGCCTCCTGTGGCAGTCCATGCCAAACCGGTTACTACGCCCGCAATTTGGTTCCCCTGATATTTTTCTTTGTGATATTTACGGCTGCCTAAATAGGTCTCAATTTCATCAATCGACACGTTTATGTTGTACTTTTCTTTTACAGCTACCTTCAGTGCCACCTGACGCGCAATTTTTGCAATGGTTTTGTCGAGCATTCTCACTCCCGATTCGCGGGTGTAATTCTCGATAAGGAATTCAATAACCGTATTGTCGAGTTGCAGATGTTTTTTGTTCAGACCATGTGCCTCAAGTTGTTTAGGGATGAGATGACGTCGGGCAATTTCGGTTTTTTCATTAATGATGTAGCCACTCACGTCAATCATTTCCATGCGGTCGAGCAATGCCGGACTGATGGTCTGGGTGGTGTTGGCTGTGGCGATAAACATCACCTTCGACAGGTCGTACTCAATTTCTAGAAAATTGTCGTGAAATTCGTAGTTTTGTTCAGGGTCAAGTACCTCAAGCAGTGCTGATGAAGGGTCGCCACGAAAATCTTTTCCTACTTTGTCGATTTCATCAAGAACAAATACCGGATTCGAAGACTTTACTTTTTTAAGGTTTTGAACTATACGTCCCGGCATGGCACCAATATAGGTTTTTCTATGTCCCCTGATTTCTGATTCATCGTGCAATCCGCCGAGTGACATTCTGGCATATTTACGTCCCAGAGCACGGGCAATCGACTTTCCAAGGCTGGTTTTACCCACTCCCGGAGGACCAACCAGGCATAGTATGGGCGATTTAAGGTCGCCTTTCAGTTTTAATACCGCCAAATGCTCGAGTATGCGTTTTTTTACTTCTTCAAGACCATAGTGATCGGCATCAAGAACGTTGGATGCATTTTTCAGGTCGAAATTGTCGTGTGTGTATTCGTTCCACGGCAAGTCGAGCAGCGTGTGCATATAGTTTACCTGTACCGAAAATTCAGCAGCAGCGGGGTTCAGACTTTGCAATTTTTGCAGCTCTTTTTCGAAGTGGGCTTTTACCTCATCGTTCCACCGTTTTTTTGCTGCCTGCTCACGCATTTCTTTAAGCTCCTGTTCAATAGGGCTCCCACCCAGCTCTTCCTGAATGGTTTTCATCTGCTGATGCAGTAAATATTCTTTTTGTTGTTGGTCTAGGTCTTTTTTTACCTTGGCCTGAATATCGTTTTTAAGCTCAAGCATCTGAATCTGACGGGTCAGCAATTCCATCAGGTGAATGGCTCTTTCTTTCAGATCGTCGGTTTCGAGCAGTTTTTGTTTATCGAATGGCTGAATATCGCTGTTGGAACAGATGAAGTTGATGAGGAAAGCCGAATTATCAATATTTTTAATGGCAAAAGCCACTTCCTTGGGAATAGAATTGCTCAGCTTAATGATTTTAAGCGAAAGGTCTTTCAATGTACTTACAATGGCCGAAAATTCCTTGTCGGAATCAGCAGGTTTCAGGTCGTGCATAATTTTAACCCGGCCTTTAAAGTAAGGTTCGGTTTTTACAATCTCATTGATTTCAAGTCTTTTCTTCCCTTGAATTATCACCGAAATGGTTTCATCGGGCATTTCAATAATTTTAAGAATCCGCGCCAGCGTACCGGTTTTAAACAGGTCGTCGGCAGTGGGATCCTCAATTGACGCCTCGGTTTGCGAAACTGTACCAAGCAACTTATTGCCGGCATAAACCTCCTGCACCAATTGAAACGATTTGCTCCGGCCAACGGTGAGGGGCATAACCACTCCAGGAAACAAAACGGTGTTACGAAGTGGCAATATGGGCAGCAATTCGGGCAGGCTTGTATCGCGTTGTTCATCTTCATCGTCGAAGCCCAGAATGGGAATAAATTCAGCATCCTCATCGAGTTTCGACATCGAAATACTATCTAACAGCAGGTCTTTTAATTCTCTCATACGTATTGTTATCTGTCATTCTGGCACTTCAGGCCAGATAATGTTGTGGTGGAGTTTGTTGGCAATTGTTGTGCCATGGGTTAAAAATTACGGTATGGCTTCGATAACTCAAAAATGTGTGACAATATTTCCTTGTCATCATCGTCGGGAAACATGTTACGGCGCCCCATGGCTGCTTCAGCTACCTCAAAGGCTTTGTTTAGTTGAAAAACCTGAACCCCCGATGCCCCTCCCCAGCTAAACGATGGAATAAAGTAGCGGGGGAATCCGGCTCCGAATATATTGGCGCTTACCCCAACCACGGTTCCTGTGTTGAACATGGTGTTGATTCCACATTTTGAGTGATCGCCCATGATGAGTCCGCAAAATTGCAAATCGGTATTCATAAATCTTTCGTGTTCATAGCTCCATAGTTTCACCTTGGCATAGTTGTTTTTCAGGTTCGAGTTGTTGGTGTCGGCACCCAGATTGCACCATTCACCAATTACACTGTTTCCCAGAAAACCGTCGTGTGCCTTGTTTGTAAACCCAAGAATCACCACATTGTTCAATTCGCCGCCCACTTTCGATTGTGGGCCGATAACCGTGGGGCCGTAAATTTTCGCTCCCATTTTCAACACACTGTGTTCTCCCAGCGAAAATGGTCCCCTGACCATGCTGCCTTCCATAACTTCGGAGTCGCGCCCCAGATATACAGGGCCCGCTTCAGTATTGAAAATCGCTGCCTCAGCCCGAGCGCCTTCTTCGGCAAAAACAGGATGGCTGCCTATAATGGTATTGGTAGCACTCAAAAACTGAGTTTTACGGTTTTCGGTAATCAATTCGAAATCAATCGCTATGGCTTGCCCTGCATGGCCAAATACGTGATATATTTCGTCGTTGAACAACACCTCGTTTGGGTATTCCATTATGGGTTCGGGAAGGGCGTCGAGGGTATAGTTGTTTCCCACACCTTTGATAATTGCCGCAATGGCCATACCATTTTTAACCAACGAGCCTTTTTCGAGATTCAGCACTGCCTCTGCCAGTTTTTTATCGGCGATGACGCTGCCGTTAATAACCAGATTTATTTCTGATGCAAGGCAACCGAATTTTTTCGACAGATATTTTTCGGTGGCATACGAAACGGATTGTCCGCTGAGTTTTTCCCAGCGTTCGGCATTGGTAAGGATTCCGGTGCGTATTCCGGCGATAGGGCGGGTGTAGCTGAGTGGCAACATTCTTTTGTGAAGCCCGCAATCGCTTGCGATGATGTTTTTCATATTATGGAGTTTTCACGTTTTAAAAATAAAAAAAAGCCCTGTATTCCAACAGGGCTTTTGAGCGAATTATTGCACAACAACTGTTAGTTGCCTTATTTCTGATTTTTGTCGAAATGTTTCTGGTAACGATTGCGGAATTTATCAACACGTCCTGCAGTGTCAACCAATTTCATTTTACCGGTGTAGAACGGGTGCGAGGTGTTCGAAATTTCGAGCTTGAACAACGGATAGGTAACGCCGTCAACTTCGATAGTTTCTTTGGTATTGGCAGCCGAGCGGGTGATGAAAATATTTTCGTTCGACATATCTTTAAATGCTACCAGTCGGTAGTTTTTCGGATGCAGGTTTTCTTTCATTTTCTTAACGTTTTTATTGCCCTAAATTCAATTCGGGCTGCAAATGTAAATATTGTTTGTGAATTTTCAAAAAAAAATTACACTTGTTTTTTAATTTCATGACCCGATTTGGCCATTTTCTGCTTATAAATGCGTTGCACCTGCATTTCCAAAACCACCCAATACTTTATTTTTGGGCACAGTGGCAACAAAATCCTTTAAATAATACGGCTCAAAATAGGCTACATCTTCTAAAATTCCGGCAGTAAAACGGGCAAATGCCTCTGCACCCATAAATCCGGCCGAGGGATAAATTCCGTCAATAAACAGAATTTTAGGATTGACAATAATATCGCGGGCTTTCAACGAACCATTTCCGCAGCAAAAAATTTGATTTTCGCTGATAAACTCCCCGAAAGACCCGGATGTCAGTATTTCGGCTTGAAGCGAACGGATACACTCCAGGTTGATGTTGTAAATTGCAGCGTATACTTCGTCGCGGCGGGCTTCAATCATCGGGCAGATCAAACTGTCCGGTTTCAGCCCGGGTTGTTTGTTCAATGCCATTCCTGCCATTATTTTAAGCGTATCCACGGCAATCATGGGTTTGTTTAATGCATAGCACAGTCCTTTAACCGTTGACACTCCAATGCGTAAACCGGTGTATGAGCCCGGACCCTTGCTCACTGCAATGGCATCCATTTGCCCCAACAGTTTTCCGGCTTCGATGCAGGCTTGTTCTATCAGCAGGTTGAGCATGGCTGCATGCGACCGGTCGATGTGATTTTCGCTGCACGAAATTGTTTTCCCGTGCTCCGAAACAGCTGCTGAACAGACCGGAGTGGTTGTGTCAACCGAAAGAATGAGCGCCATGGCTATTTCTCTTTTTTATCGGTATTGAACAGTTCTTTTTTGTCAACTTTTATTACGGTCATTCCATCCTGCAATATTTTCGAAATCAGGCTGTAGGGCGCCGAAATTACCTCTTCGCCTTCGGTAAGTCCTTCGATAACCTCAATGTGTGAAGCATCCTGCACTCCGGTTTTTATCACTTTTTTCACCGCTTTACCATCCTTATAAACAAAAACTACTTCCTGCAGGCCTGTTTTTTTAGTTTCGTTTTCGTCGCTGTCTTCTTTCACGGTGATGTCTTTGGCCTGCTGGGTACTGTCGGGCCTTGTGGTTACAGCGAGTAGCGGAACACAGAGTACATTGCCTGCAGTTTTGGTTCTGATATCAACGTTGGCCGACATACCCGGACGGAAGGGGAATTTATTGCGTTCGCTTACCAGTTCGGCATACGATGAGGGTAAAATCCTGATTTTCACTTTAAAATTGGTCACCTGATCAGCCGACAATCCCGTAGTGGTAGCCGAATTGGCAATGTCGGTAACAACGCCTGCAAATTTTTTATTCAGATAGGCATCCACCTCAATATCGGCAGTGTCGTTTATTCCAATTTTTACAATGTCGTTTTCGTTTACGTCAACAATTACTTCCATTTCATAAAGGTTGGCAATGCGAAGCAGTTCGGTTCCCGCCATCATTTCGGTTCCAACAACCCGTTCGCCGAGTTCTACGTTGAGCAACGAGATGGTTCCGTCAACCGGAGCGTAAATCGAGGTTTTATACAAGTTTTCGTTGGCCTCTTTCACGGTGGCTTCGCCGCTGGCTACCGAGAATTCCGCAGCCTTCACGCTTTGACGCGCTGCATTCAGGTCGGCAAGTCCCATCTGATAGGCGGCCAGGGCATTTTCGTATTCCACCTGCGAAATAGCACCCTGATCGTATAGTTTTTTGTTTCGGGTGAACGATAATTCGGTCTGGTTAAACTGAGCCTGAGTTTGCTCGAGACGGGCACGGGTTGACGCCAGATTTGCACGGGCGCTGTTCAGGGCAGCCACACTGCGGTCGAGTGCCGATTCGTAGAGGTCGGGTTTTATTTTCAGCAGGAACTGTCCTTTTTTTACCGGATCACCTTCTTTTACGGCTAACTCCACAATTTCACCCGATACATCAGGGCTGATTTTTACCTCGGTAACTGGTTGTACTTTACCGCTTGCCGTAACGGTTTCGACAATGGTGCGGCGTGCCGATTTTTCGACACTCACCTTGTTGGCCGCCTCATGACCCATCCATCCGGCCTTGCGCGCAACTATCAGCATTACAATTAAAACAACCAGCCCGATAATCAGGTAGCGGTACAGCTTGCGTTTTTTTGTTTTTGTTTTCATAGCGATATTCCTATTCCCCTGTAAAAATCAAGGATTTTTTGTTTGAAAATTAAATCGTACTTCGCATTTATCATATCCGATTTCAATCGGTTGAGGTTGGTTTTTGCCGTGTTGAAATCGAGTGAGTTTACCAGCCCCAGGTCAAATCGTTGTTGGGTATATTCAAACGAAGCTTTGCTGGCATTGAATGCTTTTTCGGCGGCTTCATATTTTTTTAGGGCAGCGCGGGCATCGGCGTGAGCCTGCTGAATGTTGCGGTAAAGCTGCCTTTCGGCGATATTGTATGACAGATTACTCTGGAGTGCTTCAATTTTTGCGTTGGCTATGCGGTTGTTGGTGTACCACCCGTTGAAAATTGGGATGCTCATTCCGATACTTACCGAAGCACTGGCATTGTCGCGCAACTGGTCGCCGAAAGGCCGGGTAACATAGGAATAGTCGAAATTGTATTGATACACATCGTAGTAGTTGCCGTAGGGGTCGGTGGCATAACCGGTGAGTACCGGTGCAGCAGGAGTAACCTGATCAATCATTTTTCGGGCATTCGAATATCCGGTACCATAACTCGCCGACAACGATATCTGCGGACTTCGGGATCCGCGTGCCAGTGCCAGCTGTAAATCGGAACTGCGCATTTTCATGGAGGCTGATTTTATCTCCGGCATGTTTTTCAGTGCCTCCTGATAGATGCTTTCTACAGGCATCATAATGGCATTCCCGATGAGTGAGGATAAATCAGGGATTATAATTTCGAAATCGCTTTCATCGTCGAGTTGCAGCAATTGAACCATGTTCAAACGCGCCATGGCCAGCTGATTTTCGGCATTCACAACAGCCACTTCCTCGGTTGCCAGCTGTGCCTCAACCTCCAGCTTCGATTGCAGGGGCAGACTACCGGCACCGACCAGCTTGATGGTTCTTTCGAGTTGCTCACGGGTTATTTCGGCCTGTAATCTGGCGGTTTCCAGCACCTCGCGGGCATAGAGAATCTGCAGGTATGCCGAGGTAATATTGAGCGCCAGGTTGTTTTTGGCTGACTCCAGATCATACAGTCCGGCCTGTAAATCGGCTTCGCTCTTGCGGATGGTGTTGTACTGCTGAAACCCGTTGAAAAGTGTAACCGAACCCGAAATGCTGGCATTGGTGGAACTTACATTTTCCTCTGCAAATTCGTTGGTGAACGGGTCAACACTGCGGCCAAACGAAAAATTCTGGTTAACACCGGCGTTTATCGAGGGAAGAAGCCCAATCTTCGATGTCAGTGCATTGTTGCGGTACATGTCGATATACAACGACTGCTGCTTCAGTTCCAGATTGTTTTCGGAAGCATAGTCGATACACGTCTTTAAACTCCAGGCCTGTTGGGCGTATATTCCGGTTGTTGCAAGCAACACAAGCACTAAGGTGGCAATTCGGAGCATAACATTTAATTTCAGGTAAAAGTACTCATAAAACGATTGATATTGCGTACAGGTATCGACTATTAAATATTTATTAAGATTTATTTTTTTTGAAGAATAGACCGAAATTTCTGAGCCTTCCTGGCAGAATTGTCCGGTTTAGGCTTGGTTTTCAATAAGAATTAATAATATCGGTTTTTTAAATAGAAGTAAGTTGCGACAGAAATGACGAAAGCCAACATGGTAATTATGCTGAATGCTCCGGGTTTATTTCCCTTAGCAATTCTGAAATCATTGAAAATTTGTTTTTTAAGCAAGAATAGGTATGGAATTAAAAGAGCAAACAGAAAAAGTCCGACTTCAATATATTCGTAGGCTTTGATTTTATGAATATGAGTAAGTAGTATAAACCCAAGTCCCAATAATCCTGGGATAAGTCCGATCAAAGAATAAAACTTTCTACGATTAGGAAGTAAAAGAAAATCAACTTTACCAGAAGACATTCTAAGAAATTTTATAAGATTGTTTCTGTAAATGAAAAATATCGGAATAATTGTTAATGCCGAAAAAACGACCATTGCTTCATAAGGAATATACATCCAATTCAATGCATGAAATATGTCGCGCTTAAACGGAATATCTCTGATAAAGCTTCCAAGAGATTGATTTACTGCAATGATATAAACCCACAATAACCAGAGTTTCATGAACCCTTTTATTCTCTTGAAATATGTGTATAAAATGTAAGAGAATATTCCAATTAATAAGGCTGTTATAAAGTTTGCGAGGTAAATGCTTAACACACTCACTTGAGTCCATATAGGCGATGAAGTATGGTTTACACACTCCATGTAAAACCCTTTCAGCAGTGTTTTTCCGCCAAAAGATCTTATTACAATGAATTTGACAAAAGCAAGAGTTAATTTAGTAACGATATAAGCTGAAACAAATAAAAAAAAGGAATTAAGTATAATGAGAATGTTTTTTTTCATTTATTTCTTTAGAATTTCTGTTGAGTGAGTGCTTTGTAGGTGGAGCTTTGTAAATGTATTCATTTTATTCAATTTCAGATGACCCGTTCTTTTTAAACCACACCCATATTTTTTTATTTGAATTCACTGATGTCCGATAAAAATATGAAATAAATTTCAATTGTTGCTAAGTTATTGAAAGTCAATTCAATTATTTTGCAAAAGTCTCATAATTAAAAAGTAAGCCCCCTAAAACAGTGAAAGTTGGTGCAATTTAACCTCTTCT
>JAKQPY010000152.1:0-1260 GCA_029564465.1 Bacteroidota bacterium | reverse complement strand
TGAGACCGATTCGGAGATTTATCGGCAAGGCATCACTACGCTACCCTTCCTCAAATGCCCCAAAAAGCCGGAGGATTTAGTCCAAAAAGTCAACGAAAAAACCAGGCAGCTTCTCGCCGATGGAAAATTTGTAGTCGGTATTGGCGGCGAACACACGATTTCGATCGGGCTGGTACAGGCTCACGCCAAGCACTTCTCTAACTTGTCAGTCTTGCAGCTGGATGCCCACTCCGATTTGCGGAATGAATATGAGAACAGTAAATACAATCACGCTTGCGTAATGGCACGTATTCAAGAAATCTGCCCGATAGTGCAAGTCGGCATTCGTAGTATGGATATTAGCGAATTAGAACGATTAGATAAAGCGCGGGTGATTTTTGCGCATGAATTCTGCAATTCGCCGGAAATTTTCGCTAAAATCACCGCCAATTTAACTAACAATGTTTATCTGACCATCGATCTGGATGTTTTCGATCCGGCGGTTTTCCCCTCTACCGGTACTCCCGAGCCGGGTGGGCTGGGCTGGTACGATGTTATCAACATCATTGTGCACGTTATTCAAAAAAAGCACATCGTCGGTATGGACGTTAATGAGCTTTTGCCTAACCCATCTGACAAAGCCCCTGATTTTCTAGCGGCAAAACTCATTTATCGAACATTAAGTATGATTTATACAAAGGAGTCAATGGAATGAAAAAAAACGACTATCTGCAAAAGGTGGTTGAACATATTGATATTAAATCATTCGACGCGCGTCCGATTCTGAAAGCCTATAGTTCAATGGCTTTTCAGGCACGCAATTTAGCCGTCGCGGCTGATATTTATGACCGAATGCTAAAAGACGAAAAATGTAAAGTCATCCTGACTCTAGCCGGGTCATTATTCAGTGCCGGATTGAAAGAGGTCGTGGCTGATATGGTCGAAAATAATATGGTTGATGCCATCGTTTCAACCGGAGCTTTGATCGTTGATCAGGATTTCTTCGAAGCACTCGGTTATAAACATTATATCGGAACTCCTTTTAGTGACGATAGCGAATTACGTGAATTGGCTATTGACCGCATATATGACACTTATATTGATGAAGACGAATTGCGGGTCTGCGACCTGACCGTCGCTGAAATCGCTAACTCTCTGCCACCGCGGCCTTTTTCTTCGCGCGAGTTTATCGAGGAAATGGGAAAGTATCTCGATAAAGTTGGTATCAAAACCGAAAAATCGGTCGTCTATTCAGCTTATAAAAAAGGTGTTCCGATCTTC
>JAKQPY010000140.1:0-3070 GCA_029564465.1 Bacteroidota bacterium | reverse complement strand
TTCATCGCAAGCACAGGTATCATAATCATCACCAAAATAAACAATGGTTGCTGCTTGTGGGTTTTCGCACTGCGGCAATTTATTGCAAGCACTGGCGTAAAAAATAAAAATTGCGAAAAGCAGCACGATTTCAAAATAAATCAGTATTTTCTTCATAACTATAGAGTATTAATATCAACACTGCTCAACACCATGAATCTTTATGACAAATTTAAATTTTCTAAATTTTATTTCCACATAATATCATAATATTTTACAATCCTAACATATATTTTTTTGTATAAAAATCCCCCACTCGCGCGGATTTACAATCCGCGCGCAATCAATTGACACGCTTTCTCGTCTTAGCACTGAACATTCTTGCTTTAGCGCCGAACATTCTAGTCTTAGCGATTTACTTTCTTGCTGTAGAAATATGAAATTTCAGAATGCCATTTCACCATGTTGTGTGCCCGAATACAAATCCCATCATAGAATTTTTTAAAATCACAATGTGAATAAAAAATCTGATGGCTTACGCCACACCATTCCGGGATTCTATATTTTGGGATAAAATTTATTGACGTGAAACGCAGTCATTTTTATATTGTATGGGCACTGCTGGCAGGCGTGCTGGTTTCGTGCGGCAGCCTCAAATCAGATGTCAAAGAATATTTGAAACTCTATGTGGAATACACCAGGCTGGCCGAAGAAGCCTGCCGCGACCAGCTGATTACCGCCGAAGAAGCCGAAAACTTAAATAAAATCAAGCACGAAACCACCGAACTGCAAAAAGAAATCGAGGAAAAAACCCGCGACAACGAAGCCCTCACCAACGAGTGGAAAGATTTATACCGCGAAATGAACGGCGAACTGATTACCGAAAAATATATCGATGCCTGCTTCCGTCTTTACGATTGCGAAGGAGCCGGACAGATTGAGTGATTACATCAACCTGCAAAGCATTCATCAACACTTCAGTGCCTCATCGGGCAAACCTGCCTGAATAAGGTAGTGCAGGTTCGAGAGAAGGCGGTGCAGGGTCATGTCGTTGATGCGATTCCCTTTTTCGAGGAGGTCCCAGCGGGGTGCAATTCTGAAACACTTATCAATTACCGAAGGATATTCAAAATTTCCTTCAAACGAAATATCAATTACTATGGCATTGGCCGGAATAGCCGAAGTGGGTATAACAAAGTCTTTCGACGGAACAGCCGAAATAATGCAATCCGATAGGGCTACTGTGCGGAGGATATGCTCGAAGGGAGTAAATTTATGGCACACCTCAACACTGCCATGCTCGTTGAGCAACATCAGCGCCAGTGAGCGACCCACCGCCAGGCTGTCGTTGATAATCGTAAAGCGTTTGCCCTCGATGTTGAATGGATTATGACCAAGCTGCTGCGGATAAAAGCCCCGTTGTGCAAAGAACTCCTCGTAATCCAGAAAATTACGCTTGAAAAGGCTCAGTATGCCCTTAGCCGTAGGCGGAATTACCAGTTTACGCAGCTGCTCAGGATCTTTGAACCGTTCGAACTGCACCAGATAACCCAGATACGAATAGTGAAGACCTTCTACGTCCTTGGCAGGCGACAGCATGTTCATAAACCTCACATCCTTAATCCCATAACCGGTGGGATACATGACGATAGCCCCATGAATGGCCGAATTGGAATTAATTTCAGAAATGGTTTGCTCGAGTTCTGTGGAATTGTGCGTCTCGAAATTCATACATTCTACACCATGAAGTTTGCAAAACCTTTCGATACCCCGTGCATACGAACGACTGCCGCCATCGTCAGAAGTTATCACGACCGCCAGCACAGGTTGTATACCCAATTGGGCAAACAGGGCTTTATTGCATTGATATTGAGGCTCATCGTATTTACTGATTATTCCCGATACATGCAGAATCTTGGTTTGGTCGATGGGTATGCTCATTCTTGTCGGCGTTTTATTTCGAGAACATCTAAATCAGCAATTTGTTTACCGGAAATCGAAAAACGAAGCAGGGTTTTCACCTGATGAATACCCCTGTTTCCGGCAGCACCGGGATTCATGTGCAGCAAGCCCAGCCTTTTGTCGTTCATCACTTTGAGGATATGCGAATGCCCGCACACAAACAGAGCCGGCGGGTTGGCATACAATAAAGCCCGAACCGAAACATCGTAGCGACCGGGATATCCACCGATATGGGTAATCCAAACATCAGTCTCTTCAATCATAAAACGCAGATGCTTAGGGAACTCGGCACGCACATCGCTGCCATCGCAATTACCAAACACACCCCGAAACGGTTTGAAGGCTGCCAGACGATGAGCAATCTCCACGTTACCCATGTCGCCGGCATGCCATATCTCATCAACATCCTTGAAAAAATCGAAGGCGGCTTCATCAAAAAAACCATGGGTATCGCTCAGCAAACCAATTCGTTTCATAGTATCATGATCCTAAATATCACGTTAAATTGCTGGCTGCAAGATAATGGGTTTATTAAAAATTACTACTTTTGATACAGAAACTAATTACACCGCCGTATGTTGACAACCATCCTGCTGATATGTACCCTGGCAATCGTCCTGCTTATTCTTGTGATGATATTGATGAAGCCCCGCAGCGAAAATAACGACTATCAGAAATTAGAGGCCTTGCAACAGCAGATGGTAAAGTTTGAGCAGGATATTAAAACCGAGTTTCGCATCAATCGCGAAGAGAATGCCGTACTGTCGCGCGAAAACCGTCAGGAACTCAGCCGCACCTTGAACGAATTCAGATCTGAGATGAGCGAAATCATGAAGAAAATCATGGAGCTCACCACCGCCGAAAACAAACAGCTGCGCGACGAAATGGCCCAGGTTTTTACACGCTTTCAGGATAGCTTCGACAAAAATGTGCAGTCGTTCAATGAACTTCAGCGTGAGAAGTTTTCGCAACTCGAAGAAAAGCAGAATAAGCTCGTGGAAAGTACCGAGAAAAAGCTCGATCAGATGCGGGCTACCGTCGAAGAAAAGCTCGAAAAAACACTCAGCGAAAGGTTGGGACAATCGTTTGAAACAGTGGGAAAACAATTGCAGGCAGTGCAGGAAGGCCT
>JAKQPY010000125.1:0-3106 GCA_029564465.1 Bacteroidota bacterium | reverse complement strand
AAAAAACACCATGCATTGCTCTTGAATTAGTCACCCTGAGTAGCGAGACGAAGTGAAGCGAAGGGTCAATCCGGAGCCGTTTTCTCTGTAACCCCTGCCTATGCTTCGATACTTCGGCATGCTCAGTATAAATTAACGTTCCGCTACGCTCCACTACTCAGCATGACAGGGGAATTGGGTTGGGCGATTGAATTCTGCTTATACGAGAAAGATAGAAAATTCCAGCCAGAAATGAATGCTTTCTAATTGTCCTCCTCCCCTTCTGTATTCTGCCTTCTGTATTCTGGTTCCAGCCTCCTCGTCATAAAACACTGCATATTTTGCTCCGGCAATCAGTCTTACACTAACTACAGGCGTTTCAGTACCCACGATTCGGCCCAACCGGTTTTGCCATCGGGAAGCCGGATTTCCGACCAGTTGTTCAGGGTATCGGTAACACTTACCTTCAAACCTTTATGAATTTCGAACAAGTTATTGCCGTCGCTGCTGGGAGAGCTTTTCACCATGGTATCTTCGAAAACAATGGCGTTTTTCGAGAATTTGGTCAGGCTGCGTTGTTTTATTGAAAAATGCAGGCTTAAAACCGAAAAAATAAGGAAGAGTGCGGCCATCATAAACCCCAATATTTTGAGGTTTCGTTTCCGCATCAGGAGGAAGAAAATTGCACAGGCAACGCACAGGCACAGGCTGATAACAAAACCGACAGCCCAGGCATCGGACGAGAACCATAAGGTAATTGCATTGTACCACCTGATGTAGAACACCGGTTGGATTACCTGCATTTTATCGGTAATACGGCTGTTGGCAATGCGCAGGTTGGTTTCGGCATTTTCGTCGCCGGGTTTTAGTTGCAGGGCCTTTTCGTAATAATATATGGCCTGAGCAAACTGCTCGCCCCTGAAATAGCAATTACCGAGGTTGTAGAACAACTCATACGAAGAGTAATTGCTGTCGGCCAGTTGTTGGTATATCAGCTGTGCTTCGTAGAATTCGCCTCGGGTATAGTGATTGCGGGCCGTATCGACGGCTGCCAGACCACCGGCGTACAGTTGCCATGAAGCCATAACGGCCAACATGAATATGACCATTCGTTTCATCATGATTTCAGTTTTTGTTCGAACAGGTTAATCATTTCGAGCGCATCGGCATAAATCTTATGGGTTTGTTCGTTGCCTTCGGAGGGTGCAAAATGGGCAAATTCGCACTCCTCAAGAATGGCCAGAAAGCGGGAAATGGTTTCGTCGTCAACATTACGTTGCGAAAGTTCCTGACTGACATTGTCTTTACTAAGGGTCGAAACCGGAATACTGAGTTTATCGCCGAGATAACCCCATAAAGCGGTCATTACTTCTCTGAAAAAATCTTCACGACGGTTTTGGTTGAGAAAATCTCCGGCTTTTTTCAGGCGTTTGAGCGATGTTTTATTGGCTTTTTTCGTTTTTACATAAGCCTGATTGGCATTCTCGCGAATTTTCTTGCGCAACAACACCAGTGCCAGAATAAACACAAACAGCGGAAAGCAGGCAATCAGCCAGAACCATATTGATTCGAGCAAATAACCACGGTTTCGTACCGGCTCGAAACTTCCGGTGTAAATAAAACGGATATCTTCGTCACCGATGTAATCAACTTCCTTGCGCGAATAGTCGCTGCTGAACTGACCGGTGGTATCTCCCGGCATTTTGTAAACCACCAGAGGTAAAGGACCCGCTTTCAAGGTTTTATAGGCACCTGAACCGGGATCGAAATAGGCAAATTTAATTTCGCCGATGGTAAACGTACCCGGGTAACGCGGAATAATGGTATATTCAAATGTTTTTGAGCCTTTGCTTTCGCCATCGTCTTTCGACAGGTTCATTTGTATCTGTGGGTCGTACACCTCAAACTCTTTTGGGAATTGTATCTGCGGAGGATCGATAAGTTTAAGGTTACCACTGCCCGAAATGGTAAGACTGAGCACCATTGCGTCGTTTACTTTAATGCTGTCGTGCGACATTTTTGAAGAAATACTGAAATTACCGACAGCTCCTTTGAAGTAACCCGGTGCGTTTTGGGGCAGGGGTTTTACCTGAACTTTCACTACAGGAGAATTGAGGGTCATCTGTTTATTCTGATAGTATCCGAAAAAATCGTCTATCATGCTTCGACCACCACTGCTTACCCGCTGCCGCACGACCACATCGGCACCCACGCTGCCAATATTTAATGTACCGCTACGCTGGGGATAGAGGATTGTTTTCTTCAGCACACCCACGTTGTAGCGCGCGCCATTGAGTTGCACGGTCTGGAACTGAATCTGATTGGGAACATCCACCTCCTGCGACCAGAAACCGTCATAACCCGGCATCCTGAAATCTTCAAAACCCAGCAAATCGAGTTTGGTGTAGATTTTAACCGTGGCTGTGATTTTTTCGCCCTGATACACACTGGTTTTATCGAGTTCGGTACGAATAAAAATGTCGTCGGCACTTACTTCCTGCGGGGTTGCCGGTTGCTGATTAAAAAACGGATCGGCCCCCCAACCGCCATATTGCTGCTGCTGACGGTTGTTTTGCTGCTGACGCGGCTTAGAACCCGCAGCCACCACTTTTATGGTGAGCGAATTGCAAGAATATTCCTGCCCGTTGTAGGTGGCTTTGGCAGGCGAAATGGTATAAGTACCTTCGGCAGTGGCCTGCAGCACATACGAATAGGAATACGACATGGTTTGGGTAACCGTATTATTGTAAATCTGCGTGCTGGAGCTTGTACTCACGCTGGGACCACCAACGAGCTTAAACCCTTTGAATTCGGGCAATTTCGGTGTGGCTTTCTGATTGAGCGTGTAGCGGATATAGAATTGCTCGCCCACCTCGACTGTCTGAGGCGCAGTTGCCGTGAACTGAATACCGTCGGCAAACAACTGCATCGCTCCCACCAAACCTATTATGAAAAACAATAGTTTTTTCATATTCATCAGTAACTAGTCCGACAAAAATAAACAAATTCGTTCAATCATTTGCACATTAACGCATCAGGCAAAATCCCAACGCAAAATGAAAAACGAAAGATAAAAAACCAGATTGCATATTGCATCTTAATAAAAAGTTAAAGACCTTTACGATAT
>JAKQPY010000124.1:0-6711 GCA_029564465.1 Bacteroidota bacterium | reverse complement strand
GTACAAAAACATTAAAATCAAAATGCAAAGTGTTGCAAATCAGTGCAAAAGAACCGAAAAAGGTGTCCATGAATTTTGAATTTGGCGTGGACACCTTTAGGACACCCAGAAACCCCCTAAAACGCTGTTTTTTGCAGAAATCGGAGGAAAATGAAAAGCCTGATTTCATTGAAAATCAGGCTTTTACGTTCATTTGCTTAGTGACTCAGCGGAGAAAGAGGGATTCGAACCCCCGGTCCGGTCGCCCGGACAACGGTTTTCAAGACCGCCGCATTCGACCACTCTGCCATTCCTCCGCTGCAAAAGTAGATTATTTTTTAAAATCTCAAAACATCTCTTTTCAATTCACTGAAATTTCTTTATTAGCATTTTGTACCCATTCTGCCACAAGAGATTCTCGATTTTACCCCCAAAACAGGCTACTTTATTAACAAATACCCATAAATATTAACAAACCATGCATTTTTCTTGCTGAAAATTTGCTTGATATCAGTGATAGCATATATTTGCACAAGAAAAACATTTTTTTATTTATTAACCTAAAAAAAATAATTATGAACAAAGCAGAATTAATTGATGCCATTGCAAAAAACGCCGGCCTGACAAAAGCTGACTCGAAAAAAGCTTTAGATGCTTTCCTCAATGTAACCGCTGACACACTGAAAAAAGGTGGCCGCGTAGCATTGGTTGGTTTTGGTACTTTTGGTGTTGCTCAGAGAGCTGCACGCAAAGGTCGTAACCCCCAGAACCCCACTAAAGTTATTAACATCCCCGCTAAAAAGGTTGTTAAATTCTCGGCTGGTAGCGAACTGAAAAGCACCGTGAAATAAGTTGAGCATCAATTTATTAGCAAATGGGAGTGCAGTAATGTACTCCCATTTTCTTTGTTAATTTCAATAAGTCTGATAACTTGAATGAGTTAATTGAATATCTCAGGCAGTTTGTTACCACACAGCGTTTCGAACTGTTGAACAGCCGTCTGGAACGCCGAACCCGCTATTGTACGGTCTTGCTCGAAGATATTTTTCAGCCCCAAAATGCGAGCGCAGTACTCCGAACCTGCGATTGCTTCGGTATACAGGATGTTCATATTATCGAAAACAAAAATGCCTATCGTATTAACCGCGATGTGGTGTTAGGTTCAGCTCAGTGGTTGCAATTGTACCGTTACAACAAGCAGAAAACCAATAACACACCGGCCGCATTACAGGAGCTAAGAAGCCGTGGTTACCGTATTGTGGCTACCCTGCCCCGCGAAGAAGGTGTCTCTGTTCACAATTTCGATATGAACAAAGGCCCTTTTGTGTTGTGTTTTGGCTCTGAACGGCCCGGTTTATCAAAAGGACTGCTCAGCTCTGCCGACGAATATTTATACATCCCCATGGTAGGATTTACCGAAAGCCTCAATATTTCGGTGGCAGTGGCTATATGCCTTCAGAATTTGCAATGGAAACTGCAAAATAGCCAGCTCGACTGGCATCTCACCAAAAGTGAAAAGGAGATTATTTTACTCGATTGGATGAAGAAAAGCATCAAGTCGAGTGATCTGATTATCAACGAATATTACAAAAGAAATCCGGGCATTAACGGGTAATAACAAGCTTTTGAACCGACGAAAAAGTGTCAGTTAATACTTCAACAAAGTAAATACCTCCGTTTTTGATGTTGCTGATATCGATGCAGGCTGGTACACCGGATACTTCTTCCAAAATCAGTGTATTACCCCGCGTATCAGTGATTCTGATGCCGGCTTTTCCGATATTCACAAATTCTTGGCTTTCGATGATGAGCTTTTCTGAAGCGGGATTCGGGTACAGTCGGAATGTACCGCATTTGTTTTCGTCGATTGCCGAATTATTCATCACGGTATTATACATCAACTGAGCCTGTTGTGCGGCAATATCGAGCCCGTATTTGCTTTCGGATACCATGCAGGCAAAGACGATTCTAACCGAATCGTTTGGATTAAGCGACACCGGTCCTGCCGATAGGGTCATCACAACGTCGCTTCCATTTTCGCCGGTAATGGCTTCGTCGCGGCTGTTGGTAAGCATGTGAAATTTTTCACTGTCGTTGAACCCGTTGGTGAGGTCAACCAAGCCATCGCCGCCGGCAACCTGCTCAAGTGCATAGTGGTTTTCGCCATGTGCCGACAACAGCTTGAAAGCTGCGTATAAATTCTGATTGCCCGTGTGCAGGGTATATATGTAATGATTGGCTGCATCGTAGCGTGCTTCGTTGTGACTGCTTTGCACCAGGTCGAAATCGGCAAATAAACCTGCATACAGGTTACTGATGGCTGTCGCCGAAGTGTTTTTTAAATCGTAACTGATAATGAAATAATTCCTGTTAGGGTCGTTGTCCCAGGCATAAACCTGCTGGGTGATTTCGATTCCCGATGCAAACATATCATGGCTGTCGTTCATTTTCGAGGCGATGTGCATGGTGCCAAATTGAGGCGGGTTTATATAAGCGGGGTATTGCAGCGTTTCGAAATCGGTTTCCTGACGAACTGAACAATATACTTTTTCGGCACTGGTACCGGCAATTAATCCGCAATCGTAAAACAAATCATCGAAACCGGGGTAGTTCATTCCTATACCTTTTTTTCCGTTTAAATCTTCGTAACCGTAACGGCCATTGCCGGTAATTGAAATGCTTATGTTATTGGCATCCAAATCTTTGTAGCCTGGTTTTACATAAATTTCGAGATATTGAGTCGCCTCATAGTCAGTAGAACTATAAGTGAGTGTAAGGATCACTAGTGAATTATAGGGTGTGTTTTCGTCGATAGTAAAGGAAATACAATTATCGGCACCAAGTGTATATACTTCGCCCGAACTCATCGTTCCCAGCATAATCTCAGTGGTGTTCAGTTCAATATATTCGTTGTTGCAACTGATGTTCACCAAAGTAGCGGGAGAATCAGTCAGATAATTGATAATTTTGCCTTTTACCAGTACCAGATTACTGTTCTGATAATTGTTTTCCCGGTCGTCTTCAACCACCATATCTTCGAATACCAGGGCAGGCGACACCGGGTTACTCAGGGCTTTCAGCATATTTACCCTGCCCGAGCCCATCAGCCCGGCATAGGGTGCGTTGTATGCGATGGTGTCAATGTTGTCAGTCGTTGTTTTCAGGCGTTCTGCTATCTGAAGTGCGTTGAGTTCGGGGTAGTACGACCATACAAGCGCTGCGACTCCTGCCACAACGGGAGCAGCAAACGAAGTTCCTCCGTATGCCACCATATATCCATCATTATCGGTCGAACGGAGCCCGGCGCCCGGTGCGGCTATATCCACCTGATAACCATAAGAACTGCCTGCTGTAGTGCCTGTATTATCGGGTGTCCATTTTTCGTCGAGCGAAGTGGTAGCCGAAACCGAAAGTACCCTGTCGAACGAAGCCGGGTAAAAGCTTACGAGGGTATTGCTGTTACCGCAGGCAGCAACTACCAGTGCGTTTTTGTTTATTACAGCATAATCAATCACATCCTGTCCGAAAGGGTTCCACCGGTCGCTGCCCCATGAGCAATTAATAATATTGCACCCGTGATCGGCTGCATACACAATGCCTTCGTATGCCATAGTCAGCATTCCATTGCTGTCAGAAATTTTAATCGGCAAAAAACGACAATTAAAGCCAACTCCGGCAACGCCGGTAGCATTATTCACCTGGGCAGAACTTAAGCCCGAAACCCAGATGCCGTGATTGTTGGCTTCGGCTTGCGGATAGTTATCGTTGCACCCCAGATCCCAACCCCTGAAATTATCAACATAACCATCGAAATCGTTGTCGATGCCATCAATGGGGTCGTTTTCGTTATAGGCCACCTGATACATCAAATCGGGGTGGTCAACATCGGTGCCCGTATCGGTAATACCAATCACAACATTGCTGTTGCCCTGATGTATGTCCCAGGCTTCGAAAGCTTTAATTTTACTTAAATGATAGGTCTGCGAAATCAACGGATCGTCTGGTGTATAGAATAATTCAGGAATATAGTGCGGCTGCGCATAGACAACAAGGCCCGATTCCTCGAGTGCCGATATGGTTTTAAAAATATCGTAATCGGTGCGCACTTCGTAAACCTGACTTAAATCAATCAGCTTTTGGCCATATTGGTTGGTTTTTTTGTCGGGCACACGGGCATGTGGAAATTTTTGCTCGATGGTGGTAACGCCATAATCGTGAAGGATGTCACGAAGTTTACTGTCGTTCACCGATTTGCATTTTTCGGTATCGAGTTTGAAGATGATTCGCCCTTCGAGATAGTCTGGTGTTTTTTGGGCTGTCAGATTGCCGAAGCAGCAAACCGTAAGTGCCAGCAACGAGAAAATGAAAGATTTCATTGGTCAGAATTTTGATACGCAAGATAACAAAAAAAGGCCGACAAACTGCCAGCCTCTTAAATATTTAAAGTTTTGCTATTCGGTAACTTCTCCCTTAACTTTAAGAATTATGCTGGGAGCATCCGGATCGTTGGTAATAACTGTAATGGTTTTGTTTTGGCTTCCTTTTTTTCCGGTAGAATTAAAAGTGGTTCCGATTTTACTCGTTTCACCCGGTTTAATCACCATCTTTTCGGGGTTAGTGGCGGTGCATCCGCACGATGCTTTAATTTTGCGGATATACAGGTCGCTTTTACCGGTATTGGTGAATACAAAATCATAACTGGTTGTTTCTCCGCTTTTTATAGTCCCAAAGTTGAACTCCATGTTAGTAAAAGTCATGTGAGGTGCTTTGGCACGTTCTTCAGGAGTGAGGTGCGAAAAATCTTCTTCAACGGTTGCACTTATCGAAAGTTTTTCATTTTCCATGGGTTTTCCGTTAATTACCATAGTTACGCGGTCCATAATGAACCCAAAGTCTTTCTGTTTTTTTCCGTCGTAGGTAACCACGATTGTGCCTTTTTGTCCTGATTCAGCGTTAGCAGGTTTTCCCTTGAGGGTTTCGGGCACCATTTTAATGCTGATGTGTGCCGGTATATCCTGAAAAGTGATTTTTACATCGTTGGGGCTCATATTAACCACGGGGATTGAGTCAACAGCTTCTTTGGTGTTATACACTTTTACAAAGGCAAGATGAGAAGTCTTCAGACGGATTTCGCCGATTTCTTTCGGATAAAAGTCAAGAAGTCCTTTTTCGCGTGCAGTAACATCACCGGTAATTCTCAATATAGTATTGGGCTGTTCGGTATTGGTAGTTACCGTGATTGATTTGTCGAATTTACCGGGACGGTTTGTTGGGTCGTAGGTAGCCTTAACATAGCCTTTCTGGCCGGGCATTACAGGTTCTTTGGTCCATTCGGGAGTAGTGCAACCACACGAAGCCTTAACATTCGAAATAACCAGCGGCTCGTTACCGGTGTTGGTGAAATTAAAAGTACAGGTTTGCGGACCCTTTTCTTCTTTAAAAGTTCCAAAATCATGGGTGGTTTTATCCCACGAAATGTTTGCGTTTTTTTGCTGGGCCAATACACTCAGGCTCATCAACAGCGCCATAGCAAATAGAACAAGGTTTTTCATAAAATTAAATTTTATATTATTAGAAAAAACATGGTTAAAAAATAACGTGTAAAATTAAACAATTATCAGACCAAAAAATATTTTTTTGGTTGCCTGAGTCTTTTTTTTTAGATTGATTTTAATAAACTTTTAACAAAAAAGGATTGAAGCCACTTGTCAAGTGCTGCAATCCTAACGATACTTCAACTATTCAGCAACGCGGTTTTAATCACGCGCACCTAAAAATATCATGATATACCATGCCAGTGTGGCCAGCGATGCAATGGCTGCGATGAAATAGGTTGATGCAGCCCATCGGAGGGCATCCTGTGCATAATAATGGGTTGAAGAGTTGGTAATACCTGCCGACTCGAGCCACACAAGCGCTCTGCGGCTGGCGTCAACCTCAACGGGGAGCGTAATCACCGAAAACAGGGTAGTAGCGGCAAAAAGGATAATTCCTGCAAGCAGCAGTTGCGGAAAACTCGTAACGAGAATTATGCCTGCCAGCAGGATCCACTGTACCCATCGGGAAGCAAAACTCACCACAGGAACCAGTTTCGAACGCATAGTAAGCCAACTGTATGCCCGGGCATGCTGCAATGCGTGGCCGGTTTCGTGAGCGGCTACCGCTGCTGCTGCAACCGAATTTCCATAATATACATCACGGCTCAGGTTGATGGTTTTCTCAACCGGATTGTAATGGTCGGTGAGTTGCCCGGCTACCGAAGTTACCGAAACATCGGTAATTCCGTTTTCACGCAACATTTTTTCAGCCACTTCTTTTCCGGTAAGATATCCTTCGGTGGGAATTTTCGAATACTTTTTAAATTTAGATTTCAGTACAGAGCTGACCAACAGACTCAGCAAAATGAAACCTCCGAATATTAACAAATACATCATCATAGTTGTAAAATTTTCTAAAGCGGTGTCAAACAGCTTGCCACACCCCTGTTTGCGACATTTTGGCAGATTTATTGGCTTTTTAAAACTCGCCTACCGTCATTCTGGCCTGAGGAACAGCGTCAAGGCTGTCGAAGCGTTGTTCGCGGTAATGAAAGTACGCTACCATACCAATCATGGCGGCATTGTCGGTTGTATAGGCTTTTTCGGGCAGATACAGCGTCAGATTGTGCTTATGGGCAAGGTCTGTAAGCCTGCTCCGAAGCCCGCTGTTGGCTGCCACTCCACCGCTCACGGC
>JAKQPY010000105.1:0-1021 GCA_029564465.1 Bacteroidota bacterium | reverse complement strand
CAGTAACAATCTGGTTGTCAATGCTAATCAATTGCAAACCGGTCAACACAAAGATTCTCTTCCCGAGGGCTATGCCTATAACTTCGATCGTTTCTTCAGCGAGGGTATTATTGCCATTACCGGACCGGGCTATGAGGAAGGAAATATTGTGAACGGACCCTCAGGCATCAATCAAGTTAAATTGCCCGATAAATTTGTAAAACAGCGTGAAATTTTCAACCTGACGGGTGTCCGCACCAAAACGCTGACCCGGGGTATCAATATTATCCGGACTACCTTTAGCGACGGCAGTGTTGAAGTTCAAAAGTACTTTTACGACGAATAGTTACAATCAATATTTTTATTATTCATTTTAAATCTAAGCATGTATGAAAAAATTCTGCGTTTTGTTATTAGCGCTGATGTTCTTACCTACATGGCTCGGAGCGCAAACAGTCTTCGATAACACTACGGTAAATTCAACCTATGTTTTATCGGATACCGTTTTGCCCACAGTGGCCAACGTAGATACGGCAGAGGCCTTTTCGACCACCCAGTTTATTATGGGTCCGGGATTGCGGGTAAAAACTTTTAAGAAAGTGTCCAGCGACTTGACGGCCACTTTGTTTGAAGAACCCAATGCTACAGCTCTGACCATAGGCGGGAGATTACCCGATTATGTGCTCACTTTTATTTTAAGACCCTCGAAAGGCGTTACTTTCAAACCGACCAACATCTCGTTCAAAGCCTTTAAAAATGGCACAGGAGATCAGGTTAAAATAGACGTTATGAATCAACGCGGCGAGGCTGCCGAGACTCTGTTGTCGAGCATTGACATTGCTCGTAACAACGAAGCCGAAGGCTACTATACAACCGTATCGCTCGATATTACCGATGGTGTTGCTTCGAACGACACGTATATCCTGAAGCTTTATCCCTGGGGTAAAGGTATGCGTGCCGGCAAAGGTTGCGGCATTGGTGATTTGGTAATAACCGGTGTGGTACACGGAACGGTGATTCCCGTACCGAAATACACCATCAC
>JAKQPY010000073.1:0-1572 GCA_029564465.1 Bacteroidota bacterium | reverse complement strand
GTATAGGGGTTTTCTGCGGAGACGACGTTGCCCAAAGTATCCTGCCAGTTTTGGAAGGTAAACCCAACCACTTCGGAGGCCGAAATGGTCACTTCCGTTCCGCTTTCGTACACACCCATAGCCGGAGTAACTACTGCTCCTTCGGCATTGGAGACAAGCGTCAGGTTTTTGGGATCGGCAAAAGTCATCACCCAGCGGGGGTCGCCTATGGGGCCGCCGTCGCTGCCTGCGGTGGCCAGGGGAATATTGTACATATACGAATAATCACCGCCTTCGGGATTCAGAAAATCGGACCAGGACAATTCCAGATCGGCCATGGTGTACTGGGGCATGGTGTCCAAAGCAAGGAAAGCGCCGTCGCCGGTTTCGGCATCAATATTCTGACCGGACTCCCAGCGGGCGTAACCCTCGACCAGGTTATGCGAAGCATTGATGATACCGTAGCGGCAGCTGATGATCCTGGGTGCAGAATATAGACTGTCGTGAAGATTCAGGTCGTTTTCCCAATAGGGAACTAAAAATAGGTTGTTGTGAAAATTAAACTCCGATTCCTGTCCTAAATAGGTGCCGGTGACCACTATCCCCTGAGTTGGACCGGTTATACAAACCGTATTGTTTTCAAAGGTTATTTCAGCATTCCTGCCCAGTTCGGGAACGGCGTAGTTCATTGTGAAAATACTCTTGTTGTAGGGCATGTCGTAAAAGGTGTTACGAGCTATATATACCTCGATAGGAAGGTGTCCGAAATACAACAAAGGCCAATTGTGGCTACTAGAGGCAAATGTGTTGTGCACTATACAATCGGTCATTTCGAGGTATTCCAAATCGCCGCTGCTGGTATATTCCACAGCCTCGGTACTATCTGTTGCCGGAATATCGCTAGGTTTAACCGTACGGATCAAACTACGAACGCTTTGAGAAATTTCGCAATTACGAAAAGCCACAATACTAATGTCGGCATATACTTTATTGAAATATATGATCTGTCCCGAAGTAGAGCTGGGACTCCTGTATTGCAGATGTAGATTTTCAAAAATTAAACCCGTAGTGATCCCTTCCTCGGTGTTTACCCCCGATATTTGGAGCTGTACAATAGCCATCGAATCGGGGTGGTCGTATTGAGACCTGAATGTAAAGGTCCCTCCGGTTGCAGGTAAGGTTCTGTTTCCTATGTTCATTAAACCGGGAGCAAAAGAGATGGTGTCTCCGTCTGTTAAAGCTCCCCATGCGTTGCCAAATTCCGCTGAACTGCTAACAACAGTATTTCTTGCCATTGTTGCAAGCGAAATACAAAATGCAACGAGCATAAATAAAGTAAATCGTTTTTTCATAAAAATTGGTTTTAGAGATTAGAAAAATTAATGTTTAGATGTTTTGTCAATTTAGTGGTTATTACTCATTATCTCCCCGCAAGTCCCAGGCGACCCAATACCCTCCGGCTTCGATACCGGCCCGTATTTCTGCCTGCCTGGCAAGCGGATATTTGGGACAAATACGGTCGGCCACAATGGACCCGTCTTTTCCATAGCGTTCGGCCATCTTCACCAGATAACTGTAAGATTTACCTTCGCC
>JAKQPY010000069.1:0-5209 GCA_029564465.1 Bacteroidota bacterium | reverse complement strand
CTATCTCGACCGCGATTTGCAGATGAGCATCAAACTCGATCCTGCCTATCAGCTTGCCGAGGTTACCATTACCGATCATAAAGCCGATCAGGTGGTGAAGGATGTGCAGATGAGTGTAATTGAGATGCCGGTGAACCAGATTAAAAAGCTCCCCGTGTTTATGGGCGAAGCCGATGTGATGAAAACATTGCAGCTTATGCCGGGAGTGCAATCGGGCAGTGAGGGCAGCAGCGGTTTGTATGTGCGTGGTGGCGGCCCCGACCAGAATCTTATCCTCCTCGATGGTGTTCCGGTATATAACGCTGACCACCTGTTTGGTTTTTTCTCGGTATTTAATCCTGACGCCATTTCGAATGTTACCCTGATTAAAGGAGGTTTCCCGGCTCCCTATGGCGGTCGCTTGTCGTCGGTGGTCGACATCCGCCTCAAGGAAGGCAATCAGCGCAAGTATACCGGCGAAGCCTCCATTGGAACGGTGGCCTCGAAATTTGTTTTCGAAGGTCCTATCTTTAAAGATAAAACTTCGTTTATTGTCAGTGCGCGCCGTACCTATATCGATGTGCTGGCTGCTCCCATTATTGCAGCAATCAACCGCGCAGCCGGCAGCTCTTCGAAATTGCGGGCAGGCTACTATTTCTACGATGCCAATATCAAACTCAACCATACCTTTTCGGAAAAAGACCGGATTTTTGTGAGTGCCTATCTGGGTCGCGATAAAGCCTATGTGAAAGACAAGGATGAGTACATCGATCTGGATACTATCAATACCGTAACAAACAATACCGGTCTGTATTGGGGTAATATTACCACTGCATTCCGGTGGAATCATGTGTTCAGTAAACGCCTTTTTGCAAACACCACGCTGATGTTTTCCGATTACAAGTTCGATACCTTTATGGAGTACGGCGAAGAACGGGGTGAGCGCACCATAGCCAGTTATAAATACGATTATTTCTCCGGTATTACCGATATGGGCGGTAAACTCGATTTTAACTATTATCCCACACCCCGTCATGAAATTCGCTTCGGTGGTAACTACCTGTACCACACATTCAAACCCGGGGTGTCAACCTACAAACAGTCGGTTGATACTTTGTCGCTCAACCAGACCTTCGGCAACAACCCAATCTATGCCAACGAATACTATGCATACCTCGACGACAATATATCGATTTCGGGCAGACTCAAGGCCGATATTGGGGTTCACTATTCCGGTTTTGTTGTTAAAGATGAATGGTATGATTCGTGGCAGCCCCGCTTATCGTTGCGCTATCTCGCCAGCGAGACATTTTCGGTAAAGGCTGCATTCACTACCATGGAGCAGTACATCCACCTGCTTACCAACAGCACCATTGGCTTGCCCACCGATTTGTGGCTTCCTTCCACCGACAGCATTCATCCGCAGAAAAGCATGCAGGGAGCCATTGGTTTTGCTTACAACTATAAGGATAAATGGGATTTTACCCTCGAGGGTTTCTATAAAACTATGGATAACCTGCTCGAATACAAGGAAGGAGCAAGCTTTTTCGATATCGGGCAGGACTGGGAATCGAAAATTGAAACCGGCAGGGGCTGGTCGTATGGCGTTGAGTTTCTGGCGCGTAAAAACATCGGTAAATTTACCGGATGGATCGGTTACACCCTGGCATGGTCGTGGCGGCAATTCGATAACCTGAATTTCGGGGAGCCCTTCCCGTATAAATACGACAGGCGTCACGATGTTTCGGTGGTTATACTGTACCAGCTTAACGAAAACATTGATTTTGGTGCCACCTGGGTATACGGTACCGGAAATGCCATCACACTGGGTGTGGCACGATACGAAGATATTGGTTCGTTTTTCGAAGGCATGTATTACTATACCGGCGAAATCGAACACTACAACGGACGCAATTCATACCGCTCGCCGGCATACCACCGACTCGATGTAAGTGCAAACTTCCACAAAAAGAACAAGCTCGGTGAGCGCACCTGGAGCGTGGGTCTATATAATGCCTATAGCCGGCAGAACCCGTTTTATCTCTACTTCGGATATAATAACTGGGGGCAGCGGGTGCTGAAACAGGTAAGTTTGTTCCCGATTATTCCTTCGGTGCGTTACTCATTAAAATTCTAAGGACATGAAAAAGACTGCAATTATAATAAGCTTAGTGGCCATTGTTTTTGGCTGGGCATGCGAAAAAATCATTGAAATCGATTTGGGTGCTACCGAACCGAGGCTGGTAATCAATTCGGTGATAACTCCCGATTCGGTAGTGTCGATTACCCTCTCGCGCAGTATGCATATTCTCGATAACCACAACATTATGCGTATTACCAATGCCACCGTGAAACTGTACGAAAACGATGTGGAAGTGGCGCAGTTGGTGCATTCGGCAAACGGTAAATATGCTGCAAATTTTCATCCGGTGCTTGGCCGTACCTATACAATAAAAGTATCGGCCGAGGGATTCGATGATGTTTCGGCAAGTTGTACCTTAGATCCTCCGGTTGCCATTGTCGATATCGATACATCGGTTATTAAAGACGAATACCAGCAGTCGATGCTGGCCCTTGATGTGAAATTTACCGACCCGGGTAATCGCCAGAACTACTACATGCTGCAGGCATATCTTAAATACAGCTACGAAATGTATGACCCCTATGGATTTACAATCGACACACTCTATCAGAACGAAGATACCGTGATTGTTGATACTACCTGGGGTATTTACACCATGCAGGAAATGATGGAACCCATGTATCTTACCTCGAACGATGTAATTGTCGAAAGTATTTCCAGCTTTGGCAATGGCCTTGTTTTTCGTGATGAACTGATCAGTGGAACAACCTATACCATGAAATCGTCGGCTTATGTGTACGCATATTCTGCAATCGGCGATATGTATGCTATTGTGTATATGCGCTCTATCAGCAAAGATTACTACATGTACATGAAAACCCTTTCGGCACATTACAGTGCCAACGGTGACCCGTTTGCTGAACCGGTGTTTGTGTATTCAAACGTTGAGAATGGTATGGGAATATTTGCCGGTTACACCCAAACCGTCGATTCAATTAAACTCGATCCTTCGCAGTTTAATGGCGGATGGTATT
Organism: Bacteroidota bacterium; assembly: GCA_029564465.1. GTDB lineage: Bacteria > Bacteroidota > Bacteroidia > Bacteroidales > ML635J-15 > JAGOEF01. The sequence continues at coordinate 2,113 of JAKQPY010000069.1, read as the reverse complement.
GGGAATCGAACAGTGCACCTCAAAAGAATAAGCCCATACGGTAATACAGTTCAGAACAACTGAACCTCATGGTGTAGCAGGCTTGCCGCAGTACCTGAATTTCGTATTCAGCGATTAATCTACCCGATGCCACCTGATGAAGTAGCTTGCTTTTTGCTCATAAATATTTACATTTGTTACAAACTTCAACACTATGTTTCGCACCGAAGATCTTATACGGTTTCATGAAAGAGGTCTCGATCCCGGCGATGCAGCTCAACAGATTGCATTGCTGCGTCTGGGCACCCAGTATGTAACACTGGCCGGCCCGGCAATGTTGGGCAATGGAATACTCAATCCGGGCGACAGCATTGAGACCTATGTTAACGCATACGATAATAATGCATCCGGTAAGAAGATTGTACGGTTTGTACCTGCTTCGGGAGCTGCCAGCCGTATGTTTAAAAGCCTGATAGGTTTTGTGAATTCAGCCAAGTCGGGTGAAAGCGCTTATAATGAGTGCATTCATCAAACCGATTTTTATTCTCCGGGATATACCCTGAAGCATATCAATGCCTTTGCATTTGCCCCCGCCTTGGCTTCGATGATGAAAACCCGTTTGCCACTGCGTCCGGATGCTGAAAATTTTATCGAAATATTGCGCCTGATAATTTCGGAAGAAGGGCTGAATTATGCTGCCCTGCCCAAAGGATTGCTGCTGTTTCACCGCTACGACACCGAAGTGCGCACCGCCTTTGCCGAGCATATCGCCGAAGGATTGCAATATGCAGTTACCCGAGAAGGACTGCGGCTTCATTTTACGGTTTCGCCCGAGCACATCGATGCTTTTAAGAAGTTGTCGGAGCAGGTGTTGAAACTGTATGACCGTGAGGGGGTAAATATTGGCATTGATTTCTCGGTTCAGATGCCCAAAACCGACACCCTGGCACTCGATGCCAAAGGGATGCCATTCCGGAACCCCGATGGCAGCCTGTTGTTCCGCCCGGGAGGTCATGGTGCACTTATCGAAAATCTCAATACCTTAGATGCCGATTTTGCATTTATCAAAAATATCGACAATGTTGTTCCCGACAGACTTAAACCAGAGACCACCTTGTATAAGAAAGTATTGGGTGGCGTTTTAATCGGGATAACCCAAAAGATTTTTAGTTTTCTTCAACGGGTGCAGCAGCACCAATGCACCGATGCCGAAATTCAGGAAATTCGCAATTATGCAGCAAACTTTCTGCATGTGTCGGTTCCTCCTGCCGGTTTACCCCGCGAAAAACTTATTGAAAAGCTGGTGGAAATTCTGAATCGCCCGGTACGCGTGTGTGGCATGGTGAAAAACACCGGTGAACCGGGTGGCGGTCCTTTCTGGGTGCGCAATGCAGATGGTAAACTCAGCTTGCAGATTGTCGAAAAGGCGCAGATTGATCTGAGTAAACCCGACCAGAAAGCCATGTTCGAAGCAGCCACACATTTTAACCCGGTTGATTTGGTGTGCAGTCTGCGCGATTACACAGGCAATGCCTTTGATCTGCTGAAATACCGCGACCCAAACACCTGTTTTGTTGCTTCGAAAACTCATCAGGGAGAGGCTTTATCAGCACTCGAACTGCCCGGTTTGTGGAATGGAGCCATGGCAGACTGGATTACGGTTTTTGTCGAAGTTCCGCTGATCACTTTCAATCCGGTGAAAGAAGTGAACGATTTATTGCGTGATGAGCATCAGAATCCCTTGCCAAGATGAAAATCAATAAGCGGAAAATACCGTATTTTATCTGGATTTTGGCCGGATTGGTACTGGGTGTGCTGTATGGCCTTTTTTCGGCGAAATTATCGCTGATAAGTTTTACCGCTGATTTTATTAAGCCCTGGGGTATCATTTTTATCAACCTGCTGAAGCTCGTTGCCATACCCCTCATTTTATTTTCGCTGATAAAAGGCGTTTCCGATTTAAAAAACATCTCCCGTTTGTCGCGTCTTGGTCTGAAGACCATTGCCCTGTATCTGATAACCACAATGCTGGCTGTCTCTTTAGGTTTGGTGTTGGTAAATATCATCCGTCCGGGTGAATACTTTGCGCACGGAGCCGAAAACACACTCGCGGAGTCGTATTCTGCATCGCTGG
>JAKQPY010000060.1:0-3199 GCA_029564465.1 Bacteroidota bacterium | reverse complement strand
TCGGCAGGGTTCAGCGAAGAAAGCCATGCAGGAGCCGAACTCGAGAAGAAGATTGTGGATGCCATTAATGCGGTGGGTGGTTCGCTGATAGGCCCCAACTGTATCGGAGTGCTCAACACCCATTATTCGGGTGCATTTACCACACCCATACCGGTATTCGACCGGCAGGGCGTTGATTTTATTTCGGGTTCGGGCGCTACCGCTGTGTTTATTATGGAGTCGGCCATACCCCGCGGACTGAAGTTCAATTCGGTATATTCGGTGGGTAACAGTGCTCAGACGGGTGTGGAAGAAATTCTGGAATATCTCGACGAAACCTTCGATGCCAACAGCAGCCGCATAAAGCTGCTTTATGTTGAAACGATAAATAAACCGGCGAAACTGCTGAAGCACGCCTCATCGCTGATTCGGAAAGGCTGCCGCATAGCCGCCATTAAATCGGGAGGTTCCGAAGCGGGCAGCCGTGCAGCCTCGTCGCATACGGGAGCACTGGCGAGCAGCGACCTGGCGGTGGAATCGCTGTTCCGTAAGGCCGGAATTGTACGCTGCAACGGACGCGAAGAGCTGGCCACCATGGCAGCCTTGTTTACCCTGCCGAAACCTGCAGGCAAACGCATTGCGATTGTTACCCACGCCGGCGGCCCTGCTGTGATGCTGACCGATGCGCTGAGCAATGGCGGACTCGAGATTCCGCATATCGAAGGACCCAAAGCACAGGAATTGCTCACGAAACTATTTGCCGGTTCGTCGGTGGCTAACCCGATAGATTTTTTGGCTACCGGTACAGCCGAACAACTGGGACATATTATTGATGCATGCGAAAAGGATTTTGACAATGTGGATGCGATGGCTGTTATATTCGGCAGTCCGGGATTGTTCCCTGTGTATGATGTGTATGATTTGTTGCACGACAAGATGCGCCAGTGCTCGAAGCCGATTTATCCGATACTTCCTTCGATTATCAATGTAAAGAACGAAATAGACCATTTTATTGCCAGGGGCAATGTGTTCTTTCCGGATGAAGTGAATTTTGGCAGTGCCCTGTCGAAGATTCTGCAGACACCCGACCCTGAGCCGGCATCGTTTGATGTACCCGCGATTGATGTAAAAGCAATACGCGCAGTGGTTGACAAGGCCGAAAACGGGTATCTCAGCCCCGAGGATACCAATGTATTAATGGACGCTGCCGGAATTGACCGCTCGAATGCCCGTGTGGTGTACACCCTCGATGAAGCCCTGGCTTTTGCTCAGGCTGAAGGTTTTCCGCAGGTAATGAAGGTGGTGGGGCCGGTGCACAAGTCGGATGTGGGCGGTGTGGTGCTGAATGTGATGAATCCTGACACAGTAGCGCGCGAATTTGAACGCCTGATGAAAATTAAGGATACCTATGCGGTGCAAATGAACCTGATGTTGTTTGGGGCTGAGGTTTTTATCGGCGCTAAACGCGAAGATAAATTCGGGCACATGATACTTGCCGGTTTGGGCGGTATTTTTATTGAGATACTGAAGGATGTGAACACCACCCTGGCACCACTGTCGAAGGCACAGGCCTACGAGATGATACGCAGCCTGAAATCGTATGGTATTATTAAAGGTGCGCGCGGAAAAGAGGGTGTGAACGAAGATATTCTGGCCGACCAGATTACCCGCGTTTCGGCATTGGTGATGGCAGCCCCAGAAATTTTCGAAATGGACATTAATCCGCTGCTGGGGAATCCCCGTTATGTGAAAGCTGTTGATGCAAGAATCAGGATTGAAAAGGACGGGAATTAAGCAGAAGTAAATTTAACAGGAAATGTCCGAATTTTTGTTCGGGCATTTTTTGTTTTGGTAGTTGCAGGTAGTAGGGAAACTGGTGCAGAAGCCATTGATATTTCGACAAGCTCAATGTAAACTCGTGCGAACGGCATTGACATTTCGACAGGCTCAATGTAAACTCGTGCGAACGGCATTGACGACGGTGCGAACGGCGTTGAAGACAGTGCGAACGGCATTGACGACGGTGCGAACGGCATTGAAGACAGTGCGAACGGCATTGACGACGGTGCGAACGGCATTGACGACAGTGCGAACGGCATTGAAGACAGTGCGAACGGCATTGAAGACGGTGCGAACGGCATTGACGACGGTGCGAACGGCATTGACGACGGTGCGAACGGCATTGACGACAGTGCGAACGGCATTTTTGTGAGTGCGGTAAACATTTTGTGATGTGCGGATGACATTTTGTGATGTGCGGACGACATTTTTGTGGGTGCGGATGACATTTTTGCAAGTGCGGACGACATTTTGTGATGTGCGGATGACATTTTGTGATGTGCGGACGACATTTTTGTGAATGCGAAAAACATTTAGTGATGTAAGGATTACATTTGGATGAGTGTTTTAAAAAGTGTGTCGGGAGTGTTCAAAAAGTGTGTCAAGTGAATTTTTGCACAGCAGTGCCCTGAAGCCGTAGGATATTTTGCACAAAAATACATTGACACACCCCTAAATCCCCTCTCAAGAGGGGACTTGGGTGCGAGGGCATGCGGTGAAGACTAGTTTTCGAGTAGTTCGAAGCATTGTACTAAAATGGGTTGACAAGCATAGCGTTTTGCACTAAAATACGTTGACACACCTCTAAATCCCCTCTCGAGAGGGGACTTGGGTGCGAGGGCATGCGGTGAAGACTAGTTTTCGAGTAGTTTGAAGCATTGTACTAAAATAGGTTGACAAGGATAGCGTTTTGCACTAAAATGCGTTGACACACCCCTAAATCCCCTCTCAAGAGGGGACTTGAGTGCGAGGGCATGCGGTGAAGACTAGCTTTCGGGTAGTTTGAAGCCTTGTACTAAAATGGGTTGATAAGCATAGCGTTTTGTACTAAAATGCGTTGACACACCCCTAAATCCCCTCTCAAGAGGGGACTTGGGTGCGAGGGCATGCGGTGAAGACTAGTTTTCGAGTAGTTTGAAGCCTTGTACTAAAATAGGTTGACAAGGTGTAATTAGCAAATAAAAAAGTAACAATTTTTCGCAATTAAAAAGTACCACTTTGTTAAACATGTTTTTTTGTTTGAAAAAGCTCAGTTTGATGAGGGAGCGTAGCGACTGAGGCAAACTGAGCTTTTTGTCTGTTATTTTTTTAATATTTCTTTACGGTTCTCCATCCGGTAACTGTTACCCTCTAATTTTACCACTTCGCAATGATAGAGAAG
>JAKQPY010000046.1:0-9758 GCA_029564465.1 Bacteroidota bacterium | reverse complement strand
TTAGCTGTCCGAAAACGGAGGTTCCAAAAAAATGCGTATTTTTATCCATTGTAGAAAAGTTTTAGCAAACCAAATCTACAAAAAACGAAGAAGCCAGACTTATGCGCTGGCTTCTTTAAAAGTTTTTATCGGACATCAGTGTTATTATTTAAATTCTTCTATAAAATGCATTTATGACACCATTATCAAACAAATAAGGATTTGTGGGTTGGCGAATTTGCATTATTATTTCCCCAATAAGCGTATACAATTTCAACCTGCCTTGTTACGTATTTCATAGTTATACATTAGAAATTTTAACTAGGTCAATTGAGATTACTTTAAAAGAATAGAAACAATTAATACCGACCAAAATAGTCTTTACCATATCTAAATTCAGTAAAGCGTATTTTTCCAAAATCCGTCTCAGTTACAAAACTGTCGAAATCTTTATGGTCGTGCTCTATACCAATAGTTTTAGTGCCTGCTTCACCAACTTTAATAAGATAGATTTCGTTTTTGGCTTTGTCGTATTTGAATTGATCGCTTAACAACCATTTATTGTTGCCGCTTCCTCCATAAAATTCAATAGTAAAGCCACCTGGTCCGAAAACAACCTCCCTGAAACAATCACCGTACATTCCACCACAATATTTACCACCAATGGCACTGTCGTTTTCGGCAAATAAATAGTGTTTGTCGTTTTTTGAAAGAATTACGTACAGTGTTCTGAAGTCCTCGGTTTGATGGTTTTCTGTAATAATCAGGTAATCTTCGGTTTTATCATAATTGATGTTTCCTTTGCCCACATAAAAAATAGCACACCCATTAGGCAGCAACTTTGCAATTTCAGCAGTAAGTCCAAAATCAGAAGCGGTTTTGATGTGCTGCCTGATCCATTCGATTTCATTTTTATGTAATAACGGTTTTGATTTCAATTCCGGTTTATCACAAGATGAGGCAAAAATGATTGCTACCAGAATAAAGTGTAAATTTTTTGCTCTCATTTTAATTTTCGTAATGAAAGATTTAATGTTGAAATTAGTTCCATAACGGAGTTTCTTAAACTAAATTCAAACAAAAATAATGTTTATAATGAGCTATTGTTGCTTGTTGAAAATTTTTACATACATGTTTGAATGCAAATCATAAAATCCTTGAAAATAATTTAACTCAGCTTCTGACATTCTTAGTGAATATTTAAGGCTTGAAATCGATTATAAAGTTTATCACTTCCTCACTTTATCACTTTATCAAAATACCTTGATAAGTTTTATCAATTTTCAAAAATTTGGTTCCCATTTGGAATAAAACCCACGTTCCTTTTTGGAAGTAATTTTTATTTTTTGTAGCTTTGATGCGGGATTGAAAGCAAATGCAAAGTGGGGAAGTTCGATTCCCCGATGAAGTTCTTTTTTTTCGTTACCATTTCGTTACCACGGTTTTTGCGTGTCGTGAATTTCTTGCACAGCAAAGGTTTTATTACAAAACATAAAGTCCCCGTCGGACTGCTGAGCTGAAAAGCAAAACAATGCAAAAGCCTGAAATTCAATGAATTCAGGCTTTTTTGTTTTCAGACCAACTGGGTAAAATCAACAGCTTACAATGGGGTTTCGTTACTTGTTCATTACCTGTTTTATAAAACGAATCAGGTAACGATTGAGGTTCCTATGCCACCACCGTAATTCTCAACTATAACGTCCCGGTTGAAACTGTCTCAAAAATGCCGGACCACTCCTCGCTCGAAATGACCCGAATTTATGCCTGCCTCCCCGATAAAAAGCTTGGGAAGGACATGAAGCATTTGAATGAGAGCGATAAGATGAGTTCTTAAAATTAATCTGTCTGCTTTGTTATTATTATATAAATAAACACAATTGTGCGTATTTTTAAGATAATAGCGGCAAGATTATAGTGGCTTTTGAACTTTTTTTGCACCATTTGCGGATTTCAAAATGTGTTGTTATGCGCTGCTGAGTAGGGACAGGTTAGTCCGAAATATCCCTTAGTTGGATTTAAATGAAATATTTTTACTAATTATAGCTTAAAAGTCAGTTTTAAGCTCACTACAATGATACGGGCAATAATTTAAAAAGAATTGTTTTCTGATTGGATGTTTTAATCCCGTACACAACGAACAGATAATCCCAAATCCTGACCGCCTTCGTCCCTGAGTAATCCCATATAGTCGTAGTGCATGTAATGGTACCAAGCGAAGTATGTTTCGTACTCCGAAGAGCTCCACCAATAACCGCTGATTCCAATATCTCTGAAGTGACCATTGGTGAAGTGGTAACCACCCGGCAGTGCTGAAAAACCCGACTTATTACGGTATTCCGGGTAATCAGTATTACCTACTGAACCAATGTCTGATGAAATTTCCCAACCAATTGTGCTTGCCAATGATTTTGCAATTTTATTTTCGGTTGTGGTTCCATCGTAATTGAATCCATTAGCAATTAGAAAATTTTCAAGAGATGTCCATTCGGAATCACTTGGTAAATGCCAGCCGGGAGGAACAGCTTCTTTTGCGGCTTCCCAGTTGTACAATACACCAAAAGTTGTGTAGTTGGTTGTAGCTTTGGCTTCGCTTACATCTGTGCCATTATAGCCGTATACATAGCAACAGGGCGTTGTTAATGAGCCTGTTGTAGCTCCTACAACGCTTGGTAAGTAAGCAAGGTTTTCTGCCATCCATTCCTTGTTGTCAATAATTACTGTTTGGTAAACCTTACCATCGCGTGAATCGGTAAACGAGCTGTAACTGATAATTCCCTGAGTAGTAAACGACATTACACTGCCATAACCGGTTCCATATCTATTAATTGCATAAGCCCGGACATAATACGTTGTATTTTCTGTCAAACCTGTTATGGTACTTGTAAAACTTCCCGAACCTGTGCCGATAATTGTTTTGCTGTCTGAAATTGTAGGTGTTTGATTCGTACTCCAACAAACACCGCAGGCGGTGACTGTTGCTCCACCATCAGAAGTAATGCTTCCACCACATAACGCAGTTGTGTGTGTAATATCAGTAACTTCTGAAGTTAATAATACCGGAACACTGTTGTCGTTTTCGCAACTACTTGCAAATATAACGACTAGCGCCATTATGAGTAAACGGTATAATAACCGGTCTTGCTTTTCCATTTGATTCCTCGGTTCAGTAAATTGTAATTTCAGGTAAAAATAGCTAAAAACAAATGGGTTAATAAGTTATTCCGATAAAATCTCATAAAATCCTGGTAAAATTTAAGAAACTGCTATTCGGATTTAAATCATTAATCCTTGGGCTATCCCTGTTTGCTAAGAAGTAACCGGACATAAAGATTGCCCCGTCTTATCGACATCATGATTGCAAAAACTCCATAGCCTCATCGATATGGGATGCGAACCGAACCATGCGGCCACGATTACATTCGCCCACGAAGTCACGCCAGTTTTTGCTGGTAAATTGCGAGAAATCACCCACAATGGCCAAGCGGAGCCTGTAATTTGATATTTTCTGAAGTATGTCGCCGGCAACGCCGGTTCTGAGGTCATAAAAGTCTCTGCCCAAAGCTGTGGCATCAAGCATGATGCGGTCGCATCCGTTGTATCCTGCGTCGGCCAAAACACCCAGCATATCGCCCGCATTGAGAATAACCGGTACGTGCGAAATCACATGGGCAACAGAATAAGCCTGGTTGCGATTGTAATACTTCATTTCCATGATTACATCATTTGGTTACATCCGCGAACATCGCCATGATCGAAACGGCCAAAAACCTCGAAACTGCCATCGGGATAAACCCGACCCAAATCGGATGTTTCGATAAAACAACAGGAGTTTATGTTGGCCAGATCAATTATGTTCAATGCACCCGTGCCTTCGGTAGCAATATCCAGCGGGTCGTTGGTGTCGCGCACCAATACCTTCATCCACGGAGGGCATCTGAAAATTCCGTTACCCGATGAATAAGCCTGCGACAACAACTCGGTCATGCCATATTCGGAATGCACTTCGCTAAGGCCCAGATGCAATTTTAAGTAATCATGAAGCTCTGCCCGAATCCATTCACGCTGCATCCCTTTAGCGCCTCCGGTTTCCATAACAATGGCATTTTTTAGTGGGGTATTTAAGAAATGTGAAAACTCAATCAATGCCGAACTAATGCCCAATAGAAGATATTTCTGTCCGGATTTTTCGAGCTGTAAAATTACTTCGGTCAGTTGTTGGTAATTGCGCAGATAAAACCCCGATAAGGGGTTCCCTCCGGTTTTAATCAGGTGCTCCATCATAAAAACCAGCGAGGCATCTCCCCTTTCGATATAATCGGGCAACAGGGCCAACAGGGCAAATTTTGATACATCACCATAGAAATATTCAAACCCGGCCAAACTCGATTTCCGATACAGTGAAACATCGGTAAGCCAGTGTTGCGATCGGAGACCGCCGGTACCCGAACTGCGAAACACCATTTCGGGCAATTGTGCAGTGCTCAGAATGGAATGATGCTTAAAAAATTCGAGGGGCAAATAATGGAACTGCCCATCCTGTATTTTTGCCAGATGTCGCTTCATTTCAGCAAAATGGGCATTATTCTCACACTGATAGGAATAGGCCTGACGGGCCGCATCACAGAAGTCGTTTCTATTTCGGATTTTAAAAATCCCTGTGCAATATTCCTGATAACTGAAATTCATAAAAAAAGGGGCTTGCGCCCCCGATATGAACTGAGCGAATTATTTCTTTGTAAAATTGGTAAATGTATTTTCGTAGGCGAGTATGTAAGTTCCTTTCGAAAGACCACTCACATCAATTGAGTCGGAATAGCCCTCGAGTAAACAATCGCCATAGATATTGTAAATCAGGTAAGAGCCCGGAGCGCTGAGTGTAATGGTGCTTTTCACATTTTTCAATTTCGAGCTTACGGTAATGGCCTCATTCTGCGATTCGAATTCGTATTCGTTCGAGAGATTGGTGCGATAGAGGTGATCCTGCTGGTAAACCCTGTATTTATTATTGCCATGTATCGGATATACATTTACCGAATAGGTCTGGTTATCGGGCCCGCCTTTACCCTGGACTTCGGCTACTTTCACCCAGTGATTCCAGCGGTATTGCTCCACAATAAAATTAATTTTACTGGTTTCGTCCTTAGTGGTAAAAACCAGAGAATTCCCGTTGAGCGACATATCAACAACACTATAGGTACTCAGGGTTTTCAGCACTTCAGGATTGATTACACGCGGTGCGCAGCCCGACCCATGAACAAAACGAATTTCGAGGTCGCTGCCAATTTGCAGCGAAAGATTCTGAAGGCTGAGACAAAACGCACTGCTGTTAACCACGTCGGCATAAGCCAGATTGTTTACATAAATCTCGGTTACACAAAATGAGTCGCCGTTTTCGTCAAGTATGGGATTTAATACATATAAATCGATACCTTGATAAATCCCGCGGAGCACAAGCTCTTCTCCCTTTAAAACATAAGGAGCTGTTAATAAGACTGTTAGCGTGATTGTGAGCAGCAGGTTTTTCATAATTCCAAATATTTATTAACAAAGTTATTAACAAATGTAGTGATGATTATTGTCATGTGCAAATTTTTTGATGTTTTTTTTGCAAATAATTTAAAAATTAGACATTCATACACAATAAACCGTTGATAAGTGTTTGATGCTGCGATGAAAAAGCAGGCGCTTTTTTTTACATTTGTGCAAAACACATGTGTATGAAAAAAGTTATTCTTCTGTTGTCGCTTGTTCTGGGATTTCTTGCATTGCAAGCCCAGGAATTTGAACCCACTACTGAATATTATCAAAACGGGAAGAAAAAATCGGAGGGAATGATGCATCTTGGTCTAGAAATGGGGCACTGGCAGTATTGGGACACCGAGGGGAAGCTTATTCGTGAGGCTGATTACTACAAAGGCCAATTGCATGGCACCGAAATCCTGTATTTCGGAAACGGTAAAAAACAGGAAGAAACACAGTATTTCGGAAGTATGAAACACGGTTCGCACTTCACCTGGTACGAAACGGGTAATAAAAAACTGGAGGGCTTCTTTACCAAGGGACTAAAGGACAGTGTATGGATAACCTATTATCCGAACGGAAAACCCGAATTACAAGTACAATATCAGGCAGGCCTTGCGCGAATTATTGAATTTTACAATCCCAATGGAGAAAAAACGGTAGCAGCTGGTAACGGAAAAATGTTGCGTTATTTTGAATACCCGAACAAACTGTCGGAAGGCTCGGTTGAGAACGGATTTGAACAGGGTGCCTGGACTTTCTATCACGAAAACGGGAACGTAAAAGAAACCGGAAGTTTTGACAAAGGTCAGCGTGTTGGCAGTTGGCTTGAATATTACGACACCAAACAACTGAAAAGTGAAATTAACTATGGGAACGGGAAGTGCGTCTATTTTTATCGGGATGGAAAAAAAGAGATGGAAGGTTTTATGAAAGATGATGAAAAAGACGGGGAATGGACTTTCTGGTATACCGACGGAAATATCCGAAGTAAGAACAATTACAAAAAAGGTATCCGCCATGGACTTCAGGAAAAATATTTTTCGAACGGACAGTTGGAGGCCTCAATAAACTATGTTGACGGCAAAAAGCAAGGAGAAGCGCACTGGGGTTTGTATGACGGAAAAAAAGACATAGACGGGTTTTTCGAAAACGACGTTCAGAACGGTTTGTGGACCTATTGGAGAACTGATGGAACCAAAGGAAATGAAGGAACTTACCTGAACGGAGAAATGCATGGAAAATGGACATATTGGTATGCCAATGGAAAAATTTGGCGTGAAATTTATTATGAACAGGGACGTAAAAATGGAGACTATGCCGTGAATTTCGAAAATGGTCAGTTGTTCCGTAAAGGACAGTTCGAAAACGATGTGGAAGTAGGTTTGTGGGTTGAATATTACGAAAACGGACAGAAAAGCCTGGAGGGAAGGTATGATTTCGGTGAAATGTCAGGTAACTGGAGCAGTTGGTACGAAACCGGAGAGCGCAAATCTTCAATAAGCTATAAAAACGGATTGATCACCGGAAAAGCCGAATATTTTTCTCCCAACGGAAAGCTCCAGCTCGAAGAAAACTATCTGATTACCAAAAGTGAAGCCAATCCGAAACTCTATGGCGAAGACCGCGAAATTTCGGTATTACACGGCGCATATAAAACTTTTAACCTTCGGGGCACACTGCTTTTAGAAGGCAATTATGTTAATGGAAAAAAGGATGGAAAATGGACCTACTACAACCCCAATGGTGGCAAGGTAAGAATAGAAACCTACAAGGCCGATAAGCCCGAAGGGAAGTGGTTGGGATGGTACGAACATGGAGTTCAGGAGTTCGAGATGAACTATAAAAACGGGATGCTTGAGGGTAAAATGATTATGTTCGACAAGCGCGGAAACGTTGAATATGAAGCGATTTACCGTGGCAATCACGAAGTTGAAGTAAAAGTAAATCAGACTGACCCAAATCTCGAAAAACCCAGGGACTATAACCGCTAATCGATATTATTTCTCCCTGAAATAAATTTGTACGGGAACACCCTTTAAATCGAAGTTCTCGCGTAGTTTGTTTTCGATATACCTGCGATAGGGCTCCTTGATATATTTCGGATGATTGGCAAACATGGCAAAAGCTGGCGTCGGGTTATTCAACTGCGTGCAATATTTAATGCTGATCTGCAATCCCCTGAATGATGGCGGATGATATGCCTTAACCGCTTCGAGTACAACTTCGTTTAAGCGTGCGGTAGGAATTCTGCGTTTGCGGTTCTCACAAACCTGCATGGCAGTCTCAATTACTTTATGAACTCGCTGTAACTGAATGGCCGAAATAAACAATACCGGGATGTCGGTAAACGGAGCTGTTTTCCTAAGAATCTGTTCTTCGAAGCGTTTGGCGGTGTGCGTGTCTTTCTGGATGAGGTCCCATTTATTCACCACAATCATCACGCCTTTACGTTTACGCAATGCCAGGTTGAGAATATTAATATCCTGCGATTCAATACCTCCTGATGCATCAATAAGCACCATACACACATCGCTGTTGTCGACTGCCTTTACGGCACGCATCACCGAGTAAAACTCAAGGTTGTCGGTTACTTTTCCCTTTTTGCGAAGTCCGGCAGTATCGGTAATAATAAAATCAAAACCATACTTATTGTACCGGGTATCGATGGCATCACGCGTAGTACCGGCAATATCGGTAACAATATTGCGTTCCTCTCCTATCAAAGCGTTTACCAGCGACGATTTTCCCACATTCGGTCTTCCGATAATAGCAATTCGCGGCAGTTCACCCAATTCGGTATCACCGGTTGCGGGCAACACCTTCACAATATCGTCGAGCAGTTCACCGGTACCGTGTCCGCTCATCGACGAAAGATTATACAGTTCGCCCAGACCCAACTGATAGAAAATACCGGTTTCGGGCACCCGCAGGTGGTTGTCAACTTTATTAACCGCCACAAATACGGTTTTTTTCGATTTTCGCAGCATTTGCGCCACATCCAGGTCCAGGTCGGTAATTCCTGTTTCCACATCTACCATAAAAACTACCACATCAGCCTCTGAGATGGCTAGCTTTACCTGTTTCCCGATTTGCTCTTCGAACACATCGTCGGGGCTTTCGACAAAACCACCGGTATCAACCACTGTAAATTCATGTCCGTTCCACTGGCACAACCCATAGATGCGATCGCGCGTAACTCCGCTCACGTCATCTACAATCGCTTCGCGTGTTTCGGTAAACCGATTGAACAAGGTTGATTTTCCCACATTGGGGCGTCCTACAATTGCAACAATTCCTGCCATAATACTAAAATTACACTGTTTATTGATATCCGAAACCCGAAAGTAAACGGTCGTTGTTACGCCAGTCCTTCTTCACTTTAACGAATATCTCGAGAAATACTTTTTTACCAAAAAACGCTTCTGTATCTATACGGGCATCGCTTCCCACTTTTTTCAGCATCGAACCCTGATGCCCGATAATAATTCCTTTCTGGCTTTCGCGGTCAACATATATTACCGATGAAATTCTAATAATATCATCACTTTCGTGAAACGCCTCAACACTAACTTCAACCGAATAGGGAATTTCTTTTTTATAATTGAGCAAAATTTTTTCGCGGATAATCTCCGACACAATAAAACGCTCGCTTTTATCGGTAAGCTGATCTTCGGGAAACCACTTGGGTCCTTCGGGAAGCTTTTTCAATATCAGATCGAACAAGACATCGGTATTATCGCCCGTAAGTGCCGATACGCAAATAATCTCGGCATTGGGCAAACGCGGTTTCCACCCGTCAATCAGCAATTCGATTTCGCCGGATTTGGCTAAATCGGTTTTGTTGATGACCAATATTACCGGAACTTCAGTATGAGCAATGCGTTCGAGATAGTCAGCGTTCTTCTCGGGCGTTTCGAAAGTGTCGGTTACATACAATAATAAGTCGGCATCCGAAATAGCCGAGCTCACAAAACGCATCATACGTTCCTGCAATAGGTAGTTTGGTTTAATAATACCCGGAGTATCGGAGTATACAATCTGGAAATCGTCACCATTGACAATGCCAAAAATCCTGTGACGGGTGGTCTGCATTTTCGAAGTTATAATCGAAAGGCGCTCACCCACCATGCGGTTCATCAAGGTTGATTTACCCACATTGGGGTTTCCAATTATATTTACAAAACCAGACTTATGAATCGTTGCCATTGATTTAAATTTGCGGTGCAAAGATAAGCAAGTTAGCGGAATACACGCTA
>JAKQPY010000010.1:0-5058 GCA_029564465.1 Bacteroidota bacterium | reverse complement strand
ATGGCCGAAAGATTCAACGGAAAAATCCAGGAAATAAAAATCGCCGCCAGAGGGTACAGAAAATTCCCAAACTTTAGAAGTGCAATCTTATTTTTTCATGGGGGCTTAAATCTGTACCCACTAAAATGGTAGTAGAACCATAATAATAATTATTTTTCTATCTTTGCGTTACTGTTTAGTCAGATAGCTATGAGATACGCATTCATTTCGATATTGCTGATTTGCTTCGCAAGCACAGGTCTGTTTGCTCAGGAAGAGTTGTATTATGTAAGTCCCGACACGTCCGTGCAACAATTCAACGATGCTGCATTCCAAAACACCCCTGTTTTACCTAAGAAAAAACTGGATTTGGGCGTTAGCATGGGGAGCAGTTTCGGTAGTTTCTACGGCAATAGTGTGTTTAGTAATTACGTGGCTCCCGAAATTCGCTACAATTTCAATCCGAAATTCAGTCTGACTGCGGGTACCATGCTTACCTACAGCATGTATAACGGATTTTCGTTGCCCGAAGAAAACACCAGCGACAATTTCTGGCAGAAAAAAGCCAGTTACTACGTGTATGCACGGGGCGAATACGAGGTTAGCAACCGCCTGCTTATCAGGGCCGGAGGCATTGCCGAAGTAGGCAGCAGCGTTGGCAGTGGTTTCAGGTCGGGGAGTTTCGGCGTGAGCTACAAAATAGGCGAAGACAGTTATATTCATGCCGATTTTCAGTTTAACACGGGTTTCCCCGATGCCGGACTATACTACTCCAACGGCGGAATATTTAACGACCCCCATCGTTTTGGCAACGGATATCAGAACACATCCTGGGGTATGTACCGCTAATTATGGGCAACGGAAGCAACAATCGCGGTTTTCTTCCCACATCAAAAAAAGAAGCAGAATCACTAGGCTGGGATTATATTGATGTAATTCTGTTCACCGGCGATGCATATGTGGATCATCCTTCGTTTGGCGCAGCGGTAATTGCCCGTGTACTCGAATCGGCCGGCTACCGGGTGGCGGTAGTTCCACAACCCAACTGGCAGGACGATTTGCGCGACTTCAGAAAACTGGGAGAGCCACGGCTGTTTTTTGGCGTCACTTCGGGTAATATGGACAGTATGGTAAACCACTATACGGCCAATAAAAGGCTCCGCAGCGACGATGCCTACACACCGGGCGATAAGGCGGGTGCCCGTCCCGATTATGCCGTAACAGTGTATTCCCAAATCCTGAAAAAGCTCTACCCCACAACAAACCTGGTGATTGGCGGCATCGAAGCGAGCATGCGGCGCTTTGCCCACTACGACTACTGGAGCAACAAGCTGTTGCCATCGGTGCTCATCGGTTCGGGAGCCGATTTTCTGATATACGGCATGGCAGAACAAAGCATAGTGCAACTGGCCCGGCATATTGAGAACAAAACAGATTACACCGCGGTACCTCAGCTGGTTTACCGCAGCAAGAGCATTACAGCCGGTCACGAAAACCTGCTTACCATCAATTCGTACGAAGAATGCTTAAGCGATAAAAAAAAATACGCTGCCAATTTTGCCCTTGTCGAAACCGAGTCGAACCGAATGCAGGGTGCTGCCATTGCCCAGCGGCACGGCGACGGATTTATTGTGGCCAACCCCATGCAGCAACCACCCGGCACCGAAGCGCTCGATGCTATTTATAAACTGCCGTTTACACGACGTCCCCACCCACGCTACGACAACAAACCTGCAATTCCGGCCTATGCCATGATCAGGGACTCGGTAAACATTCACCGGGGCTGCTTTGGCGGTTGCAGTTTCTGTACGATTTCGGCGCATCAGGGTAAATTTATCAGCAGCCGTTCGGAGGCATCGGTACTTGCTGAGGTGGATGCCCTGGCAGCCCTGCCTGATTTTTCGGGGCATATCAACGACCTTGGCGGACCATCGGCCAACATGTACCGGATGCAAGGGTGCGACAATGCAATTTGCGCACAATGCCGGCGCCCGTCGTGCATTTTTCCGGCTGTCTGCCGCAATCTCGATACATCGCACCAAGCGCTGAACACACTGTATGATGCAGTAGCCCGACACCCCAAAGTAAAAAAACTGAGCATCGGCAGCGGGGTGCGCTACGACATTGCCCTGCATCCCACGGGTGAAGCGAAAACCGATACGGCAAACCGCGAATACCTGAACCGCCTCATCCGGAAACACGTGTCGGGGCGACTCAAGGTAGCACCCGAACACACTTCCGACAAAGTACTCAAGCTGATGCGCAAGCCTTCGTACCAATGCTTCACCGAACTGAAAACACTTTTCGACAGCATCAACCGGCAGGAAACAAAAAAATTGCAGCTTATCCCCTACTTCATTTCGTCGCATCCCGGCTGCGGGATTGCCGACATGGCACTACTGGCCATCACTACCAAAGAACAGGGGTATCGGCTGGAGCAGGTGCAGGATTTCACACCGACTCCCATGACGCTGTCAACGGTGATGTATTACACCGGAATCAATCCCTATAGCGGCGAAAAAGTATTTACCCCGCGAAGCGTTGATGACAAAAAGGCACAGCAGAAGTATTTTTTCTGGTACAAACCCGAAAACCGAAATGCCATTGTTAACGAACTCAACAGCTTCAAATTGCAGCACCTGGCCAAACGCTTATATGGCAGCGAAAACAAGCCATCGGGGCTAAGACAAAGAAAAACACGGCGCACGGATAATTAAGAACACAATTTTACGTTATATTTGCTGCCAACAAACACGAAAATGAAAGTTGTACGCGCTATACTCCTGCTTGCCATAGGAACCACACTGTGCAGCAGCTTATTTTCGCAAACCATGATTCAGCCCAAGCTGGGCATTGTTGGCCTCCATCCTTTTTCGGAGCCGAACCGGCACCTGTTCGAAAATAAAATTGATGCCGAAGCCTGGTTTGTTACCGAGCCGCTGTTTATGGTTTCGATAGAAACGCTGTTGCGCGAAGACACATTTTCGTGGCGTATTATGCCCGGCTTTTACAGTGATGCTGTTTCGAAACCGGCCTTGTTTCTGAACCTTTCGCTCAAGCTGAAGCTGATACAAAGCTGGCGCAATTCGATTTACATATCGGCAGGGGGCAGCATACTGGGCAGGCAGAAGTGGAACACCATCCCGGGCTATGTTGAGCAGGGCGGTTTCACCGAAAACGGTACGTGGGAATACCGGCTGGGGCCTTTTGCCGAGTTGGAATACGGTTTTTTCATCAACGACAACAGCGATTTTACCATTTCGGCCATGTTTGGGCACCAGCACAACACATTCACTTTTACCGTTGGCTACCGTTACTGGCTTTCGACCGTTATCAAGCATCCCGCCAAATGCGGTTCCTGCCCTTTTATTAAATCCGATAACAAATACAAAAAGTTTTAATGAACTAACCTTTACCCCAGCGCAATATGGAACTCAACCGTATTTTTGATATTCTGGAACTTTACCATTCCGATTACAAGGAGATGGAGGATGCTTTTTCGTACAAGCACAAAGACAACTGGATAGATTTTTCGGCCTATGATTACTACAACTACTCGCATTTGTTTGCCTGCGGTTTGCTTGCCAAAGGCTATCAGAAAGGCGATAAAATAGCGACCATTTCGCAGAACATGCCGCACTGGAATATTGCCGACATGGGCATTTCGCTGGCTGGCATGGTGCATGTACCCATTTATCCCACCATCAGTCCCAAAGAGACTGAGTATATCATCCGCCATTCCGATGCAAAATTTGTGATCATTTCCGACAAGACCTTATACCGCAAGTTGCTTCCGATAATTTCGGGCATCGAAACCATCGAAAAGGTTTTCACTTTCAACGAAGTGGAAGATGCGCCCAACTGGGTTGAACTCATACAGTTGGCCAAAGAAGACGAAGCGCGGCTTATGGAGCAGCTCACTCAGCGAAAAGCCGAAATCAGCCCCGACGACCTGCACACCATCATCTACACCTCGGGAACCACGGGTAACCCCAAGGGCGTAATGCTCACCCACCGCAACATTCTTTCGAATGCCAAGGGTGTTGTACCCATTTTACCGGTTTCCTACGGGCATAAAGCACTCAGTTTTCTGCCCTTGTGCCACGTGTACGAACGCATGGTGAGCTATGCATTTCAGATTAAGGGTATCCGGATATATTATGCCGAAAACATGGGTACTATCGTAAACAACCTCAAAGAAATACAGCCGCATATTTTCAATTCGGTGCCCCGTCTGCTCGAAAAATTCTACGACCGCATCATTGCAATTGGGAAAGACCTTCGCGGGATAAAAAAGGGTCTGTTCTTCTGGGCAGTTAGGCTGGGAACCCGTTATGCCATTGACGGGAAAAATTCAGCCTGGTACAATTTCCGGCTTAAAATAGCCCGCAAGCTGATTTTCAGCAAGTGGCAGGCTGCTTTTGGCGGCAATTTAATCGCGGTGGTTTCGGGAGGTTCATCCTTGCAGGAGCGGCTCAACAGATTATTCCACGCAGCCGGAGTTCCGGTATGCGAAGGCTATGGTTTGAGCGAAACATCGCCCGTACTGGCTGTAAACTGGCCCGATTTCAAAAACAAAAGGCTCGGCACGGTGGGTCCGGTACTCGAAGGTGTCGAAATAGCCATTGCCGATGATGGAGAAATTCTGGCTAAAGGGGTAAACGTAATGAAGGGTTATTACAAAAATCCGGAAGAAACAGCCAAGGTGTTCGACGAAAACGGATGGTTTCATACCGGCGACATTGGAACCTGGGTCGAAGGACGTTTTCTGAAAATTACCGACCGCAAAAAAGAAATTTTCAAAACTTCGAGCGGAAAGTATGTTGCCCCTCAGGTTATCGAAAATATGTTTAAAGCATCGAGCCTGATCGAACAAATAATGATTGTCGGCGAAAACGAA
Organism: Bacteroidota bacterium; assembly: GCA_029564465.1. Classification (GTDB taxonomy): domain Bacteria; phylum Bacteroidota; class Bacteroidia; order Bacteroidales; family ML635J-15; genus JAGOEF01. The sequence goes on along the minus strand of JAKQPY010000010.1, from coordinate 179 downwards.
AAATTCGTCAGTGCCCTGATATCGCCCAACTTCAACTATTTGCACTTCTGGGCAACCAAACACAGGATTCACTACCGCGACAACCCGGAACTGATACGGCAACCCCAGGTAATTCAAAAAATTCAACACGAGATCGACCTGGTGAATAAAACGCTTGGAGAGCACGAAAAAATTAAGCG
>JAKQPY010000002.1:0-23873 GCA_029564465.1 Bacteroidota bacterium | reverse complement strand
CCACGAACCGGGGTAACCGGCACTGGTGCAGTTGAGTGTAGTGCACTGACCACACACATTAAAGTCATCACCGGCATCAATCACCGGTATTTCGATGAATTTAATTTCGACGGTATCGGTGGTATAGCAACTCGGCATCAGGGTGTTCGATTCCCTCCATACAAAGCGGTACACGCCTTCTCCCGAAACAGTAACATTGGTAGTCGGACTGTTCTGGTTGAAGATAGATGCTACACCCGGACCGCTGAGGAAAGTCCACCATCCGGTGGGAGTATAACCACCCGATGCGGGAATACTGTAATAGGCATGCAAGGGGTATTCGAATCCGCAGATGGAATCGTTAATACCGGCATTGGCTACAGGCGCTGTATAGAAGGTGACGTACATCGTGTCGATGGCGGTACAACCATAATTATTCATTACCCAAAGGAATTGAACTTCAACATGGGCGGTGTCTCCAAAACTCCCCAGTTCATCAATATCGACAGTAGCGTTCGGACTGTTGATATCGTCGAAAGTACAGATAATATCCTTAGCAACCCAGGTACCAAAGGCCCAGCCTGAGCCAAGAGTGTCGGCAGCAAATGTATACATATCACCACATACCTGATCGTGATCGTCCTGTCCCACACTGGCAGAGGGTTCCCGGGCAAATGTGACTCCGATACAAACACTGGCGTTGCATTGCACCCCGTTTACCGTGCTGGTTTCGTTCCAGCAGAAATCGTAGGTTTTTGCCAATCCGGTATAGGCAGGAACAGCGACCCAGGCAACCGGGTTACTTGAGTTTGTCCCATTAATAAATGTTGGGAATACCTGTACTCCATTGTCGTAGGCGCGCCAGATACCGGGTCCGTTTACATTGTAAACCTGAAGTTTGTAAATGGTTCCGCATACCGTGTCATGATTTAGGGTGACACTGGGTGTCGGACCCTGAATGAATGTAACGTTCACCTGATCCTGATCCCAGCAGGAGCCGTTTTGTTCGGTAATTATAATCTGATATGTGCCATAAGTTGTAATGCGTGCTGTCGGATTTACTGTTGTCGATTGGGTAAATGTCATTCCATTACCCGACCAGCTGATGTTCGAACCCGAAATACTTTGGTTCCCGTTTAGTGTAATCTCGTTCCCACAGACCGTGGTGTCGTTACCTGCAAACGGGTTAGGAGTGCATCTGAAATTTACGTTCATATCGTCAGATCCATCACACTGTCCATTTACAACATGCCATGTGAAGGTGCAATTGGCACAGTTGTTTACCATAGTCAGCATATTTGGGCTGCCAACGGATGTTCCTCCCATGGGAAAGAACTGACAGGTACTGCTCCAGTAACCCACCATGCCATCAGGAATGGCACTTCCATTCATTCGGATAACCAAACCGCAGGTGTCGCGGTCGATGCCGGCGTAGGGGGTCGGGTTTACATACCACATAACCGGTGTGCCCACTGCAACGCTGTAACAACCTGTAAGTTCGGGGTGTCCGTCACCATTATTGTCGAAACCGGCAATAGCCGAAATGTAATAGGTTGTGTTATAGCTGAATCCCGGGAAATTCGGGCAGAAATTAGTGGTTGCGGAGTATGCAATGGGAACATTGTTTCCGGTGTGAATCATAAATTCGAATATCGCTCCGGGGAATGGTGCAACGACCTGATTGCCATTGTGGCCTACCACCGTTCCGGTACACTCACCCTGACAAAGAACCTCAAGTTGCAGGCTTGTCATGGTACCGGCGCTGGGGCAATCACAATCGCGGAAGCCCGAAATGGGGATGCTTGTACAGCCATTCATATCAGTAATGGTATAGGCGTAGCTGGTGGCCGAAGGATGCGTCTGCTCGAAATGTCCGCTGGTAAGTGCTCCGTTAACATAATAATTTCCTGTGTAAGCGCCCGTACTTCCCTGCATATCCCATTCGGTAACATACACCGGATCGGTACCATAGATACATTCCTGATCGTTGAAGTTTACAATTTCGAGTTCATCGAATACCACAAACGTTGTTGAACTGCTTCCGGTTCCCACACAAGGTCCGGTAATTGTATTAGTAATTGTGTAAGATCCTGGTGCCGTAGGAGTGAAAATTGCACTGGCCGCATCGAATGAGCCGGCAGGGCAGGTGGGGCAGGTGAGTGTTCCCACGTCCACAGCAGTTACCTGAACCGGGGCATGCGACAGGCACATATCCTCGATTTCGGTAATGGTCGGATCGAAGGTCTGATTGAAGGTGATACTCACATTATCGACAACCTGACAGGTAGAGTTGCCTTGATACTGAACTGTCCATGCAAAAACATAGGTTCCGAATAAGCTTACTGTCACGCTGGAGTTTGCGCTGGTGATACTTCCGAAACTTGCAGTCCCGGGACCTGAAACCATTGACCAGAATCCGTTGTATGTTCCGCCGACAGCCGAACCGGTCAGATTGTAAGTATTGCTGCACACGGCATTATCGGCACCAGCATTAACATTGGTGGGTAAAACACAACAGGTCGGGTCGTTGGCAGGAAGTACCGTTACCGTAACGGTAGTGTCGTAACTACACCCAAAATTGTCGGTTGCAGTAAAGGTATAGGCCACATTTCCCGACAGCGTTGGCGCAGCAACGCCATCACCATTCGACTGCGAAGTAATATTCGGACCCGACCAGGCCTGATTGGCAGGTGCGCCTCCGGTGAAACTGTTTTCGATTACCCAGAAATCGGCCGGATAGAGGCTTGGGTCAAACTCAAGACCCCAATGGAAAATATAACCGTTATCAATCGACAGATTATCCTTAACAATGATACACCACTCTCCATTGAGCGGACAACCAGCCAAACCGTTCAGACTTTGTTCCGATGCATAGGTTCCGGCAGGCAGGTAGTTGTGATTGGTATAAGTTGTTCCGGCATTATCGGTAAATGTATAAAAGTGCGAATTGGCTTCGGCTTCCCATGTGCCATACTGAGGACTGTTGGCCGTAAAGCAGTATTCGTATCCATCTCCAGGGTTCAGATTCCCATCGTTGTCGATAGGTTCACCCACAAAGCATCCGCCACCGCCTGAATATTGTTTGAGGTAAACCTGAGTTCCGTTCGGACAACGGATGATAACATCGAGGTCGCCAAGGTAAGAATGCTCCATATTCAGACAGATGCCTTCGATGGCCTGTGCATTCGGAAGCGTTTGTCCCGGATTGAAGATGGTATAGTTCAGACAGGTAGTGTATACCGAGCCGTTTCCATCGGGAAGAAACGTAACGCCCGCGCTGATTTCAGGTAGCTCGGCGTGCCAGTCGTTGGGTATTACTTCTCCGTTGAGGTTGACCGGTTGTCCGGGGCATATAGGGTCAGGGTTAATATCGGTTCCGGTGAAGTTGGGTGTTATCGAAACCCTGATGCGAATGAGTTGATAGTTCATATTCCAACACCCAATCTGGTCGCGGGCGTATAGAACCACACGATATCCTCCTTCCTCATTAAATGTGTAACTGAAGTTGGTCATGTTCAACCCGTGGCTTGTTATGGTATCATTTTCACCATCAACCACATACCAGAAAAAATCCACATTACTGTTACTTTGTGAGTACCCCTGTGATCCGTTATTTGGATAATCACCATTGGCAGTGAAATTAACTGTTTGCCCCTGGCAGATATTTATCCACACCGAATCAGCATTCGAAATGGGAGGGTTTGTGCTGGTAATATTGGCATAAAAACCCTGACACAAGAGTCCGCAGGAAATTGTAGCTGCAAAACCGGCGGCTGTTGTCGATGCGTTACTTGTCCAGAGCAGTGTCAGACAGTTCCCCGTCGAAGTAATGGTTTGACCGTTAAGTGAAGTGCCACTCGCAGCCGATACTACCACAGGAGCGTCTGAGTTGGGACCATCGCAAATCGTAAGAAAGTCGTTACCGCTCTGGGTGTTGAACTGAGTGAAATGCAGGGTGATGGTTGACCCGTTGTCGCTGCATATAGTCGAGGTGAAGCTTTCGTTATTGCTATAGTTACTCGTACCACCTGAATCGTACAGTGTTCCGGTACATGTCCACAATGCTCCGGTTTGACCGGTGCCTACATTGTTAAGCGTATATGTCTGGGCAAAAATATTTACCGACAACAACATGGCAATTGCCGCGATGATATATTTTGTTTTATTCATGGCTCAGCCCTTTCGATTTGTTGAATTTTTCAGCCATTTCTTTTAACGAATAGAAACCAAGAACCATATCGCTGTCGCCAATACGGTAGAAAGTACGGTTCTCATAACCCTGCTCAAAATAGAAATCATAAATGTTCATATTTTGCGGATTGATTTTTTCGACCCTGAGATTTCCGAATTTCCCTGTGCTTTTATCAATAAAATAAAGTTCCGGTAACCCTTCAGCTTTGTCGGAATCAGCCGTAAAAACATACCATGCGTTGTCGAGCGAATAGTTTAGAATTTCGAGTGTGCGTGGTGAATTTTCTTTGAGTTGTTGCAGATAGCCGGCGTCGTAACGCGATAAAAGCCTGCTGTCGGGTTCGGTTTGCTGACTGAAACCGGCCAGTGCAACCAGCAGCAAAAGGCTTAGACTAAACAGTTTTGTTTTCATTGGATATTTTTGTTTAACGTTATTTCTCGCTTCGAATTCTTTAAAATGTGCCAAATATACATTTTATTAACAAGTAATTTTCTGAACTTTCGAAATTCAGACACATTTTCAGCTATAATAGTTGCCTGCTCAAGAAAAGAGTTGTAAGAATTGTCAATATCAACAAACGGTTGAACGAATATTGATAAAATTCCGGACGGATGACTTAATATTCACCTGGAGAGATGTATGTTTGCAAAAAATATTAGTTGTGGTTGATTTTTTGAGTGATTTGAACGGAGCGCAGAAGGAGGCAGTGGAATATATCGACGGTCCCAGTCTGGTTATTGCGGGTGCCGGTAGCGGAAAAACACGGGTTCTTACCTACAAAATAGCCTATCTGTTGAAAATGGGGTACAGTCCTTCGTCGATACTGGCCCTTACGTTTACCAATAAAGCTTCGGGTGAAATGAAGCACCGCATCAACAGCCTGCTTGGTTCCGATATTTCGAGGTATCTAGAGATGGGAACATTTCACGGTGTTTTTTATAAAATTCTGAGAATTGAATCAGCGGCAATCGGATTTACTTCGGACTTTACGATTTATGACACCGCCGATTCGAAAAATATGGTTAAAACGGTGCTGGCGCAGATGAATCTGAACGAGGAATTTTATAAGCCCAATCTGATTTATGCTCAGATTTCGAGGTGCAAAAACAACCTGCTGACGCCAGAAAAATATAAAACCCTGGGGCAACTGCTCATCGACGATGAAAAGAACCGTATCCCCAAGTTTGCCGAAGTGTACGATGCCTATTGTCGTGCATGCCGTAAGCAGAATGTGATGGATTTCGACGATCTTTTGCTGTATACAAATATTTTGTTTCGGGACCACCCCGAAATCCTGGAAAAATATATGGAGCGCTTTCGCTTTATACTTGTTGATGAATATCAGGATACTAATATGTCGCAGTATATTATTGTGAAAAAATTGTCGGGTATTCATAAGAAATTATGCGTGGTTGGCGATGATGCGCAAAGTATTTATGGGTTCCGGGGTGCCCGCATCGAAAATATTCTGAATTTTAAAAACGACTATCCCGACTATAAGCTGTTTAGGCTGGAGCAAAATTACCGCTCGACGCAAACCATTGTGAATGCGGCTAATTCTATTATTAAAAAGAATGTCAGGCAAATCGAGAAGAAGGTGTTTTCCGAAAATGAAGCTGGGACCCTCATTCAGGTTCAAAAGGCAATTACCGACACCGAAGAAGGTATTATGGTCGCCCGGGCGGTGAACGAATCGGTCTACCAGAGTCATATTCCTTATTCCGAAATTGCCATTCTGTACCGTACCAATGCACAATCGCGAAATCTCGAAGAAGCCTTACGGAAGTGGAATATTCCTTATAAAATTTATGGCGGTCTGTCTTTTTATCAGCGCAAGGAAATCAAGGATGTACTGGCTTACGTGCGCTACCTTATTAACCAGCGGGACGAAGAATCATTACGTCGAATCATAAATTATCCCTCGAGGAAAATCGGGAATACCACTGTTGATAAAATAATGGCTGTTGCCGAACAAAACGATATCAGTGCCTGGGAGGTTATGACTCATCCTAATGCGTATCCGGGTTTGGGACTCAATGCCGGTTCGCTCGAAAAAATCAGGAAATTTACTGAGCTGATTAACGAATTGTTGCAAGATATCGAAAACCTGAATGCCGCTGCACTACTCGAAACTGTGATGAAGAAATCGGGAATCAGGTACGAATTATCGCTCGATAAAACAGCGCAGGGGATGAGCCGGTTCGAGAATGTGGATGAACTGATAAATGCAGCACGCGATTACGAGGAAGAAGTACACAGTGAGACTCCCAACGAAATGGTGAGTATACGGTCGTATCTCGAAAATGTCAGCTTGTTAACCGATATGGACAACGAGAAGGAGGAAGACCGCAATAAGCTTACCCTGATGACCATTCATGCAGCCAAAGGACTTGAGTTTGACCATGTTTTTGTGGTTGGGGTCGAAGAAGGATTGTTCCCCGGCGCCCTGTCGGCCGAGAGTGAGGTGGAACTCGAAGAAGAGCGCCGCTTGTTTTATGTTGCCATTACCCGTGCTCGTAAGTTTTTGACCATCACCTATACCGGCTCGAGATTCCGTTTTGGTTCCCTTTCCTATCCTGTTCCCAGTCGTTTTATTTCGGATATTGATAGCGAATTTCTGAACTGGGCCGAAAACAACGATCAAAAGAAGCAGTTACAAAGTGCATTTCAACATTATCAAAAAGCACCTGCCATATCGCCACCCATCACAAAAGCCCGGTTGAAACCCATCGAAAATGCACGACCTGCTGCATCGGCGAATCATGCAGGCTCCGATGCGTCGGTGCTGCCTCCCGAAAAAATTGTGGCTGGTCTTGTGGTGATGCACGAACGTTTTGGCAAAGGCAAGGTTATTTCGACCGACGACTACAACAATAACAAAGTCGCCATGGTGTTTTTCGAGAATTCCGGGCTGAAGAAAATTTTGCTCAGCTTTGCCAAATTGTATGCTGCGAATTAGTTTTTTAAGTTTCAGCTAAATACCTTAGATTTGTAAAAATTTCATTCAATGGATTATAACACACAACGAAGTAAATTGGTCTTCCCGGAATACGGAAGGCATATACATAAAATGGTTGCCTATTGTAAAAGTCTGCAGGACCGCGAAGAACGCACCCGCAATGCATTTGCCATTGTTACCCTGATGGGTAGCATGCATCCCCACCTGCGCGATGTTCCTGAATTCAATCATAAACTATGGAATCACCTTGCCATTTTGGCAGACTACGAACTCGATATTGACTGGCCTTATCCACTGCCCAATAAATCGGAACTCGAAATCAGTCCCGATAAGGTGGCATATTCCGAAAACAAAATCGATGCGCGCCATTATGGGAAAAATATCGAGAAAATGCTGAAAAAAGTGAATAACTATGAAAATAAAGAGGAACGTGATGCCCTTATTATTTTGATAGCCAATCACATGAAAAAGCTCTATTTTACATGGAAAAAAGAATACGTCGAAGACCATGTAATAATTGAAGATATTAAGAAATTAACCAAAAATGCTTTCGATATTCCTGAGAACCTGAAACTAAACGAAGCCTACGATATGTACGCAGGTGGACAGGCAGCCCAGTCGAATCGTCCGAAGAAAAAGAAACCGTTTAAGAAGAAACCGAATTTATAATGGATACATTCCGGATTGAAGGCGGCTGCCGCTTGCATGGAGAAATAACCCCGCAAGGTGCCAAGAATGAGGCACTGCAGGTGCTTTGTGCTGTTTTACTGACCAACGAACCTGTCTGCATCAGCAATATCCCTGATATTCTCGATGTAAATAAGCTGATTGAACTGCTCCGTGATTTGGGTGTTAAAGTCACTCCAATGGCACCTGGCGAAATGATATTTGAAGCGTCCAATATTGATGCTGCTTTTCTCGAAAGCGACGACCTCCGCAAAAAAGGGGCTTCACTCAGGGGTTCAATAATGATAATGGGACCATTGCTGGCGCGTCTCGGTAGTGTGGCTATGCCCAAACCGGGCGGTGATAAAATCGGACGCCGGCGCCTGGATACTCACTTCTTCGGATTCCAGCAACTGGGGGCACGCTTCGACTACAGTTACAAGGAGAATTTTTACAGGATGTATGCCGATTCGCTCAGGGGTTGTTACATGCACCTTGACGAAGCTTCGGTTACCGGTACTGCCAATATTATCATGGCTGCTGTGCTGGCCGAAGGTCTGACAACCATCTATAACGCTGCATGTGAACCCTATATTCAGCAGCTATGCAAGATGCTGAATGCCATGGGGGCACGTATTTCCGGTATCGGTTCGAACCTGTTGTATGTCGAAGGTGTGAGTAGCCTGAAAGGAACCCATCACCGAATTTTACCCGATATGATCGAAGTGGGTAGTTTTATTGGAATGGCCGCCATGACCGGTTCCGAAATTACCATCAAGAATGTATCCTACGAAAATCTTGGAATCATTCCGGCACAATTCCGCAGGCTGGGTATTGCCATGGAGCGTCACAACGACGATATTTATATTCCGGCACAGGAACATTACGAAATCGAAACCTTTATCGATGGTTCCATAATGACCATTGCTGATGCAATATGGCCGGGACTTACACCCGACCTCCTCAGTGTTTTTCTGGTCGTGGCCACTCAGGCAAAAGGCAGTGTGCTGATTCACCAGAAGATGTTCGAAAGCCGTTTATTCTTTGTCGATAAGCTGATTGACATGGGAGCGCAGATTATACTTTGCGACCCGCACCGAGCTACCGTTATTGGCCTGAACAACCAAATTAAACTCCGCGGCATTCAGATGTCGTCGCCCGATATCCGTGCCGGAATGGCACTGCTGATAGCAGCCATGTCGGCCGAAGGTGTAAGTGTGATTCACAATATCGAGCAAATCGACAGGGGATACCAACAGATTGACAAGCGCCTGAACCAACTTGGAGCAGTGATTACCAGAATGTAACAAATTAAATTATATCCAAATAATTATGAAGAAATCAGGAATTTTTTGGGCAGTAATTCTCCTGCCAATTTTGTTGAGCGCTCAGCAACAGCCTACGGTGGGTATCAATGTAGGACAGTTAGCCCCCGAAATAGCCCTTCCGACACCCAAAGGCGACACGGTGAAACTATCGTCGTTGCGCGGCCAGATGGTTTTAATTGATTTTTGGGCTTCGTGGTGCAATCCATGCCGAAAGGAAAACCCGATTGTGGTTGCTGCCTACTCAAAATATAAAGATAAAAAATTTGCTGCAGGAACCGGATTTACCATATATGGAGTTTCGCTCGACAAAGCAAAGGATGCATGGATGGCTGCTATCGAAAAGGACGGCCTCATCTGGACAAACGTAAGCGACTTGCTCTATTGGAACAGTGCGGCTGCTAAAGAGTATAGCGTGAATGGAATTCCTGCCAATTTTCTTCTCGACGGCAATGGGGTCATTGTCGCCAAAAATCTCAGGGGGCCTGCGCTCGAAGAAACCCTGAGCAAACTTATGAAACCTGATCCAATCGAGATTATCGACCAGAGCAGCAATAACATGAACAATGCCATTCAGGAAATGATGAAGTCCGACGAGTATAAAAAATATCAGAAGAATTTGAAGAAAATTGAGAAATTGCTCATTGGAGTACAAAAAGAGGTAAACCTGATGAAGACCCCACAATAGGTAGAATCAGGCTGCGCTGCCTGTCAGAATGGCACAAAAATTTGTTTGGCCTTTACTTTGATAATCTGGTGGCGAAAAAAATTCCGTTTATGAAAAAAGATACTGAAACCACAACTCATTCGAACGATACCACGGAAGCAAATGACGCTACTATGTCCGAAAATCAGGCAGCTACTTCCCCTGACACAAAAACAGCCGGTGAAAATAAAAAATCCGGAGGCCGTTTCAAACGCAAGGAGAAGGAGATTGATATTGTAAAAGCCGAGAATGCCGAACTTAAAGATAAGTATATCCGCCTTCAGGCTGACTTCGATAATTTCAGGAAACGCGCCCTCAAAGAAAAAATCGATATGATGAAAACCGCTGGTGAAGACCTGTTGGTTAAGATGCTGCCAGTACTCGACGATTTCGACCGCGCTATGCAGCATATCGAGAAAGCCGAAACCGTCGATGGTTTAAAAGAAGGTGTGGGCTTGATTGCCGGCAAAATGCGCGATTTTATGAAACAAAACGGGGTGACCGAAATCGAAGCAAAAGGTGAGGTGTTCGACACTGATCTGCACGAAGCCGTTACACAGTTCCCCGCTCCGGCCGAAGATATGAAAGGCAAGGTAATTGATGTTGCCGAAAAAGGGTACAAGCTTCACGATAAAGTGATACGTTTCTCAAAGGTTATTGTAGGGGTATAATTTCAGACTATGCAAAAACGCGATTTTTACGAAATACTCGAAGTGCCTAAAAACGCCAGTGCCGACGAGATAAAAAAGGCATACCGCAAAAAGGCCATTCAGTTTCATCCTGATAAAAACCCCGATGATAAATCGGCTGAAGAAAAGTTTAAGGAAGCTGCCGAAGCCTACGAAGTGCTGAGTAACCCTGAAAAACGCCAGCGGTACGACCAGTTTGGCCATGCCGGAATGGGGCAGGGGGGTGGTTTTAGTGGCGGGGGCATGAGCATGGATGACATCTTCTCGCAATTTGGTGATATTTTTGGTGACGCTTTTGGCGGGTTCGGAAGTTTCTTTGGAGGTGGTAGGCGTGGTAACCAGAAACGGGTGAACCGTGGAACCAATATCCGTATAAAAGTAAAACTGACCCTCGAAGAAATTGTAAACGGTACGACCAAGAAAATTAAGGTCAACAAATATGTAGCCTGTAAGCATTGCAATGGTACCGGTGAACATAACGGCAATGCGCATTCCACCTGCTCCACTTGTGGCGGCAGTGGTGTGCAAACCCGCGTGACACAGACCATTCTCGGACACATGCAAACTTCGGCACCTTGCCAGACATGCGGTGGCGAAGGCAAAGTGATTACCCAGAAATGTACACATTGCTATGGCGAAGGATTGGTACAGGGCGAAGAAATCATCGAGATTAAAATTCCGGCAGGCGTTAGCGATGGGGTACAACTTTCGATGAGCGGTAAGGGAAATGCTGCTCGCCGTGGTGGTGTCAATGGTGACCTGATTATACTGATTGAGGAGGAGGAACACCCCGAATTTATTCGCGATGGCAACGACTTGCTGTATAATTTATTTATCAGCGTGCCCGATGCAATACTGGGCAACACTGCCGAAGTGCCTACCCTCGATGGAAAAGTGAAAATAAAAATTGACGCAGGAACCCAGTCAGGGAAAATTGTCCGTTTACGGGGTAAGGGACTCCCCGAACTGCAGGGCTATGGAAAAGGTGACCTGCTGGTGCGCATCAATGTGTTTATACCCTCAAACCTGAGCCGCGACGACCGCAAGACCATCGAGAAACTGCAATCTTCCGAAGGCTTCGACCCTAAATCGGAATCAAAGAGCAAACTCTTCGATAAATTCAGGGGAATTTTTTAAACGCTTCTTCGGGCGTATATAACCCCGCCCGTCATTGCACGGAGCTCCACAGAGCGATAAAGCAATCTGCATTCTACGGGTGATGATAACAACGACATCTGGGATGTCATTATAACAATAATTTGTTTCCAATTCCCAATTGCCCGTAGGGCATAAACATCATTAAAAACAAGGCGAATAAAACCGTGTTTCCCGTAGGGAATCAACATCAAAATTTTAAACAGAATGTCCTACGGGGAAAATACCTCTTTAAATGCAACCCTATCAATGTTGAAGCTCCACCAGCTGTATTTCGACGGGCGTTTATTCATTACCTTCACCGTGTTGCTTTCTTCGGTGCGGCAATACCGGTTTTAGCCTTACGTATTTTCCCGATTGCCTTCCTGCCCAAAAGAAAAATTATCGGGTCAATCCCGTTCTCCCAAACTCTTTCTTATCTTCGTGAAAAATTAAACACATGAGCGACGACAATAAAATTATTTTCTCGATGGTAAGTGTCAGCAAGACATTCCCGCCATCGAAACAGGTATTGAAAGATATTTACCTCTCATTTTTCTACGGGGCTAAAATCGGGGTAATTGGTTTAAACGGATCAGGGAAGTCTTCGCTGCTTAAAATTATTGCGGGTGAGGACAAATCGTTCATGGGCGAAGTGGCCTTTTCGCCCGGATATACGGTGGGTTATCTGCCTCAGGAACCGGTGCTCGACAACACCAAAACTGTGAAGGAAATTGTGATGGAAGGCGTTCAGGAACTTGCCGATATTCTGAAGGAATACGAAGATGTGAATCTGCGTTTTTCGGAGCCGCTCGATGATGACGAAATGAATAAACTCATTCAGCGTCAGGGTGAACTTACCGAACTAATTGACCAGCACGACGGATGGGAACTCGACTCGAAACTCGAAAGAGCCATGGATGCCCTGCGCTGTCCCGAACCCGATGCTCCGGTTGAACATCTGTCGGGAGGCGAACGCCGCCGAGTGGCCTTGTGTCGCTTGTTGCTAAAGCAACCCGATGTGTTGTTGCTCGACGAGCCTACCAACCACCTCGACGCCGAATCGGTGGAATGGCTCGAAATGCACCTGCAGCAATATAAGGGAACGGTGATTGCTGTTACGCACGATCGCTATTTTCTCGACAATGTGGCCGGATGGATTCTCGAACTCGACCGCGGTGAAGGAATTCCCTGGAAAGGAAATTATTCGTCCTGGCTCGAACAAAAATCGAATCGCCTGGCTCAGGAAGAAAAATCGGAAAGCAAGCGCCGCAAAACACTCGAACGCGAACTCGAATGGGTGCGCATGGCCCCAAAAGCCCGCCATGCCAAAGCTAAATCGAGGCTTAATGCGTATGAGAAATTGCTCAATTCCGATGTGAAAGACAAGGAAGAAAAACTCGAAATATATATTCCGAACGGCCCCAGACTGGGTAATAAGGTAATCGATGCCAGCGCAGTGAGCAAAGCTTATGGCGACCGTTTGTTGTTCGAAAATCTCAATTTTTCGCTGCCACCCAATGGTATTGTGGGTGTGATTGGCCCCAACGGCGCCGGTAAAACCACGCTGTTCAGGCTAATTATGAAGCAGGTAACACCCGATAAAGGCAGCTTCGATATTGGCGATACGGTAAGTCTGGCCTATGTCGATCAGCAACACAGCGAAGTTGACCCGGAGAAAAGTGTTTTTGAAGTTATTTCGGGCGGCACCGAAGAAATTATGCTCGGTGGTCGTATGATGAATGCCCGTGCGTATATTTCACGGTTTAATTTCAGCGGGACAGACCAGAGCAAGAAAACCGGGGTGTTGTCGGGTGGTGAACGTAACCGCCTGCACCTGGCCATGACCCTGAAGTCGGAAGCCAATGTGTTGTTGCTCGATGAGCCAACCAACGATATTGATATCAATACCCTGCGTGCTCTCGAAGAAGGGCTGGAGGCTTTTGCCGGATGCGCTGTGGTGATTTCGCATGACCGCTGGTTTCTCGACCGCATCTGTACCCACATTCTGGCTTTTGAAGGCGATTCGCAGGTGAGCTTTTTCGAGGGCAACTACAGCGAATATGAGGAAAACCGCCGCAAACGTCTCGGCAACGATACCCCAAAACGTATCAAATACCGTAAACTGATGAAGGAGTAACCGCCCGTCTTTGCGAATGTGAGGAACGAACATGAAGCAATCTGTATTTACGGGCGGTTATTTCAATACCTCGGGGCTGGCTATTACTACCCTACATCAAATATCATCTACTTACTCCATTTGCAGCCAAACCACTACGGGTAAATGGTCCGACGGGTATTTCCCGTTTCGGTTATAGTCATCAACTTTATATCGCACTACTTTCGATTGCTTGCCTCCCCTGAAAAACACCATGTCTATGGGCTCTTCGGAATCAGGGGAAAACGGAAATCCAACAAAAGTAAACTGCGGCCCTTCGCGTTTTGTTGCATGAGCCCGTGTGTCCCGCAGTGCGCCAGACTTTGTCGGGGATGTAATTATCTGATACATTTTTCCTGACTGACCTTCGTTGAAATCGCCCATAACAATAATTTGTGCCTCGCTTCCGGCAATTTGTTTTATTTTCTTTTTCAGGAGGCGGGCACTTTTTATCCGCGTCGAAGTCAGCAGATAATCAAAATGGGTGTTGAAAACATACAGCGTTTGCCGGCTCGATTTATCTTCAAGTTTCACCCAGCTGACAATGCGTTTGCATGCCGATCCCCACGCTATGCTTCCGGGGGTTTCGGGTTTGTCCGACAGCCAGAATGTTCCCTGTTCGAGTAATGTATAGCGGCTTCGGCGGTAAAAAACCGGTACGTATTCACCGGCTTCGTTGCCGTCGTCGCGCCCAACGCCATAGCTGTCGTAGTCTGGCAGCGCATTCATTAATGTGTCGAGCTGGCTTTTCAGCACTTCCTGCATCCCGATAATATCAGGTTTGTTGTTCGCAATTACATCCAATACCATAGGTTTGCGCTGTGGCCATGCATATTCACCATCACCGGGATTATCGTACCGGATATTGAAAGTCATAACACAGAGTTCGCTAACATCCGGTTGAGCAATGCAAGGCTTTATTAAATTCGATAGCAACATTATTAACAACAGACTCAATTTCATGATTAAAATAATTTACTCAAAAATATAAAATAAACAGACCCTAAAATTTATTCGCCTGAAATTTTGTATATTTGCTATATCAATTTTGTGAAAGTTCAAATAGTATTGAAATGAGGCTTTCTCTTGTATTATTCATCATCGGTCTGTTATTCGCTGTTCCTTTGCTATCGCAATCAAGGTTTGGCTATGGACTCGAAGCCGGTATTTCGGTATCGGAATTCCCGAAGAAGTGGAACCATAATGATGGAACCGCATTTACACGCCCAATCCCATCGCCTGTTATTGGTGTTACCGGAGTATTTAAGTTTGCCCCGCGTTTTTCGCTGAGTCAGGGAATTGACTATATGTTTGTGGCATCGAAACGTGATGCAATTTCGTATGGTAGTTTTATGGAAGGAGAAAATACTTATGAATACACAAGACAGGTTTGGGAAATGGATATATTTCATAAAATATCTATGCCGCTGCGCTTAAATTTGTTACTCAATATTAAAGACTTCAAATTTTCATTATTTGCAGGTTATAATTTGAACGTTGTGATTACAGCCCGCGATTATTACAGATGTGATTACATAGTTCCCGATTATGATGAAAAAAATCGTTATACCGTAATTGATTATAATCCTGCAAATAAAAACGAAACACAGTTGTCGTTAAACAGGTTGTCAAGTCAAATAAGCCTCGGAATGTCGTTTTATGTTACGCCGAATTTGTCGGTGAACTTGATTTCAGAATGGGGAATCCGGGGTTTTTATTATGATTATGTCCCATTGGATTGGGATATATATTTTGATTTTTACTATTTCCATGGAGGGACTCGTAGCAACAATAACTTTATTCTTAGTGCAACCTACTTCTTGAAGTAAATTGTAATCCGGCAGAATAATCTATCAGACTGTCTTTAGTTTTATTTTTACAATGTCCCCGCTTCGTATCGTTTCACCAGCATTTCGATATCCTTATCGTCGCCATCGGGGTCGTATTTTGCTTTTAGGTTATTGTTGAACAGCAGGGCGATATTTTGCCAGAAAAATGCTGTTATCGAGCCCCGCAGATCTTTAATCAACTGATACGATGTATTTCCGGTTTCGCGGTCGATAAGTTTTACCAGCATAATGCTTTGGCTCAGGGTGAGTTTCATCAGCGTCTTTTTGTAATCGCGCTTCAGTTCCTTGTCTTTCAGATCCATATACTTTCGTTGCTGACGCGGATTCATGACCTTCAGGTCCGCTTCTATCTGCACGAATTCTTCTTTAATCTGCAGCGCAATCGGATAGACTTTCATAAAATTGCGTAACATTTTCAGATACTTTGAATCATGCCGCGTTTGTGTCGGGAAAATATACACTTCTTTCGATATCAGCACGGGCATACCCATGTTTTGCGCAATACTGTCGAGGTTGATGAGGTTTCTGATATAACGCGGCACCTGTGCGTTATTTTTATTGACAACACAAAGTGCCGATAATAATATAAACAGACCGAAAATCCTTGTTAATTTCATCGCAGGAATTTATAATTTTGCCGCAATTCAAATATAATACCAAAATTCTATCATTCGCAACGAAAAATACCAAAACTGGGCAAGCCTGCTGTTTCTCGGCTTCATCTGGGGTGCATCGTTTATCCTGATGAAGAAAGGCCTCGAAACATTTTCGGCAGTGCAGGTAGCCGGCATCAGAATGTTCGTGGCGTCGCTCATTACCTTGCCGCTGGGCCTGAAGTTCCTTAAAAAAATAAATAAGCGAAACATATTGCCCATTATGGTAGTGGCTTTTATTGGCAACCTAATTCCCGCATTCCTGTTCAGTTTTGCACAAACCCACATCAATAGCAGCCTGGCAGGTATGCTCAATAGTACCACTCCGCTGTTTGCACTTATTTTCGGATTGCTGTTGTTCGGGCAAAAGGTGCGTAAAGCAAAAACACTGGGTATTTTTATTGGATTACTGGGCGCTTTTATGCTGGTAATCAGGGGCGATGTGCAGCATTTGTTTTCGTTTAGCGGATTCGAGTTCCTCATTATTATTGCCACACTGATGTATGGTTACAATGTGAATCAGGTCAGGCATTTTCTCTCGGGTTTGTCGGGTCTCGAAATCACAGCACTCGCCTACCTGTTTGTATTGCCCGTTTCAACCATCCTCTTGTTTACAACCGATTTACATTCTACCCTGCTGCACCCTCAGTTTACAGTTAACCTGATTTACCTGATTGTACTTGCAGTGATAGGCTCGGTGCTGGCAGTGATTCTTATGAATATGCTCATACAAAAGGCCGGCGCATTGTTCGCTTCTTCGGTAACCTATATCATTCCTGTGTTCGCGGTTTTTTGGGGCATTGTCGACGGTGAAGCCATTTCTTTATTACAAATTTTTGGTATTTTCACGGTGTTAACCGGAGTATATTTGGTAAATAAAACATAAGGCTATGAAACTGAAATTTTATCACAAACTGCTGCTCTGCCTGGCTTCGGCTTTGCTCTTTTGCGCCGGTTGGACGCAATGGGGGTTGGGACTGCTTACTGCACTGGCCTTTGTTCCACTGTTACTTATTGAATATCACGATGTTCGTATTGGACAAAAAAAACGGGTTACCGGCATTTTTATGTGGGCCTGGCTCAGTTTTCTGATATGGAATATCGTAAGCACCTACTGGATTTACCACTCTACCTTGTTCGGTGCAGCCGCTGCCATATTCTTCCTGTCCCTGTTTATGGCCTGTGTGTTTTGGCTTGCTGTGGTGGTGTGGCGTAAAGCCGGAATGCGTGTCGGACTCATTGCCTTTGTTTCGTTTTGGCTTTCATTCGAATACCTGTTCATGAATTCCCAGATTTCGTGGCCCTGGCTCATTTTGGGCAATGCCTTCTCGAACAATATCCGGCTGGTGCAATGGTACGAGTTTACAGGCCATCTGGGCGGCAGCCTTTGGGTGCTGGTACTTAATGTGCTGGTTTTCGTTATCGCAAAAACATGGATGTTTCGCGAAAACCGAAAAGCGCTCAAGCCTGCATACATTGCCATCGCCCTGTTCCTAACCATACCTCTCGCTTACTCCATCATTCGTTACTACACCTATACCGAGAAAACCGATCCGGTCGATGTAGTGGTCATTCAGCCCAACATCGATCCCTACAACGAGAAATTCGAAACGCCTGCGGTCGATCAGATTTCTGATATGGTGTTTCTCATGAACACCAAAACCGACTCTCTGGTCGATTTTGTTATCGGCCCCGAAACCGCCATGCCAACCGGTATGTGGGAAGACGAAATGAACGACGAAACCACCATTCAATACCTGCGGCAGTACCTGAGTCTGTATCCCCATATCAATATTATCATTGGTGCCAACACACGTATTTTCTACGAAAAAGGCAATGGGAAATCCGAAACCGCCATGCCCCTTGGCTCCACAAAACACTTTTTTGATTTATTCAACACCTCGCTGCTTATCGACACCTCGCCCGACATACAAATCTACCACAAGAGCAAGCTGGTTCCGGGTGTCGAAATGATGCCATATCCCAAACTTCTTGGCTTTCTCGGCGATTTTGCCGTCGATTTGGGTGGTATGCAGGGCAGCCATGGAACCCAACCCGACCGCAGTGTTTTCGTACGCAAAAGCGATGGCTTAAAAACTGCGGCTGCCATTTGCTACGAATCGGCCTATGGCGAATTCTTTGCGGGCTTTGTTAAAAACGGGGCTGCCTTCATGTGTATTATCACCAACGACGGCTGGTGGGACAATACCCCCGGGCATCGTCAGCACAAAAGTTTTGCTTCGCTCAGGGCCATCGAAACACGCCGCAGCATTGCCCGTTCAGCAAATACGGGCATCAGTTGTTTCGTAAATCAGCGGGGCGATATTTCGCACGAAACCCAGTGGTGGACAAAAGACGTAATCAGAGCCAAACTAAACCTCAACCACTCCCTTACTTTCTACACACGTTACGGTGACTATCTGGCGCGTATGTCGCTGGTACTTTCGGGTTTGCTCATCCTCATTACCATCACCCGCCTGTTGATGCGAGGTCGTAGGTAGAGACGCGATTTATCGCGTCTCATTATATCCGATTTATCGCGTCTCTCTATCCGATTTATCGCGTTCCAATTCCCCCTTCGAAGGGGGCAGGGGGATGTGTATCCCAAATCTCAACACTCACACTCACTCTCACACTTTCTTCGTTATAGCTGTATAAACAGAAATTTCCAAATCTCAACACTCACTCTATTACTCACTCTTTCTTCGTCAACATTTAACATCAAATCATCAAATCATCAATCATCAAATCTTCAATCTCAAATCTTCAATCTTAAATCTCAAATCTCAAATCTCAAATCTCAAATCACCAATCAGCACTCCACCCATTTCAATACAAAACGCTGCTATAAAAAAATACTTTACGCCTATGAGAATTTCCGAAAATATTTTGTAGTTTTGGAAAAATAAAACCAAAGCAAAGGTAAGGTTATACGCTAAATTATAATAGGTAAGCTTACTTTTGGTAAGGTTATAAACGAGTTGTAGGTCATTATAAATAAAAAATAAAGTCATGGAGAAATTAAAAAAAGATGATTACATTCATGGAGGAACGCAAAAGGACTTCTATGATGAAACTGAACGAGAACATTGTTCTTGTCCACTATGCGGCACTGACAAATATTTCCAATTGGACACAGAAAAGGGACTATCTGTTGTTAAATGTAAAAATTGCGATTTAATTTATACAAATCCAAGAGCAAAAAATGCTGAAGAAAATTATTTTGGCGATGCCTCTGTATTTTATAATGAAGCTATGCTGATATTCAAAGGGAAAAAAGCACATCATAGAGACAAAAATTATGAATACGAGGTAAACAAAATAAAGAAGATAAAAAAGAGTGGAAAATTACTTGATGTCGGTACTAACATGGGATTTTTTTTACGGAAGGCTCGTGATGCTGGATTTGAAACGGAAGGTGTGGAGCCGAGCCCATCATTATCAAAAATTACAAGAGAAAACTGGGGCTTAAAAATCCACACTTCTTTTTTGGAAAAAGCTGATTTACCAAAGAACAATTATGATGTCATTACACTAATTGATGTTTTTGAACATGTAACTAATCCTAAGGAATTACTAAAGGTAAGCTATGATTTACTTAAGCCTGATGGGATTATCGCTATCAAAGTGCCCAATGGTGATTATAACTACTTTAAAATGAAATTGGCTAAAGCTTCAGGAAAAGCTAAAAACATGGATATATGGGATTGCTGTGAACATGTAGTTCATTATACTCCTAATACCTTTGCTAAAATGGTGGAAAGTTGTGGCTTTAAAGTAAAAACATGTTTTATTCCGCTACCCATACACTCTCCAATTTGGGCAAATCTTGTTGGCCATTATTACCAGTATCCATCCCCTTTTATCTTAGATTGGAAAAGAATTATGTTAAGAAATCTTTTTTATCGCATAGGTAAAATAGAATATAGACTAACAGGAAAATCCAAATTTGGACCTGACTTAATGTTCATCATTGAGAAAGAATAACGACCTACAACAGCGGGTATGTGGCAATAGCGGGTGAAGGGGTAAATCGAAGGTCAGTGCTTTTAAAAAACTTTGTGCTAAACGGACTGGTAAGTGCATTGAAATCCCGCACTACGCATACCCGAGACCGTTAATTCAGTTGACACACTTTTTTGAAAAATCTTCAACCCTCAATCCTCAAATCCAAAATCAACAAATTTCCGTTCCAAATTCCCCCTTCGAATGGGTTATGGGATGTAATTTCCAAATCCCATCTCTTCACTCTTACACTCACACTTTCTTCATAATAGCTCTGCAAACAGTAATCATCAATCATCAAAATCATAAATCAAAAATCATAAATCATAAATCATAAATCACAAATCTCAAATCTCAAATCATAAATCATAAATCAAAAAAAAATCCCATCCCATGCAACTTTCGTATATTCCCCTGCGTTAATAAACTATAATAACCAAAACTCAACCCGTCATGTCTCCAGTTTACGAAACCGGACACGAAATAAATCTGGCAAACCTCGAAACACTCATTTCCCGTTGCATTGGCTTTGGCGAAAACTACAACCCTACAAAAAACACCATTAAAATCGATGCCCTCAGCGCCTCACTCAACAATGCCAAACAAGTGTTTCTAAACCTCCGAACTGCCAAAACCGCCTACGACAATGCCTGCAATGCCCGCGAGGCCGCTTTCGCCCCGTTCCGCAAACTCGCAACCCGCATCATAAACGCATTCCATGCAGCCGGTGCATCACAACATGCCGTCAACGACCTCAAAACAATCAACCGCAAAATACAAGGCAAACGTGCCCCCGAACGAACACACAACACTGCCGAAAACCCCGCTACCGAATCAACCGAAACAAAAAAAATATCCGTTTCACAACAAAGCTACGACAGCCTTATTGCTCACTTCGAAAAAATAATCACTTTTCTTGCCGCCGAGCCACTCTACAACCCAAACGAAGCAGACCTCAAAATTAGCCACCTTAACACCATGCTCAACAATTACATCAACCTAAACTCAACCGTCATCAATACCTACACAATCTACTCAAGCGCCCTCATCGCCCGAAATACCCTGCTCTATCAACCCATCACCGGAATCGTTCCTTTGGCCAACGACGTCAAAATATACGTTAAATCCGTATTCGGAGCCTCCAGCCCTGAATACAAAGAAGTCTCCGCTATTAAATTTCGAATGGTGAAACCTTAATACTACTACATTTTCCTGTGGTCATAGTTGGTGATTTGTGATTAGGCTCCTCAAAAGGGGGCCTTTTTTCAATCCTTCCATCAAAACATCCTCCATGCAGACAGCGTCCATGTAGCCAGCGTCCATGTAGCCAGCGTCCACGCTGGCGGCTGTGTCCATGCAGCCAGCGTCCACGCTGGCGGTTGTTTCGTTCCACCCTGTAGCCATCGTCCACGCTGGCACCCCACAAGAAAACTCCCGTTGTCACGGAGAAAACTCCCATTGTCACGAAGAAAACTCTCATTGTCTCGAAGAAAACTCCCGTTGTCACGGAGAAAACTCCCATTGTCACGAAGAAAACTCTCATTGTCTCGAAGAAAACTCCCATTGTCGCGGAGAAAACTCCCATTGTCACGAAGAAAACTCTCATTGTCTCGAAGAAAACTCCCATTGTCGCGGAGAAAACTCGCATTGTCCCGAAGAAAACTCCCATGTCGCCAGCGTCCATGCAGCCAGCGTCCACGCTGGCGATTTCGTCCACGCTGGCGATTCCCCCTACCCCTTACCAATCCTATGCCCTTTCAGGGCAAAAAACAATACATACAAATAGCATGGAATTATTACCAGATATGCATGTTGCGTTCCCACCTGCGGCATGTCGCTCAGCGCACCATACAGCAAGGGCAGCGTGGCTCCCCCGGCAATACCCATAATCAGTATCGCCGAACCCGTCTTGGTGTGCCGTCCCAAACCTTCAATCGACAGCGGCCATATCGCAGGCCACATAATCGCGTTGGCAAAACCCAGCAGGGCCACAAAAAGCACCGAAACATACACCCACGGACTGAATACCGCTGCCACCGTAAACGCTATCGCCAGCAACGCCATCAATGCAAGCGCTTTATCCTGCTGTATTATCTTCGGAATCATGGCTATCCCGAACACATATCCGCCAACCATCGCAAACAAAGTCAGCGACGCAAAAAAGCGCGATGTGTCAAACCCAATACCAAGCGATTTCCCATAATTTATAATCGTATCAACCGCAATAACCTCAGCACCTACATACACAAAAATCGCCAATGCACCCAGCCACAAATACCCATAACTAAACAGCGAGCGCTGCGGAGTATTACCGGCAACCTTTTCCTCCGTCTGCTCCACTTCGGGCAATTGGCTCAGCCTGATCAGGGCTGCCAGCACAACCAGCAACACAGCAATAATAATGTACGGAAAAATAACCCGTGCCGACAACGCATCCAGCTCTGCAGCCTTGGCAACCGCATCCATACCGCTTATGCGATGCGAAATTGCATCCACATCCTTGAGTACAATCCAACCCAAAACTGTCGGACTCAATATCCCGGCTACTTTATTGGCAATACCCATAATACTGATACGTTTCGCAGCACTTTCAATCGGTCCCAGAATGGTTACATACGGATTCGATGCAGTTTGCAAAATGCTCAGACCGGCTCCCTGCACAAACAACCCGATTAAAAACACCGGGTATGCCCGCATTACCGCTGCCGGAATAAACAACAACGATCCCAGCGCAATAGTAGCCAGTCCCCACGACATCCCATTCCGGAATCCCGTCTTCTTCAGCAACCACGACGAAGGCAGCGCCAGCACAAAATACGATATGTAAAAAGCAAACGCCACAAACAGCGACTCAAAATTACTCAGCTCACACGAAATTTTCAGATAGGGAATCAACGTCGCGTTCAGCCAGGTGATAAAACCGAATATAAAAAACAATACACCAATAATTACTATGGCATATCTCTTCGAACCGGGAGTGTTGTCTGCGTTCATAATGCAATTGTTTTGTGCAAATGAACAAAACATTTTTATAAGATTACATTAATTTGCCGATTTGTTATAAACGCGACACCGTGAATTGCGCCCATAAACAATAAAAGCGGATAACATATCCGCCCTTATCATCACATAATCAATAGGTTTAACCAACAGCTATCGCCGACTACAACTTGAGCTTGGCGCTTTTCTTCCCCATCTTATTACAGTTGGTTTTAACCACCACCACACTGCCTTTTTTAATTTCAGGAATCGAAAGTTCCATGTAAGCGCTTTCTTTCGATGTTTGTTTAGTGAGTGTAATAGTCTTCACATCCTTACCATCAACATTCACAACAACCTGATCAATAAAATGGTTTTCGGCATTACTTACCGGATGGACTACCTCAATAATTAATTTACCATTCTTATACGACAGATTTACCTTTTTGGCAGGATGCGCATACATTGCCATGGGAATAATCGCCAGAATCGCTAAGGTGAAAAATAGTTTTTTCATAGGTTTATTGTTTTAAGTTTTATGCTGAAAAATGATAGTACAACATGGTAAACCCATGAAT
>JAKQPY010000264.1:0-1036 GCA_029564465.1 Bacteroidota bacterium | reverse complement strand
TTGTATTACTTTCTATTAAGTTCAGCAGATAATGGCCGTACCCGTTTTTTTTCATTGGTTCTGCAAGGCGCAATAAATCGTTTTCGCTGATCCATCCTTTTCGGTAGGCAATTTCTTCCAGGCAGGCAATTTTCAATCCCTGACGTTTTTCGATCACTTCTACAAACGTGGAGGCTTCGGCCAGCGATTCGTGAGTACCGGTATCCAGCCAGGCGAATCCTCTGCCAAGGACTTGCAGCTTTAATCGATTTTCTTTCAAGAACTCCTGATTTACGGAAGTAATTTCCAGCTCTCCGCGGGCAGAGGGTTTGATGGTTTTGGCTATTTCGACTACCCGGTTCGGATAAAAATACAATCCTACAACAGCATAATTCGATTTGGGATGCCGAGGTTTTTCTTCAATGCTCAGCACATTGCCGTTTTTGTCGAATTCGGCTACACCGTATCGTTCCGGATCGTTTACATAATATCCGAATACGACAGCTTTGCCGTTTTCTTCAACTGTGGTAACCGCTTGTTCCAACATAGGACGAAATCCTTGTCCGTAAAAGATATTGTTGCCCAATATCAGGCATACAGCATCGTTCGCAATAAATTTTTCACCGATAAGGAAAGCTTGAGCCAACCCGTCGGGGCTGGGTTGTTCGGCATATTGGATGCGGATGCCGAAATTCGATCCGTCACCCAGCAGGCGCTCGAATCCCGGCAAATCCTGCGGGGTGGAGATGAGAAGGATATCCCTTATTCCCGCCAGCATTAAGGTAGAAAGCGGATAATAAATCATGGGTTTGTCGTAAATGGGAAGCAGCTGTTTGCTGACCCCTTTGGTTATGGGATATAAACGGGTTCCTGCTCCTCCTGCCAAAACAATGCCTTTCATAATTTTACAATTTGTTTTTTACAGTTTTCCGTCGATATTGCCTTGCAGTATGCCTTTGACGTCGTAAATTACAGTGTGTCCGTTTTTGAGGGCATCAAGGTCGATCTCGTTAAATTGGATGTGATATTAATGTGTGTTCATTGCGAGGAAATAATT
>JAKQPY010000259.1:0-2120 GCA_029564465.1 Bacteroidota bacterium | reverse complement strand
TTCGTACTGTACGCCGGAGCAAACAATCCAGCGTACTACCTAAATAGGGGATTGGACGGTTGGGAAATTGACGGGAATAAGGTCGTTCGTAATCCCTCAAAAATAGATCACCAAATTACAAAAAAAGAGTTAAATTTGTGGCTTGAATACCACAAGCAAAAATTACTGCAAAAATGAATAAACACGTTTTTCTCGTCGGTATCGACGAATACGACCGGGCGATATTTGGAAATATTGACCTGCATGGGTGCATAAACGATATTACAAAGGCAGAGGCGTTTTTAAATACGCCCGGAGCGTTGTTCACCCGCTTGCAGGATAGCGAAGCGAGAAAGCAAACCGTTTTGTTTTGCCTAAACGAATACGCTAAAACATTGCAGCCAGGCGACGAACTGCATTTTTATTTCAGCGGTCACGGAACCAGATTTGAAAAGGACGGCAAAGTGCACACAGCCAGGGTAATGCACGACGATATTCTACCCGATTACGAAATAACGCCGATACTTTCAAAATTTAAGGCCGGGGTTACGGTTGTGCTTTATTCGGATAGTTGTTATTCCACAGGCAACAGTAGGACAGCATCGAAGCCACCAGCGGCCAACGCGGTACGCCGTTCAATAGAAGCTCCTAAAGAGTTAACCGACGTCACGCCGCCGGAATACACCGACCCGCGAAAGTACGCGGCAACGATCTACTATTTTTCGGCCTGCGAATCGAATGAGGTAGCGTGGGAAATTGGGGGCGTTGGCAACTTTACGCAAACGCTTGCAATACTATTGCGCGGGTATAAGCAGCCCACGTCAATCACGACAATTTACAAAACCCTTAAAAAGTCGATTGCGCACCAGCACCCGACCTTGCAAACAAAAAATAAATCAAAATCCAAAGTTCCAAAAATATGATCTTCAACAGGCAATTATTAACCGATCCGAACAGCAGACCCGCGCTGCGATACAAGGGGCTTAGTATCAAGCCCGAATGGATTGTGCTGCATTGGACGGCCAACGAAAATGACGGGGCAAACGCAGACGCACACCAGCGGTATTTTGCGAACGGTGCGCCGGGGCCGCGTGGTAATTTGTACACGTCAGCCCACTACTTGATTGACGATCAAAAATGTATCCAAATTGTGCCGGATACCGAGCCAGCGCACCACGTTGGAGACGCGCCAAAAACAAGAGCATTGCCCATAAGGCAGGCGATTTTTGACGTAGCAACCGGATTTTCTTTGTCAGGCGTGAAAAACGTGTCGCGTCCGACTAATGCAAACTATTGCGGACTGATCGGTATTGAAATGTGCGTGAATGGCGGTATACAACACCCGCGATTTCTTGTTATGCGTGGTAACGCGGTATTTATGTCTGCCTACCTGTTACGGCTGCACAACCTGCCAACGGAGCGGCTTATTAGGCATAACGACGTAACCGGGAAAAACTGCCCAATATTCCTGCTAAATGATAGCGAACTCGACAATTTCCGGGACGCCGTTCAGGTGTGCATTAATGCGATGAAAGGCGAAAGCGTGGGCCGTGTGACCTCCAAAGAGTTGAATGTACGGAGTGGCCCGGGAACCATGCACCCGGTAAAGTACGCGCTTGAATTTAACGAGCCTGTTTTATTTGTTTCCGGTGGGACTGTTTGGCAGGAATATTTGCCGGGCGCGTGGATTAACACGAAATATATTTCAGTCTAAAAACGAAACAACATGACAAGCGAACAGGCGAAAAAACTATTGCACGGGGTTTACCGTATTTATTGGAATACTGGCGGGCATTCTTTGGCGAGTATTGGCAGTTTATCAGACGGCGAGCGGTGGTATTCGTGCGCTAATTGGACGTCAAACGGTAAAGATGGGATAACATCAACGGATTGGAGCATGGTTAAAAATGTGGTTATAGTCGAATCGGTAGACTATGGCGCGTATAATGAGCCGGAATGTGAAAATTTTGATCGTCCTGTTACCATCACCGTAACGATGCCGGAGCAAGACGCAAAAGCATTGAAGCGGATACGCGCCTACTTCGACGGTAAAACGCAGTTAGAAGCATTAGCTGGTGATGTTTTGGAAAGAATAATTAAACAACTACCTGAATAAGTAAATAAATAAATAAGCGTAACTT
>JAKQPY010000258.1:0-3846 GCA_029564465.1 Bacteroidota bacterium | reverse complement strand
GTGTATTCCTCCGTTTCATCCATAAACGCGTTCCATTCCGCGCGGTAGAAGTTAGACGAACCCAGTACAGTCTCATACGAAGTAGTCATCGACGTGCATCGAATCCCGTTAATATACTTAATCGGGGTTCTGCGGAATGATTGGAACGCCTTTAGCCCGTGGTTGGTAATGTACTCGCACGTGAACGCCCATGGTTGTAGTTCGGTTCCTATTGATTCGATTTGTGTGTTAATGCTGCCTCGCGCACTTGTCTGCGAATATACTTGTACTTGCTCTTGTGGCTTTGGTTGCGTGAAGTGACCTAGCACTCGAATACTCAGTAGCGCGTCCGTTGTTTCGTAATCAACACCATCGAACAACTCTCGGCTCCAATAGTCGAGGCGTGTCGTTTCTTTCAGCCTATCCTGAATCACAAACGGATTGGAATAAAACGCAGTCTTGGCTGATAGAATGGGCGCGGTGAATTTCAAACATACCGGCTGAGATTGCGCGGGTAGGTTTATCATTTCAAAGTAGACATTCGTTAGCCCCGTCGTGCGGTGTTGGAACTCCTCGATGAAAACGCGATCAGTAACATCAACAAGCACCGTTCCGCATAACGTAACCAATTGAACAACGTAGTCCTGCCCGAGTTGTATGTTAACGCTGCTGTTGGATTGTTGGCGGTATCGTTCGTAAGGTGATAGGCAGATGAAGTCGTAATGGTGGATTGTGGCTATTTGCGGTTCGTGTAGCGTTGCAAAGACCTCCTCAAGCACGGGCTTCAAGTATAAGAAGGCGTTGTCTATTATGCGCTTTGTTACCATCGTTTGCAAAGTAAACAAAAAAAACCCTAACTATTGAATGTTAGGGTTTAAAATTGTGGTATTTTTTGGGAGCGACTATTTCAGGAACTTTCTGGCTAATGGTTCTAATATGAAAAATGCGAATCCTGAAACTGAGACAACTATAAACCACCCCCACAGCATCCAAAAACTCCACCAAATCCACTACCAGAACACAAATACATAACTCAAAGCGTTGGTAAAATCGTTCAAATCAGGATAAAATACACCGTCAATTTCAACTGAAGTATATTGAACTGGTCGCGTCATTTGCTTGCTTTCAGAATTATAGATAATCACATATCCGTTGACTATCTCACACCATCCATAATTATCAACATACACCGTACCATACCCCGATTCTTCGATTGTTATAATATATTGCCCCGGCGCGGTTGGAGTTACGCTTTGGTTACCTGACGTTATTTTGGTCGGCTGCTGCTCATATCGTTCCTCAAGCACAAGCTCCATAAAGCCCTGCGCCCATACCATATTCATTTCCTTAATATACCCCGCGACAGCTTTACCTGATTTGTCAGGCGTTGTAATGTACCCGCCAATTGTGCCGTCCGCATTCCGCATAGTAGCACGGTTTATCAAATCCTTGCCTTGCGCGAGCGTCATAGGTACGCGCGTCTTAATCATTCGGGTATTAATACGCGGCGCAGGCAAATCTGTCATCAAAATCGGCGCGTCCTCGGTTATTACAGCTCCGCCGTTGTATTGCGTTACCAGTTTTCCGTTGTTCTTGAACCCTTTTACTTGTATTTGGCACGTTGGGTATTTTAAAGAATCCAGGCAAATCGTATGTAATAGCGAACCGAGGCGTAACAGGTTTCTTTTTTGAGTGTAGAACAAATTCGCACCCTCGCCTTGATTGTTCAAATTAAGCACTTGGTCGAAGCCTTCATTGGTCTGGATTTGATACAACACATTGGTAAACGGATATTCAACTTTAGTCATTGTAAAGCCTAAGAACGACGATTGAGGCTGGCCAGCAATCGGGCTTAATGTTAATACATTTCGGTCAAGTGGTGCCGATACCGTGTAATTTAGCGTAATTCCGAAAATGGTAAACGAAAACGAGCTGCCTAAACCGAAGCCTAGCAAAGTCCAGTCGAAATTACCTATACTGTCATCGCTTGCCGCGCGGTTGAGTATTTGAACGCGACCATCGGGTAAAACGTTGTGTTGCAGTCCTGCTGTGAACCCGCCTTTAGTGCCGGGTGCAATTTGAACAAACGGCGCAATAAAAATCTCGTTATCGGTTTCCTGCGCTGTGGTTTGCAATATGATTTTGCGGCGCGTGTTTTCAATACGCAACGGATCCCGTGTGTGGTTTATTTGCAGTTTTATATCGTTCTCAACCTGATTGTTCGGGAATAATAATTGCAGTTCGGTATGGAACGATTGATTTGTTCCTATTGACTGGTCGGCCTTTTCGTAATTCTTATAGCTGTTGTTTAAATTGATAACCTTTGCACGCGGATTGAACGGAAGCTCTTCAAAATCAGTTGGCGCAATATCGCCGTAATGTCCCAAATAGTTATCGGGGTAAAAGTCCTCATACTTGGCAATCTCAACCGCATCGCTATTGGTTTGCCAGTCCATACCCGGTTCGCGCAAATCCTCAAGTTCATTTTTAAGCACGCAAGGCAATGATTCGGCCTTTTGTCGCATATCGTTACCAGTCCAAACGAATTGGTCTTTGTAGTCGCCTGTAATTAGGTCTGGCGCGTTAATTGGTAGTCCGCACGCTGATTCTACACCCTTTGCGATGAAATCTTCGTATCTGGCCGCGTCGATTACTGAGTCGATACCTATTGAAACGCCGTTAACATATACGCTTAACGATGTACTCGCGGCAAATATCCAATTGTTAAATGGCCCGTTCGCCCTTGTGACCGATAAAAAATAAATGTAAACGCTTTGATTTTGTTCAAGTACTGGAATAGTAAACGAATAATCATTAGTGTCTATACTAAACGTTACCGCGTTAGTCAACTCGTCGTAAGACAATATCTCTGCTTGACTATCAATATCTAAAAAACTATTACCCCACCTAATTATTAAATATGTCTGCACCCTGACCGCTGGATCTAAATCACCTGCCATTACCTGCCTAACCGCGACCAGGTCTCTAATGTCTATAGTTAGATTTGTAAGTTTTGTTTTTGCAAATATGTATCTAAAATTCGCTTTTGCATATTCTTCAGGGTTGTTGGAAAACAAAGCAACTTCAAATGGCGTGTAGCTATCGTCTATTTTATACTCGCCTAAAGATTGGGCTGGATTATACCAAATATACCTGTCAGCACCACCACCGTATATTGAGTCCGCAATATTCAATGGAGAACTGGTTTTCCAATCACTCTTAACATTAATCGGAAACGCCTTCAACAGTACTTTCTGCTTTACAATCGGCGTAATCGGATCACCATTCGTGTCGACCGAATCCATAGTATTAATGATTGTATTTCCTTTACGATCCAATACGGCACGTTTGTACTCCTGCACTACTGAGCACGAGAAGTAACTAAACCCGTCCGTTTTGCTTTCTGGAAAGTCGATTTGGCCGTTTACAAATTCCTCAACGCCATCGGAAACGATGTAATAAACAATCTGCTCGAATCCTTTTTTGCGGGTTTCAATCAGTTCGTCAAAGCAATGGGTCAATTCAAACACCGTTTGACCGTAAATACCTAACCGCGTTGCATCCGCGTGTTGGAAATATCCCTTCCAGAATACTAAGTCGGCCTTTTCCGCACCAATGGTTTTGTCTCGGCCAAACCGTCCCTCGTCCTGAAATAGTCGATAACCGAATTGGTCGAATTTTACAACCTCGGAAATCTCAATCCTGCCGTAACTGTCTGCCCCGAAATCTAGGTAATGTTTCATATTAGCCACGTGTTGAAAATCCTTTTTGTGTTGCTCGAGCGTTCATAATTTCCTGTCTGCTATTGTTCGTCCTTAGCATATTTCTAAACTCGCCGTTTTCGATGAATACTTCAGGGACGGGTTG
>JAKQPY010000230.1:0-1074 GCA_029564465.1 Bacteroidota bacterium | reverse complement strand
TGGAAGAAAGCCTTGTTTAAGGCATCCCACTCGAAAACCTTCAAGCCCACCGTCGTGACAACGCCAAGCAGCAGGCCGAAATTGCTTAAAAACAAATCAACCGCCACACGGACAAACAACCCCCTTGGAGTAAAATCCGTTTTCAGTCGATTTGACCACCAATCAGGAAGTTTCAAAATTTACACCTTTCCAACAACCTTTGCCGGAACACCGTAAGCAACAGCATTGTCGGGAACATCGGCTGTCACAAAACTGAAAGCACCAACCACTGCATTTTCGCCAATCGTCACGCCCGGCATTACAACACTGTGTGAACCGATCCTGCAATTTTTTTTCAACACAACCGGTCCTTGTTTTCCATCAATTGTGGATAATGAATAAATAGAACAGTGGGAACCAACCTGAACAAAATCCTCAACAACCACCCCGAACCTGGCATTGATATAACTGAAAGCCCCAATGTCCGTTTTATAGCCAAGCCGAAAATTATGAACATTTTGAACCAGCCAGTTGTATTTGGTCGGCATCCCTTCTTCTACTTCCGGAAATACCCAGCCATCAAAACGATCCCCTTCACCCTCTTTTTTGCAGAAGGCGGGCAGGCACCCCCCCCATGTTCCGTAAGATATTGATTTTGTTACGCAAGCTCCTGCTCCCACAATCACATCATCACCGATGACTAAGGGATTAGCCTGTGTCCCGTTGCTGATCACCGCCCCTGTACCGATATAGGCCCGTTTGCCGATATGAACACAACCGGAAACATGCACACCGGGGGCAAGAGTCGCATAATCGTCCATAATCACATCGTGACCGATGGTGCAATCCAGATTGATCTGAACATGTTTTCCAAGAGTGATGTTTGTTGTGAGAATATTGCCGGCACAGATAACCGTGCCTTCACCCATTTCAATCCACTTTGACAGCTCGGTTTGTGCATGAACCAAAGCAACAAATCCAAAACCGGCAGACCGTGCCTTTCCCATGGTCAATTCGCGGATTTTTGGCACACCGACACCACTAACCACAGACGCATCCGGATATTTTTTCTTTGCATCAGAAAGCGATAAGACC
>JAKQPY010000199.1:0-9955 GCA_029564465.1 Bacteroidota bacterium | reverse complement strand
AAGTATTTGTCCATACCGGCCACCATGAGCAGCTGCTTGAATGTTTGCGGCGACTGTGGCAGGGCGTAGAACTGGTTGGGGTTCATGCGTGAGGGAACCACAAAGTCGCGGGCACCTTCGGGGGTTGATTTTATGAGGTAGGGCGTTTCGACTTCGATGAAGCCCAGGCTATCGAGGTATTTGCGGGTAACCTGAGCCATGCGGTGGCGCAGCAGGAGGTTGTCTTTCACGGCATTACGGCGGATGTCGAGGTAGCGGTATTTCATGCGCAGGTCGTCGCCACCGTCGGTTTTTTCTTCGATGGTGAATGGCGGGGTGGCCGATGGGTTGAGAATTTCGTAGTGTTCCACACGAATTTCGATATCGCCGGTGGGCAGGTTGGGATTGGCAGCCTGACGGGCAATGACTTCTCCCTGAATGCGTATGACAAATTCGCGTCCGGTTTCGTTCACCCGATCGAGAATATCAGCGGGTGTTTTGCCCTGTTCGAAAACGAGTTGGGTAATGCCATAGCGGTCGCGCAGGTCGATCCATATCATGCCGCCTTTGTCGCGTTTGCGTTGCACCCAGCCGCAGAGGCTTACGGTTGTTCCCTTATGTTCGATGCGGAGCTCTCCGCAATGGTGTGTGCGATACATAGAAATATTTTTGTGCGAAATTATAATTTTTCGGGGATAATGTGCGTGTTATTTTTAGGAGCTGGCTTTCGTCCGGCTATATTTTTATGAATTTTTTCCAAATTATATTTCCATCGGGCAATTGTATTTTTAACAGATATGAACCCGGCTCTATACCCAAAAGAGTTATGCGGGTTGTTTGTGAACAATAGTCGGTTGAATACACAGTTCTACCATCGCTGCTTACAAGCGTAATTCGTTCAGGAACCAGCCGTGGTTCATATATCCAAATATTTTCAGTTGCAGGGTTGGGATAGACTTTTAAGCAGGATGCCGTTTCGACATTTGTTTGTGAAAGAATCTGAACAAAAACAGTCCAATCGGTTTGATGTGTTCCATCCTCAGCAACTACGTTATAGATTACCGGCTGGTTGAAATTGTTCGGTGTGGTGTAGGAAAATTGTTGTATTCCGTTTACATAAGCACAGGCACCCTGAGAAAGATTGAATATTGCCACAAGATTCGACAGGTCAGTGCCATACATTACTTGTGCTGTAACGGTTTTTTCGACATAATCAATTGTGTTAGAATCGACATCATATTCGACAAAAGAAAATTCGAGGATATCGGTTTCGGTACTGTAGGCTACCGTTGTAAATGTTAACGGGTTGCCCAAAGCCGAATGAGAATCACTACAAAGAGCCTCGATATAGACATCATAGGTAGTGTTTGGCGTTAACCCGAATAAGTAGTAAAAATATGTATTGGGGCTGATATTATGAATGACAGCACCTTCGGCTTCCGGATTAAATCCATGTGGTCCGTAGTGTATGTTTACTCCATTGCTTCCAGAATTGCTCCAGGTAATATGGGCGAAATCGTGCGACACATCGGCAAGGGCGATTTCTGCCACAGGCTCGCAGAAAATATCGTAAATCATTACTTTGTCGATAAAGACATCGGGGCCGTATCCTGATGTGAATTTGAACCGGAATTTGATATAATCGCCGAAATTATCCAATAAAACCGAACCTGAGCTTATGTAAGAACCGGGAGTTGTGTATCCGGCGCCATCGCCTGACCCAAAAGCACTTCCTGATTTCACCCATACGTTTGTCCATGTTTCTCCATTATCATCGCTTACCTGAAGTTCGAGTTTATCGTTTGGATACAATGAGGGATATGCCATGTGAGACCACATGAATTCAATTCGCGGGTTTACCAGCGAAGATTTGTCAATTAACGGACTTGATAAATAAGCGGTATTTCCGTCGGTCCATGACCAGAAATTGGCTCTTATTGCACTGTTGTTGTAGTGCAAAATCGTTTGGGTTCCTCCGGTAAGGTTCCAACATTGGGTAATTGCAGCCCAATCGGTGAATTCTTCGGTAAATGGGAGTTCCGAGATAGTGTCGCAATCTGTTTTAAAGTGGAAAGGCTGCCAGTCGGAATCGCCAAGTAAACCGCCGCAATTTGCTTTTATGTAAATGGTGTAAAAGGTATTAATCGACAGGTTGGCCAGTTGAATATGGGGAGATGAAATGGTTTCGACAGTACCGGTTCCCTGAGTAAAGCCCTGTTCACCTATTTCAATTGTCCATTGTGTTTCGTTTAAGTCGTCGGTCCAGCTTATCAGGGCTGAATTGCATTGGACGTCGGAAGCCGTTATATTGGTAACTTCCGGGCACGATGGCATGGTTGTAATTTGAAATGGCCCTGCCAGTTCGGATGTACCGAGAAGATTTGGGCAATTTGCCCTGATATAAACCGAATACTGAGTTTCGGGTTCAAGACCTGTTATTGTAACAGGATTATTGGTATTTCCGGCAATCAATGTGCCCGGTGAGGATGGGTCGTTCGATTTACCGTATATAATGTCCCATTGGGTTTCGGTAGAACCCGGTTCGATTTCGAAGCGAAAACCATCATACGTAATATCAAGCACTTCGATTACCTCGATGTGCGGGCACAAAACAGTGGTGGCGTAAGTAAACGGCCCTGCCCATTGAGAGAATCCGTCGCTACCGCAATTAGCCAGTATGTAAAAATCGTATTCAGTTGAATAGTTCAAACCAGAAACCGTAAATGTGTTATTATCAACCGAAATTTGTGTTCCTTCGCCTGCCACAAAATTAGCAGGACCATACAATACATTCCAATTGGTTTCGATGCCCAGTTGATTAATTTCTAAAGTAATTGACTGATAATCTGAATTGACAAATGTAGTTCCGGCAACAGCGGTACATGGCACATTACTGGTAAAAGACAATGGAACTGTCCACAAACTTTTATCGTCGCCGGAACAATCCGATCGCACATATACTTCATAATTTGTTTCGGGGCTGAGACCTGTAATATTGTACTGATTTTCTGTGCTGGTAATTAGTGTTCCGCTTTCGACAGGATAGAATCCCTGCATACCGTAAGTCAATTCCCATTCTGCGGCAGTTCCCTCCTCGATCCAACCAATCAGGGCCGAATGGCCGGATGAATTAATCAATGTAAGATTGGATGGCTGTTTGCAGGTTTCATCGTAAATCATAATTTTATCTAAAAACCAGCCGTTTTTGATGACGCTAGCGTCGGAGGAAAGCCGGAACCTTATCCATAATTCGGGTTCTCCAACATAACTGCTCAAATTAAAGGTTTCAACTTTCCATAAATTATTATCAGGTGTAGCGTTTAACCAACCGGGATATGATGATTCCATGAAGCAGGGCCCTTCGGATTGATATTGCATGTACAAAGATGCTTCCTGATAAAGTCCTGTACCCAAGTATCGGCTTGTGGATAGAAACGACCAATCGGTTCCATTGGTTGACACTTCGACGTAGCAATAATCGTAGTTTTTCTCGGTTAATGCCATGCTTGCAAAAGACAGGTAGGGGTGCTGTGTATTGCTTAAATCGACCGGACAGCGAAGTTCAAGGATATTATTATCAGAATTGGTGTATTGATTTTTAATACAATATTGACCTTCGAAAGCTAGGTTGGAGTCGATGCTCCAGTTTGCCCCGTTTGAACCGGCATTCACAAAAGCCCCTACACCGTTTTCAAACGTTTCGATCAGGGGAAGGCTGAATGAAGCATCGCAAGTGGTACTTATTTCGATTTTCTCGGACCAATCGCTAAAACTGCTTCCACAAATACACCTGCAATATATATCGTAAGAAGTATGGGGCTCCAAATCTGTAATCGTGTATTCGGTAGTATTGATACCACTGACTATGTTTCCGTCAGTATAAGGATTAAAACCTGCAAATCCGTATAAAACCGCCCATCCGGTTGCATCGGGTTCGATTGCACAGGAAACAATTGCTGTGTTTACAGTCACATCAGAAACCGTAAAACTAACCGGAACCAAACACGCCGGTAATGTGGTAAATTGGTAAATATCCGACCATTGCGATTCTCCATCTGTTTCGCAATCGGCTTTTACACGCACATCGTATTGGGTACCTGGGGCAAGATCTTCCAATTCATAGGGCGTTTCTAATATTTCTGTCAGCAAGGTGCCTTCGGTTTCAGGATTACAAGGAGATTCTCCGTAAATTATTTTCCAAGAATTAGCGTCTGGAGATATCCAATTAACGCTTGCATGTGTTTTCGCAATATTTGATACGGATAAACCGGTTGGGGTAATACATTGCTCAGGAGTAACAACAATCAACGGTTCTGCCATTGAACTTTGTTCGTTGTCGGCACAATTCGCCATTACATAAACGTCGTAATGAGTTTCGGGGTTCAGATCGGTAATTATTACAGTATTGACATCCACATTTAGTTCAGAGCCTTCTTCAACCGGGTTAAAACCATGTATGCCGTAGATTACTTTCCAGCTTAGGGCTAAACTATTGTTCTCCCACATTAATTCAGCAAAACTACTTTCGACAAGCCCAGTTTCAAGACCGGTCACCGACGGGCAGGTTTCGTCAAATATCTTTATGTTGTCGATATACCAGCCCGGATAGTTAGCTAAGTTGAGAGAATTGACTCGAAACCTGAGCCAAACTTCAGACTGCCCCGAATAGTCGGAAAGTGAAAACTTTTCGTTTCTCCAATACACATTTGTCAATGGCGTTGAAAATGATGTGTAATATGAACTCATATCAAAACAAGGTCCTTCTGGGTTGTTTTGCGTGGGAATATGGTAGTTTCCCGAACCTAAATATCGATTGGCAGGCAATATTGTCCAAGTAAAACCGTCGGTAGAGAGTTCAACGTAACAATGGTCAATATTGGATCTAGTCAAGGGTATTTGAGAAAATGTAAGCACGGGATTTACTACAGTGCTAAAGTCAATCGGGCAATGCAAAATCAGGCTGTTCGAGTTATTGGCACTAAAATGGTTTCTGACACAATTCGACCCGTCGGTTGAAACAGATGATACAATA
This sequence comes from Bacteroidota bacterium, assembly GCA_029564465.1. Lineage (GTDB taxonomy): Bacteria > Bacteroidota > Bacteroidia > Bacteroidales > ML635J-15 > JAGOEF01. Next base: position 4,944 of record JAKQPY010000199.1, on the reverse strand, counting down.
TCCCAGTCAACATTGTTTGCAAAATCGTTGATGAAATATCCAGGTTCAGATTCAAAACTTTCGGAAGCAGGTAAGGCCGAACTATTATCGCACGATGTGAAGATATTGAGTTTTTCGGACCAGTTACTTAAATGTTCGCCACAGTCGGACCTTGCGTAAATGTCATATTCTGTTTGGGGTAAAAGCCCTTCGATGGTATAATCAGTCGAAGAAAGGCCTGTAATGAGAGCTCCCTCGTTTGATGGATCAAACCCCGACTGGCCATAGGCAATATCCCATTGAGTGGCAGTTCCTGTTTCGTGCCAGCCAAGATTGACCGAGTATGCCGAAATCTCGGAAAAAGTCAACCCGTCGGGAGTCAGGCAATAGGGTATTGTTGTTATCTGCGCCGGACCTGTCCAGTGATTATAACTGCCTGCGCAGTGCGCTTTTATGTAGATATCATAAGTTTTTCCATCGTCTAAGCCTTCGAGGGTGAACGGATTTGCAACTATCCCCGAAATAAAGTTACCACTTATTTCAGGGTCAAACCCTACTTCTCCATAAATCACATCCCATTCGGTGGTTGTAACAACATCGGACCAACTCACAACAACTGACGTTTCGGTAGCACCGTATGCCACAACATTCTCGGGAGCCATGCACTCCGGCTCAGCATTTACGGCAACATTGTCGATAAACAAGTCGTTATTTGCATTTGAAACCGTTGATTGACCATAAAAACCAATCTTTACGATTCCGCTGTAACTCGAAAGGTCGACAATCACATGTTCACCCTGTGGGTTCAACTCGTTGTAAACATGGGCAGAGCCTTGATTATCCCATTTCCTGAGTATATTTGCAGAACTCCAAGTTAGTCCGTTGTTCGTTGAAATAATAATTGCAAATATATCATCTGTGCCCGATAGTTGAGGATTTGTCGTTAAATATTGACTTGTTAATGCAACATCAAACTCAAGCATGTAAGAAACCGTTCCGTCACCCAGGTTTATGGAGGGAGATATCAGCCATCCATATAAGGATGTGCCGTAAATATTTATTCTTGCAGCTCCGGTTGTTCCAATGTTTGCAAAACCATCAATAAACCAACGATTTGAATAACTCAGGGTCGAATTTACAGTAAGTTGTCCTGATCGCAGACTCCAGCATTTTGCAGGAAGTGATGGTACATTAAAATCTTCTAAAAAGTCAGGGATTAAGGTAATGCAATTTGTGGTAAAACCATACACCGGCGACCATGAGCTTGTCTCTGCTCCACACAGGGTTCTGATAAAGATTTGATAATTTGTTCCATATGACAAGCCATTCAGCGTGTATGGTTTTTCGGTAATACCTGTAAGGATTGTCCCTGCTCCTTGAGAGAATGCCCAATGACCATACTCAATTTCCCACAATTCCGTTTGTCCGGGCTGGCTCCAGAAAAATGTTGCGCTGGAATCAGAAATTGTAACAAGTGAAACGTTAGTCGGAGCAGGGCATGTTATCAATGTTGTGAAACTTAAAGGACCAACTAAAATGCTGTTGCCACCGGTACCGTTACAATTCGAACGAATGTAAACCTGGTATGTGGTATTGGGAGATAATCCGGTTAAAGTATATGTGTTCTCGGTAATGCCGAAGACCGCCGTTCCTGCTGCCGCAGGAATAAATCCGATCGGACCGTAAATTACCGTCCAATCGTCCGCAGCACCCTCCTGATCCCACGAAAGCACAGCGCTTTCCTGCAAAATGTTTGATACGGTAAAATTTGTAGGGGCATTACAAGCGAATAATTCGGGAATAGTAATTATACCGGGAAACAGCAACAAAACGACCGTTTTAAAAACAATGAAATTTATTCGCATATAATGACAAAGAATATAATTGCTTTTGTAGGATAAAAAAAATTTTACATACAAAAATAAGCTTTATTTTAATAACTACAGCAACCGAGCATAATATTCTCCCTCCCACTCCAAATCACCTGCACATGACCCGGAGTCTCTTGATCCCTCGCCTTACCATGCACTTAGGAAATCGACAAATGATATAAAGGTTTTAGAATGTTGCCAGCAATTTCTGATTTAGCCTTTAGGGAAAACATGGCATGAAACCCAAAATGAGCAAGAGGAAATTTATTAGATCGATATTACATTAGGGTTATCAGCGATTAACTTGGATGGGCTAGAAAAATGAAGCAATTAAAAAGCTTTGCGGTGAAAAGATAATTTAATCGCCGTAAATATGCGGCGAATAATTCGTATCTTTACCGCATAATTGGTTTGATATGGCTAAATACATTTATCAATACGAAAACTGGTTTGATTTCAGTTGGCAAAATGAGGCTGTGAGTACTGCGCTGGGCGAAGTTCGTTTTTTGCAGGGGAAGATTTTAGGACAAATTCATTCGCTAGGTTTTTCGCAAAAAGAGGAAAAAAATCTCGAAATGCTTACGCTTGATGTGCTTAAATCGTCGGAAATTGAGGGAGAAAAACTGAATTATGAACAAGTTCGCTCGTCAATTGCCCGGCGTTTGGGGATACATACTGCAGGACTTGTTGATTCGCCCCGAAATGTTGATGGAGTTGTGGAAATGATGCTTGATGCTACGCAGAATTTCAAAAAACCGCTTACCGAAGAACGATTATTTGGCTGGCACGCCGCACTATTCCCGACAGGTTACAGCGGAATGTATAAAATCGAAGTTGGCAAATATCGCAGCGAAGAAATGCAGATTGTTTCGGGGGCAATGGGCAAAGAACGTTTACATTACGAAGCTGTTCCTGCAAAAGATGTAAAAGCGGAAATGGACAGGTTTCTCTTGTGGTTAAACGATGATACAACCATTATTGACCGTGTGTTAAAATCTGCCATTGCTCATTTTTGGTTTGTCATTATTCACCCGTTTGATGACGGCAACGGACGAATAGCAAGAGCCATTTCGGATATGTTACTTGCGCGAAGCGAGAATAGTTCGGAACGGTTTTATAGTTTGTCGAACCAAATTCAGCAAGAGAAAAAGTTTTATTATGAAACGCTTAAAACCGTTCAGCATAGTGAGGGAGACATAACAAAATGGTTGGTTTGGTATTTAACCTGTTTGAAACACGCATTGCTTGAAACCGAAGAAAGCATGCAAAACATTGTGAGAAAAGCGGAGTTTTGGGAGAAGCATAAGAACACCCCGATTAACGAGCGACAACGCCATATGATAAACAAGTTGTTTGATGATTTTTTTGGAAAACTAACTTCTTCGAGGTGGGCAAAAATTACAAAGTGCTCTGCCGACACTGCTTTACGCGACATTAAAGATTTGATAGAGAAAGGTATTTTGCAAAAGGCAGAAGAAGGAGGCAGAAGTGCTAATTACACATTGGTTAAAAGCGATAAAAACGCCTGCACTTGAATTGGTTTTGGAGCTTAAGTTCATGCGCTAATATTCATCATATTTTGCGTATGCATGCGCTAATTTCGACCTGATTTTGGGTATTTGAGGGATTTTTACTATTTTTCTCCCAAGCCTTAACATCCAATAAGGTATTCACTAAATGACTTGTACGTAAATAATTATTTTCAATCTTGTTTGAATTTTGTAAATAATTCTACATTATTTCAAACACACTTGAAATTATTTGAGTATCTTTGTCCCAATAATAAGATTAACCCATGGATACAAGATTGGCAGTAATTGAAAAATACCGAGTTACACCCGTTGATTTGTTGAAACTGGGAATAAAACGGAATATATACTTGGATAAACTTTTTGAGTTTGTTGGTACACCGTTGATAAAAGTTATTGTCGGACAGCGGCGCACCGGGAAAAGCTTCCTGCTGAGGCAAGTCGCTTTGAGATTGCAGAATGAAGGAGTTCAGCCTGAAAATATTGTTTATATCAATAAGGAATTTTCTGATTTCGATTTTTTAGAAACATACACCGAGCTTAAGTCGCTGTATGCCTTATACAAAGAAGAATACAAGGTCGAGGGTAAGACCTACTGGCTGATAGATGAAATACAGAATATTGACGGGTGGGAACGTTTTGTAAACTCTGTGTCGCAGGATTTCAGGGAGGATTGCGAACTGTTCATATCGGGTTCAAATTCACATTTACTATCAGGCGAGCTTGCTACCCTGCTATCGGGACGATATATTGTACTCCCTGTTTTTACATTCGGTTATCAGGAATACATCACTGCAAACAATCTGCCCGATGGCCGAAATTCATATCTCGATTATATGCAAAAAGGCGGATTTCCCGAGTTTATTAACCTACCTTTGGAGGAGAGCCGAAAAAATTATGTCTCAGCCATAAAAGACTCGGTGCTGCTGCGCGACGTAATCCAGCGATATAAGATTAAAGAAGCTCAACTGCTCGAAGATATTTTTATTTTTTTAGTAAATAATGCTTCAAATTTGATATCGGTCTCCAATATTGTTGGATATTTTGCTGCGAAAAAGCGTAAAACAAATTATGAAACTATATCAACTTATATAACCTATTTGACGAATGCTTACATAATACATAAAGCTGACCGGTACAATATTCGAGGGAAGGAAACCATATCGGGAAATTGCAAGTATTACATCAATGATGTGGCTTTCAGGAATTATTTGTATCAGGGCTATGGCTATGGTGCCGGGTATCTACTTGAAAACACAGTCTATCTCGAATTACGCCGACTCGGTTTTGAGGTTTATACAGGCGTTTTCGGAGATAAAGAGGTCGACTTCGTAGCGTTGAAAGGCGATCGAAAAATCTACCTGCAAGCGTGTTATTCGATGGAAGACCCTGAAACCGCGAGGCGTGAATACGCAGCCCTTGAAGTCATTCCCGATAATTATGAAAAATACGTGCTAAGTCTCGATGAAGTAGGTTATCCCATTCGAAATGGGATAAAACATATAAAGGCCTGGGAAGTGATATTTTAAATGAAATGATTGATAAATACTTAATAGGAGGCTTTT
>JAKQPY010000190.1:0-3340 GCA_029564465.1 Bacteroidota bacterium | reverse complement strand
CAGGAGTATGGCGAGTTGCTGATGAAAAATAAAATCGGCAGTATTGTTGCCATCGACCCGGCCAATGGCGAAATTCTGGCTATGGTCTCCAGTCCTGGCTTCGACCCAAACCTGTTGGTGGGACGTCAGCGCGGTCAGCATTTCGACAGTCTCATGAAAGCCCCGAATAAACCATTATTTAACCGGGCTGTTGGTGCGGCATATCCTCCGGGTTCCATCTTTAAAATGGTGCAGGCACTTATTGCCCTCGATCAGGGTGTTATTACAGTTAATACATCTTTCCCCTGCGATCACAGTATTGTGGGTTGCCACAACCACCCGCCCAATACCAACCTGATGCGGGCCATACAGTATTCGTGCAACCCGTATTTTTATATGGTTACCAAAAAACTTATCCAGCGTGGGTTCGAAAAAAGTGTTTTTCGCGACAGCCGGATTGGGCTCGAAATATGGAAAGACAAGGTGTTGGCACTGGGGTTTGAGCAGGCATTCGATTTGGGTCTGCCAGCGGTTGCCAGGGGTAAAATTCCCGGTCCCGATTATTACGACCGTATTTATGGGAAATTCCGTTGGGCCTACAGCACAATATATTCATTAAGCATTGGTCAGGGTGAAGTACTCGTGACTCCGGTTCAGATGGCGAATCTGGCAGCTATTATTGCCAACAGAGGGTTTTACTTTATTCCGCATATTGCCCGTTCGATTGGAGGAAATGCAATCGATTCGGTCTATTTAAGGCCGGTGGTTACCCCGTTTCAACGAGAGCACTTTCTTCCGATAGTCGATGGGATGGAGGCCGTTGTGAACGAAGATTATGGTACCGGCGGACTGGCACGTATTCCCGACATCAGGGTATGCGGTAAAACCGGCACTGCCCAAAATCCGCATGGCGAAGACCATTCGATTTTTATGGCATTTGCCCCTAAAGACAATCCGCGGATTGCTGTGGCAGTTTATATTGAGAATGCCGGTTTTGGAGGCGTGTGGGCAGCTCCCATAGCCAGCCTGATGATAGAAAAATATATGTTCGATTCGGTGCGTAATGTAGCTTCCGAGCAGAGAATACTCAATACCAATATTTATCAGTATGCAGACACGGCGAGGTAACATATTTGTCAACATCGACTGGGTAAGCATCGGACTATATGTGTTTCTGGTGTTGCTTGGTTGGATGAATATTTATGCAGCTGTTTACGATGAGAGCCATACGAGTATTTTTGACTTTTCGATGCGTTATGGTAAACAGCTTGCCTGGATTGGAGCAGCCCTTTTGCTGGCGTTTTTTATTTTTCTTATCGACAGCAAGTTCTACTCAGCCTTTGCTTACGTTGTTTTTGCCATTTTTATGCTTACGCTCTTATCGGTGCTGTTTTTTGGTACCGAGGTTAATAACTCGCGTTCATGGTTCGAAATTGGTAGTTTCAGGCTACAACCGGCCGAATTTGCAAAAATGGCAACTGCACTGGCTTTAGCTCAGTTTGCCAGCCGCGAACAATTCAGTCTGCGGAATATACGTGATGTGCTTGGTGTGTTTCTCATAGTGGGTTTGCCCGTTGCACTGATTCTGTTGCAAAACGATGCCGGATCGGCACTGATTTATGCTGCACTGGTTTTTGTGTTGTATCGCGAAGGACTTAATAATACTTTGTTTGTACTGTTTTTTGCCCTTATTGCTTTATTTATTCTGGCATTGGTTACAAACCATGTTATTTTGCTCATTTTATTGGTACTGGTCGGGTTTGTTATTTTTCTGATGACTTCGGGCCGGATTACGCAGGCTTTATGGGGTTTGCTGATTTTTCTGATCATGGCAGGGGTAGCAGCAGGGCTCTATTATGGAGGAATCTGGCATTACGAACTGAAATATCTGGCCATGTTGGCTATGGCCGGTGGAATTCTCATTAGCTTTATCATTGCCATTTCACGGAAAATTGGGAATGCCCTGATTGTGCTGCTGTTTATGCTCTTGTCGTCGGGCTTTGTGGGCTCGGTCGATTATGTGTACAACAATGTGCTGGGCGACCATCAGCAAAAGCGCATCGGTGAACTGCTCGGTTTTAACTCCGACCCCCTGGGTGTGGGCTATAACGTGAACCAGTCGAAAATTTCGATTGGCTCCGGCGGATTTTCCGGAAAAGGCTTCCTTCAGGGAACACAAACCAAATACAATTTTGTTCCGGAACAGGATACCGATTTTATCTTCTGTACGGTAGGCGAGGAGTGGGGTTTTATTGGCAGTCTGGTGGTAGTCGGATTATTCGCTTTTCTGATTTTGCGAATTATCTGGCTGGCCGAACGACAGCGATCGCGTTTTTCGCGAATTTACGGCTACTGTGTAGCTTCGATTTTATTCTTACATGTGGCTGTAAACATCGGTATGACCATTGGACTGGCGCCTGTTATCGGAATCCCGCTGCCGTTTTTCAGCTATGGAGGCAGCTCGCTCTGGGCTTTCACCATCCTGCTGATGGTGTTCCTCCGTTTGGATGCGAATAGAATGGAGGTTTTTAGATAATTTCTATTTTATTTTTACTGCAATCTGATAGAAATTATTGACTGCGCCCAATACTTCAAAATCGATATAATAGGAATTAACGAATTCTGTGAATGCTTTAAATTCGTGCATTGGCACATTGAACTCATCAAACATAATAATATCGCCTTTGTTTAGATATGGAGCAATGCTGGTAAGTACATATAATGTTGCAGTATACAAATCAGCATCCATGTGGATTACTTTTCGGTTTTTAAATTCAAAACTTGTAAGGAATCCCGGTAGGGTTTGTTGAAAGAGTCCTTGTATAAACTGATGTCGGTTGTCATCAATTTTGGGTGGCTTGTTATTAGCCGACATATCGCCTTTTTTGAACGGGCCCCAATCTTCGGGTAAACCTGTAAATGTGTCGAAGCCAACAAAGCGGGAATCAGAGTTCAAATTATTGGCTACCCACCATTTGAATGAACAGCCTTCGGCCACTCCAAATTCTATATAATCAACAGCATCAATTTTTTCTGTTTCAATCAGGTATTTAAACAAGTCTTCTCTTTTATTATATCTGAAATGTATATCGTAAAAATCGCTATAGCCTGCTTGTTTTTTATGTTTGTGAATCCATTTCGATAGGCGGGCCATTTGTCCCACAAATACCAGCCCATTGCCCGGAATAAAGTAATGACTTCTGAAAATCGTAAATAATCCTTTGAAAAGTGGTCTTAATTTCATGATATTTTTTTGTTATCTGTATAAAAAATTTGTATTTAGTAAAAATATTGTCTATATTTGAGCATCTAAATTGATTCCAAAAATAGTAAAAAAATGAAGAAAAAAATCTTTACCTCA
>JAKQPY010000154.1:0-75940 GCA_029564465.1 Bacteroidota bacterium | reverse complement strand
AGTTTCCCTTTCATTTTTTGCAAGCTTTTTCACTAAAGTACAAAAAACCTTGCAATTTAAAACCCTATTATCCAACGCTTTATCAACATTTTGTTGTTGATTATCAACAGGTTAGACTTAATTTAAGGATTGACTAATTATCTAGTGGAATGAACCAACCTTCAAAATCTTTAGGTAAATCGTATTTAAGCAGGTATTTTATTTCAATATTAACAAGTGTGTCAATGTAGTTACTGAGCTCAATGGCTTTAGGTTTATTTTGAATTAACCACAGAGGTGGGTGATTTAAAATGTCTTCTTTTAAAGAGGGGTTTTCAGCATACTTTATAATCCTAAAATAAAGGTTGCTTTCACTTATAAAGTCCTCGCTGACATTTAATTTAAACATTTGAATAGTACCAAGCCCTGATTCCAAAGATCTATTAAGGAAAATAACATTACGTTTAGTTCTATTGTCAGTAATGTAAAAAACATCTGCATTTTTATATTTGCCAACGAACTCAAAAATTTCTAATAATTTATTATTTGTAATATTTTCACGAGGCGTGAACTCTGTTTTTGAGTTAAAAATTTCATATTCAGGGAAAATATTAACAAATATTAGTACACTATTCTCAGAAACACCATGTTCTTCAATGAAGTTAACAATAGTTGATTGATCAATTTTTTCTTCAGAAATTTTGCAAGAATTAACAAGAATTTTAGTCAAATAAATATCTTCATTAAAAATTAATTGCTTTGCAAAGTTTTGTTCAAAACCGACAAACATAGTACCAGGTGTAGGCGAAAAAAAACTACTTGGGATGGAATTACGAGAAGAGTTAAAAAGACACTTTTCTTTATCAACATTTTCATCGCTACTAATTACATTTTTATAATAATTAATGATATTTTTAATTGAACAGCCATTACTATAAAATTTAGAAACAGTTTGACAAAACAATTGAATTTTATCCGGTTGCAAAGTTTCTACTGTTTTTTTAGAATTATATTCAGTTTGAAAGATATTTACAAAACTATCAAGAATGTCAATTGCCTTTGTTGCAGAATCAGAATATAACTTAAATTGACTTTTAAAATAATCCTCTTTAGCTATTTTACCAATAATATTTTGAAATTCTGTAGTGTAATAAATTGAATTGGAAATTTCATCAGTGTTCCAATCTTTAATAAAATCCCTTATATCGATTTCATTACGCCATGCGTGTAGCAATGAATTGCGAAAAACGGCGTTTACAAATAATAAAGCAAGATAGATTTTGTGGTAAACAGTGTAGTCTGAATGACCATCCCATCGATACCAAATATTACTTTCAAGCTGATCCTTACGTAAAAATAAAGTTAATATTTGAGCATAATCTAAAGGGTTAATGTCTTGACTTGTCCATGTAGATGCAGAATCATGCGGTTGATTAAAATCAAACAATTCTAAAATAAATTTATATTTCTTTTTGTAAACACAATATGTACCTAACCAAATCACTACTTGTTGTAGTGATTTGTATTTAAACATTTTTTTTGCATATTCTTCATGCTTTGAAATTAGCGTTAATTTTTCAGCAGCATCAATGTCAGGCAATTCATTAATTGAATTTCTAATTTCTTCTAATTTCTTTTGCGAACCTAAATAATCCGAATAAATTAAAGCCTTACAAGAATTATGTATAAACTCATTACTTAATTTTTCGTAGCCCCTTACTTTCGGATCTCTATGGTTAATTGTTCTAAAATCTAACTGAGGAATAAGTGAGAAGTCAGGCATATAATGCCCCAAATGAATATATTCAACAAAAGAAATAAAAATATCGTCAATGTCATTATTAATTATTTCGCGAATAGAACTAAAGAGTGTAATTTTTGCAATATCAATACCGTCTATTGCAAAATCATCCTTGAAGACAAGCCGAAAAAACCAACTATATGCAACATGATGATTTATTACTGTTATTTTAGAAGGCGATTGGTTTATTCGTATGTTCATTCTCTGCAATGAATCAATAAAATATTGAGCGATAGTCAGATAGTCTTTACCTTTTTTCAAGAGCTCAATTAAAATAGACTCGATTGTAGTTACTGTATGTTGAGCTGTATTTAGTAATTCGTTTTCGTAAGCTTCTTTGAAAATTTTAAATAGAACAGAGCAATATACATGGATGCCTCCGTAAGATAAATCATCCTCTTCGGAAAGGTTAAAAGGAATATTTTCAGGGTCTGCAAGTTTTTTAAACCGAGGACGAACTAACAATGATTTGAATTTTGCTGGGTTCGAAGTTTTTAAGTCAATGATTTGCAAGAAATACATTTTAAGATTGTCAACAATTATTTGAGTATCTTCTTCCAGACCTTTGTTTATTTTTTCGCTGGCTACTTTTCCAACTTTTTGAATGTTTTCGAGAAAAACAGAAGCATTATCCATTTATTTCTTTATTTATATTTGAGTACAAATCTTGTAACACTACGTCATCGGTTGCAGTAATATATTGAATAGACCTCCTGAGAAACAGACAAAATACAATTATTGCATATATTCCAAAAATTAGAAATATAAAACCGGTAAAGAAAGTTGAACCAACAAAAAACCAAAGAAACAGTGAAATAGCCAGCAGAGCAATAACCAATAAAACTCGCTTAAATGCAGGTTCTTTAATAAACATTTTTTGGATTTCGCTATCTTTATAAGGCTTCAAACTATTGGCAATGTTTGAAACAATAATAGGAACAGCAATACTAAGGGAAGTAAATAAGAGGGCGACTATGGCTGCAAGAAAATCATCAGATGGTTTGCTGAAAAGTTTAGAAGAAATAATAGAAATTACATCATCGTTTATTGGACAGTGGGTAACATTGTTAATAAAAAAATACATGCTAACCGTTACATTGAAGACTAGGAATAAAAGAATGGGAACAATTATTGCCAAAAATAAAATAATTGCAAGAAACCATATTAACGGCGAGAAAGGGTCTCTTGAGTTAAGATTAAAATTGGTAATCTGAGTCATTGTTGAGGTGATTTTAAATTGTCTTTGTATTAATATATTAATTATTTATTCTTGCATATTTCCTTCTGTAATGCTTGCAGCCCAGAGAAAAACGACAGCAATAATATGAAAAGCGCGGATAATGTTTCATAACACGATTGGCTCTTTCAAGTTCGAAATCTATATTGTTAATGCGTTTTGTCCATTTGTCAAAATCGAGGTTTAGCCAAATGAAACATTCCTTAATGTCGGTGTATATTTGGTGTGCTACTGATAAGTCGAATGTTGCATTTCCTGAGGTATCTTTTCCGAAAATAATGGGTTCGTTATGATAAATACGATTGCGAAAATCTCGAATTCGGTTGAGTTTTTGATGGACTAAAATACGATTTGCTCCAGCGGGTAAATTCGAAAATATTTGAATAGGTCGCCCAGATAAAATACGGTAGGGTGTAATGTCGAAAAGTGCAGTCCAATATCCGAATTTTAAGTCAGCAATGATTTTTCCATGAGTAGATGCTGCACCAAGGTCAGTTATAGATTTTGCCACGCTATTTTTTAAAAAATGGTTGTGTCTTATAGCACCAGTGCGTCTATCGGTGTAAGTAAAAGAAGGATGGCTCATAAACCCAGATTGCTGATTAATCAACCAATTACTGTCGGAAAAGAGGAGGGTTAACTCAAAGTCAATTGCATTACGAAGGATTACCTCAAATAAGGAGAGTATCGGGTAGAAGGCTTGAGATAGACGTAGGTTTGTTTGGTATAGTTTCAGGGTTTTACGAGGTTCTGCGCAGCAAATATTTTCGTAATGTTGCAGTCGAGCCTGTGATATGTATTTTTGTATTTCGCTGTAATTCAACGACATAATAAAATAATTAAAAAATAATTGTTAAAATATGCGGTATTTTTCTTTTTGAGATATATATTTGTGATGTAATACTTAGTAAAGCCTCTTCATTTTTAATGAATGTAACTAAGTGAAAGCCTTGAAAGCCTGCGATTTTCGCGGGCTTTTTTTGATGGTTGTCGGTAGGTAAATACATCGTTTCCATGGATGTAAAATACTGAGAATGGGAAATAAATGAATGCCAAAAAAATAAAGTTTTCCCCCAAAAACGAGAAAAACCTGTTAATAATATTTCAGATTTAGCTGCTGCCATTTATTTGATGTATTTGCGGAAAGCTGAAACAACCTGAAAGACTAGATAAGCGTAAAGAATGCGATATAGAACCGCAATTGAAACAAGCCAACCAGAAAAGACCTGCTCACCGAAAATGTCTTTCAGTGTGAAAACAGGGTTCAAGAGATTTGGGTAAACACGTTTGTACTCAAAGACCACATCAGCGAAATGAGAGAAACCGGAGTTAAAGGCTATTATTAGTAGTAAAGAGAATAGGGGAGTGCCAACCAAGGTGAGAATTAGAAGTGGCTTTATCCAGTTTTGGCCATGATTGTTGGAACAACTAAGCCAAAGAATCAGACGATCGAAATTCCAGAGTTTTTTTGTAAGTATGAGTTCTTTACGGAAAAAAGACATTTCGTATTGTTTGAAAACAAGGGCTTGAATACGATTGCCCTGTTGGTCCATAGCATATTTAAGTTGACGGAATAGTTCACGCATTTGACGGAATTCTTTAACAAGCTTGTCGTTTTCTTCGTAATTTTTAACACTGTTTTTAACACATGATTTTAATCGAACAATAAGTTTATTCGAGTAGAAAATCTTCGGAGAAGAGATTTGTTTTTGATTGAACCAAGTTACGTTAGACGCTGTAATTTGAGTTAAATCACTATTTTCAATTTGAATTTTTTTAAATTTTGCGAATGAAAAATTGGAAAAATTAGTTTTTCCTATATTCGAATCTATTATTTTGAAAATTGTTTCAGTATTTTGGTTAGGCAATGCTTCTGAACCAATTAAATGAAGAGAACCAAAATTGGTAAATCTTGAGAATTGAATATGAGTAAAAAGACAGCGTTTGAAGAAAAAGCTTGCATCGAAGTTTGAACCTTCAATACGTAATAAATTGATATTTAAATGATCAAATACAATTTCGCCTGTGAGTTTTTTTGAAGCGATAATGTGAATGAATTTTATATCAGAGAAGAGGCTGCCTTTTGAGCCGCCACTGAATAAAACACCATTCAAAAATGAGCAAGATGTTAATTCAATATTTTTTATTTCACCGATTTTTATGGTTTTGTAATTCGGATTGTAGAAACAGATAGAAAATTGATTATGAAAAGTGCTGTTGTTCAATGATAATAATTGTTTTATACAGCACGCATTAATTAATGTATTTCCTTTGAAAACAGAATTTATTAATGAAATATTCTGTTCTAAAATATTTTCGAATTGAGCAAAGGCAGCATTAAAGGTAGTTTCGCGAATAATAATGGAAGAGCATGTATTATCGGACATACTAACGTCACCAAGAAATTCGGAGTTAGCAAAATGGATGTTTTTTAACAATTTACAATTATCAATGTAGGAAGATTTTTCAACTTTATTATTTAAGAATTTAATCCCCCCTTCAGATGAATACAGACCTGCTAGAGTGAGACCAACTATTGTACTGCATTCTATTTTGATGTTTTTTAAAATTGAATTTTCAGAGAAAAAAGTCAAGTCACCTTTTATCGTACAATGAGATATATGAATGCTATCGTATAAAGGTGCTCCGTCAATGTTAAAATCATCAATTAGAATATGTTTAAAAAATAAAGATTTATCAAAGGAGCAATCAATAAACTTAATCCCGCAGTTTAAATGACCTGAAATATTGCAGAATGAATTGAAAGTGCAATTTTGGAAAGTTATAAATTTAGTGCTATTGTTGTAGGAATTGAGTTCGAAAGTTCCTTGAATAGCCAAATCGGAATAAAATTTAAATTGTTGTTTGTTTTTCGAAATACCTTCGACTAAATCAGAACTTTTTATTGTGCTATGGAATAAGGACATAATAAAAATGGTTTAGTTAAAAACTACAATTAAGTATTTTCTTAAGGGAATATTCAAAGGCTATTTTGTTTAATTTATTTTCCATTTGATAGTAAATAGATTGATTTCGTGAGACTTATGGTTTAGGCGTTTTTCGATTTCGGAAAGGAGATTTTCTTTCTTGGAATCGATGCTATCCTGGGCTTCGAAAAGATTACGCCTTTTGTCGGAGCGTTTTTTTCCGAGGTCTTTTATGGCTCTTTGTTCGTTGAGTTTCAACCGTAAGTCGAGAATTTTCCTGACCTCGGCTTTACGAAGTTTGATTTCGGCATCAATGTCTTTAATTTCTTTCTCAAGGCTGAGTTTCATGTCGTCGGCCCAGCGGTCGAGTTTTGCATATTCTTCGTCGAACCAGGCGGCGTTTTTTTGTAAGCTATCGTTGAGGAGTTCAAGTTTTTGTTTGTTATAGATGTTTTGCAGATGGGATATGGTTTCGTAGGGAAGATTAACGGGTTCAGAAATTTGCGCCTGCAGGGAAAAGAGTTTGTAAGCTATTTCGGGGATGATTTCTTCTGAGTTTTCGGAAATAGCCGAGAAAATAAGAAAGTCTTCTTCTTCGAAAGAACACACAGTGAGTTGCTTTAATTGCAACCAACCGGATGTGCCAACGTAGGATTCAAGTACTGATATTTTTACATTAGAGGCTGAATAATTGAAAATTAGTTCTGCAGTCGGAGTTGGAATGTTTTTGCATTCGGTTATAATTTGTTGCGCTAAAGGATGACCAATTCGGTAAATATTAGCGGAATCGGGAATTACAATCTCTGATTTTTTAGAGTTACCCGAAGAACGCAATAAATGGTAAGGGCCAAGGTTTATAGTTTGTTTTTTAAATGGGTTTTCCTTCAGGACAAAGGAATCTGATGTTTTGTCGAGTTGGATAAGATCGTTCAAGTAGAAAGTGGTGATTTGCCAGAGCCAGTTTTCGAATTTATTCAGGTATTCGCGCCCACGTTCGAGGCTAATTCGAAGCTTGTGGTGAACATCTTCGTCGAAGTTCTCGAGAAGGTTTTTGCGTGCAATGTCAATGTTTTTTTCGATTTCGATTTCCATTTCGGACTGCAAAGCATCGAATGCAAGTTTTATTTCGGACTCTGACCGACAGTTTTGATAAATTTCAGCAATTCGCTTTTCGAAGTCAACACCAGATTCGAGGGAACCCAACACTTCGTCGCTAGCCCCAAAAACACCGCTAAACAGTTTGAATTTTTCGTCGAGGAGTTGGTACACACGTTGGTCGGCAGCATTTGATTTATTGAGGAAATTCACGACAACGACATCGAATTTTTGGCCATATCGGTGGCATCTGCCGATACGTTGTTCGATTCGCTGAGGGTTCCAAGGCAAGTCGTAGTTTACAACCAGTGAGCAGAACTGAAGGTTAATTCCTTCGGCAGCAGCTTCGGTGGCAATCATAATAACGGCATCGTCACGAAAATAATCGACAATGGACTGACGTAAATCGGCTGTTTTAGAGCCCGTAATTCGGTCGGTACCGGCATGTTTTTTTAACCAAGCTTTGTAAATATTCTGCGAATGGGAGTCGTTATTGGTACCATTGAATAAAACAATTTTACCTGAGAAACCGGAAGACTCAAGAAGGTTTTTAAGGTATAATTGGGTGCGAGTAGATTCAGTAAAGATTATTGCTTTTTGGTTGGCATTCAATTCTTTTAGCTTTTCGAAGCCTTTTTTCAAGGCAGTCTTTAGTTTTTCGCCTTTAGCGTTTTTACGAATGTTTATAGCCAGGGTTTGAAAAGATCTGAGTAATGTAATCTCGTTTTTTATTTCATCAATTTGTTCATCGGTTAAAGAAAAGGCAGAATCGGTATCAATATCGTCATCGTTCCATTCCTCTGATAATTCATCGAAAGTATCAAAGTTTTCAGTAAAGTCAGGCAAGCAATCGACCGGTAGTTTTGAAATTAATTTTTCAAGACGAGAAGCGATAGCACCGAACGTATCAGCGATAGCGAAGGAAGATGAGGCGAGGAGTTTGCGAAGAATGAGAGTCATTAAATGCCTTTGGCTTGCAGGGAGCGCATATAAGACCGGAGTACGAAGATATTCAGAAACCCAATCGTAAAGCTTCTGCTCCTCATTAGTAGGAATAAATTCTTCGAGAATTGCAACTCTGTTTGTGTAATTGATGTATTCGGAAACCTGACGACGCAAAGTACGACGGCAAACAGTATTTAAACGGGTTTTCAGGTCGGAGAAGTTCTGTTCGGCAGTAAGTTTAGAAAATTGAGATTTAAAGCTCTTAATATCACCAAAAATGTAATCATCAATAATGCTGACCAATCCGAACAATTCCATAAGGGAGTTTTGTAAGGGAGTTGCAGTCAGTAATACTTTGGGAAAAGGAGCCAGTGTGCTTTTTAGTGAATTTGCAATTTTATTGCTTGGTTTATATACGTTGCGTAGCCGATGGGCTTCGTCAATGATAACCAGGTCCCATTTGACAGAGGAAACAAATAACTCTTTTGACCGGATAAACTGAAAAGAAGAAATTACAATAGATTGCTGGTCGAAAGGGTTTTTGACTCCGTTTTTAATTTCAGTATTAAAAGATTTTGATTCGAGAATGTCAGAGGGTAAAAAGAACTTATCAAGAAGTTCCTGATTCCATTGCTTACGTAAGTTAGCAGGAGCAATGATAAGGAGTTTACGTTTGTGCTCAGCCCATTTTTGAGAGAGAATTATACCAGCTTCGATAGTTTTGCCCAGACCCACTTCGTCGGCTAATAAAGCACCCTTAGACAAAGGAGATTTGAACGCAAACAAAGCTGCATCAACCTGATGCGGGTTTAAATCCACCTGAGCATCCTGTAGGGCAGCAGTTAATTTGCCAATGTCCTCAGCAGATCTTCTTCGAGTTAATTCAAATGCAAAATACCTTGCATGATAGGAAGTTATTAGCATTTGGTTTTGCATTTTGTAAAAGTTGATAATGGGATAATGTTTTTGCAAAACGGATGCAAGATTGCAAGGAGAATTTGTTGAGAAAATGAAATGATTGCAGAATAAATTACCTGAGAAGAATGCAGAACGAATTTACCGGAACATAAGTCTTCTAAAAAACATACATATACAGGTTGCGCCCTACTGAAATTCATAAAAGCGAAGCATTTGAACAAAGATAAGAAAACAAAAAGGAAATAAAGACAAAAACAGGCACAAAAGTTATTCACATATCTATCAAACAGATTTCGTGTAATATTGGTGTAAAAATACTGGAGCTATTAACAAAGGAAAAATAAGAATATAATAAAAAAAAACAGGTGAAACCAGCATGTTTCACCTGTTAATCCCATGTTAAACTATTTTTTTATAGACACCAAATGATGGTTGAGAAAGGTGTTTTCCCAGAAGAGATTTTAACAGGCCATCGATTGACCTTTCGGAAAGATTGAATTTAGGACCCAAAGCAATAGCATCGGAACGCTTAAATTCGACGGGCAAAGCTTCATAGAACATTGATTTGTTGTTTGATTTAAATGCAACAAAAGCAGAATCTTGTCGGGGGAGATTTTGAAACATGAAGAAACTATGCAACAAATAGCAATGCACTAAGCTCACAGCGTTTTCAAAATCAATGTTAGAACAATTTATTGTTTCATACTCGGATTTAGCTTCAAATTTCCGTAAAGCAGAGAAGACCATACATAAGCGGAAAATAATTAGGCCAAAACGTTTTACAATACTCCCGGAATCTTCACCATTGAATACAACGGAATAGCTAAGCCAGCTAGCACATGTTTCGTTAAGTTTTTCCCACTGGTTGCGAGTAAGGCAAATAGTTGTGGGACTATTATCAAGAAACAGGTGTAATTCTGTAATAATTTTAGACAATGCAGAGAAATGATCAGTGAGATTCACATTGTTGGCATAAGGCGAAACATCGCGCCATTGTTGTTCAACTTTAAAAGCATAGAAAATAAACCTGGAAAAAAGGCCATCTTCGGAGGATGATATAAGCCCGGCTACCTGAGCTGGAGTACCAGAAAGCGCGATAGAAACCCGAGGGTTTTCAACTTCAATGTATTCGTTATTTGTTTTTTTTGAGCTTGAGATTCTTTCATGATGGAAAGACTTGCGCAGGAGGTCGGAATATGAGCCCCATTCTTGCTTAAAAACATTACCCATTGTATCCGCTTCTGTTTCGCAGATTATACCGGCACCTAAGTTCTGCTCAATATGAGATATTATTTTAGCATAGCTAGAATTTGCCGGAATGTATAAAACTTTGAATAATGGTTTTTCAGGAGCATCCCCCAATGGTTCGCCTTTTTTGGGAAAGCGCGCACGGTTTCGATAGTCGGCTAAATCAGCCTCATATTCCTTTAATGCTTCACGACTTTGACTTAACATTTCGGAATGTAAATCATCCGCGAGCATTTTAGAGAATTTTAATGCGCCCTTACCACTAGCTGCAGGAGCAATGATGAAGCAAAACATATTGGGATAAACTGTTTGTTGAGCATAAACACCACTTACATTCGGCAGACAACCACTAAGTACTGCAATAGCACCGGTTATAAAAACGTCCCTTTCACGTTTATCAGAAAATGCTGATGCGCCATGCTTCAAGATTGAGGGTAAGTTTTCGAACACTGAATCTGACAATAATACAGTTGACTTGAGGACATCCTCGAATACAGAAACATCATCGTTTTTGGGAATTACTGCAGAGTTTGCAAATTTTGCAAACTCTTGTACATGATTTGAGTAAGCACTTTTGACGCAGTTTTCTACCTCACGAGGAGATAAATCGAAGTTAGCCAAAACAAAGTTCACAGCCTCGGATGGTTCGATGCCAGATCGATTGCAATTGGAAGCAAATAAATAAATGAAATTGTTGCGTTCACCCTGTACATATTGACATTTTGTTTCAGTGAGCTTTAGACAGAAGTCGAGTGCTTCAAAATTGTTACACACATTAACCGGACTGGCTTGTTTAACTGGCAAAGGAGTTATGACCGGATCATCAAAATACAAGGAATCATTGTTGATGAAGGCCAGTGGATCGAAAGAACAGAAACAAAGCCGCGTTATGTCCTTACATTTTGCATCTGCCGAAATGCCCAGTTCTTGATTGTAGTAACGCATTACTTTATCGTAGAAAATGGTATGCTGACTTTTAGAAGCCATTGTCAGTACAAAGACCTTAAATCCATTACCACTGGGACTTAGAAAACATGCAAAAGTATAGGGCACTGCTTCGATCTTTTTACGAAGATTGGAGAGTTCCTCAGCCGGAACTTTGTCATAATCGAGATGGATAAGACCATAATAATTGTCAATATATTCAGGCTTTCTACCTGTTTTAAACGTTGCAGAAGGCGTAAATGCTAATAATTGCTTTTTCACAATATCGGCTTTTTCGAAGTTACCTGAAGCTTTTAAACTCCGAATTTCTTCCACATTTTTTTTAAAATCGCCTTGCTGAATGCGATTCAGCAAGGCGGAAAATGGGATATTCTCGACAGGGTTTGTAAACCCTGAAAATAATGTAACGAGAATTGCAGGCTCTATGTTAGTTTGAACACTCATAGTTTAGGCTTTTGCGGGTGTGAAATTTTTATCGAGTAATTCCAAAATATCAGATAGGCGATAGTAAAATTTATTGCCTATCTGAGAATAAGCAATGATGGAATTGCAGCGCCATTCCTGAGCAGTACGTTTGCTGATATGCATAACCTGAATAAACTCTTGGTTATCGAAAAAAACTTCGGAAGGATTGGTTCGTTGCCGTGATTCTATCCGATCGAGGATGCGGTTAAGTCGTTGAATTATCATGGACAAGTCGCTGACTGAAAATTGACGTGTTTCCATGGTTACCTCCTTTTGTTTCTTTGCATACACATTTCAGCTTCCAGCGTAAGCTCATCGATAGAAGATTGCCTGTTTTGCATTAGCCAATTGTCTAACTCAAGGCGTTTGAAATAGAGTTTTTTGCCTTGAGGGCAGAAATGGGGGATTTGCTTCCTACTGGTAAGCTTATACAAGTGACTTTCGCTAATGTCAAGGTACTTGCAGGCTTCAGAAAAGCATAAAACATCTTTTTTTAACAAATTTTGTTCAAGAAGCAATCTTTTTACTTCCTGAATTTCTTTTAATAATTCGTCCATTGTATTAATTATTAACTTTTACAAAATGGACTTTTGGCCAAAAGTCATCTTTGATTTTCAAAGACTTGACAAAGTTCAGAAGAAAAGAAAACAGGGAGAAAAAACGGTATTTAGGTGCTGGGGTTAACTAACAGAAAATCAGTTGAATAAAAATAGAAAGTGGTATTTTAAAGAGGTATTATTAAGTCAAAATACCGTTTTTTTGATTAAACTATAATTGGTCAACCCAATAGTGGTTATTTTTTAGTTGATTGATAAATTCGATTGTGCATTTACGAAATTCCTGATCGGTTTTTGTATTATACCGAAAATCGAGATATTGCCTAATGTGAGCCGGTCGCAATTTTGAACGGGATTTATAAAGATTGTCCCTGAAGAATTTCTTTTCAATAATAATCTTAAAAAGAGCTGCTATTTCTTTTTTCTTACCATGTTTGTTGGTAAAGTTATAATCAGTATCAATGTATTCATACTCAAAAAGATTTTTTTCGAAATTGGCGAATTTATCGGGGTTAATAATGTCGTTGAACGATACTTTACCTTTAAAACCAGGACGAAAATCAGAGTTTCTAAAAGTAAACGGTAAACTCTTTGCTACAGACTTTAACGGAAAAGAATCAACCAAAGCAGTAGGAGCAGATTTTAGGTCAGAATTAGATTTTGCATTCAGAAAAGCCTTGAATACTTTAACAATAGGAGAAGGATTATTGTCGTTAAAAAAACCTTGGGGGTCGATTTTAGCAAGGACTTCAGTATCGGTTATAAAATGCTCAGCTGTGTACTCAGAAAACCTGATTTGACACATATAATAGAGACGCAATAGAGCAATTCTCAGATTGTAAATTACATAGAGTGCATCAGTAGAGCCCCAAGAAACAGAAGCACTCAAGTCGAATAATAGCAAAATTTGACTTAATATTTTATAAGATTCGTAAGATTTAATTTCGGGAGACTCAGCTGCTGAAACTATTTTACACGAATAACTATAGATGCGGTCAGTCTCATTTTTAATCAGATAGAAATAAAACTCAGATTTCTTATCGAAAAATGGTTGGAATGATAATGAATGAAAATAATCTGGCAAATGACAATCTTTTGAAGTATTGTCAAAGAGAAAAACACAGGACGACAGATTTGGATAAAAAGGAGAAATAGAATCATTAAAAACTTTAAAATAGGAATAAAAACAATCAGAATTACTCCTTAGTTTATTGGCGAGAATAGATGAAAAAATGAAGTGGTCCTGATTGTGCGAGGCATCCGGTAAGAGGTCACCATTTAAGATGTTGCTGAATATGGTAAATGAAACATTCATCAAACAATAATAATGCAAATTTTAGAAATAGACAATTTACAAACCCAGTAGTTTTTTCTGAAAATTGAGCTTTGCATCATCTTCGAAACTATCGAGGTAGTTTTCGGTAGTTTTAAGGTCCTTATGTCCGAGGCTTTCGCTGATAAACTCGATGGGGGCACCGGAACGCTTCAGGACGGTAGCAAATGAATGGCGGGCATAATAGGTTGTTAGTTTTACATCGAATTGAAGTTCGGAACCAATACGGCCAATGTATTTGTTGATTGTTTTCGTAGCCTGACGAATTTTAGCGAGCCTTTCAGCCGGATTATCAGGTTGAGAAATAATACCGAACACATAGTCATCGGGGTTATTGGAATTAGTGCCCCATTTTTCGATTATAGCGGTGATTTCGGGCAATAACATTACTTTAATGGGTTTCATCTGGCCTCTTGTTGAACGGGCTGTTTTGGCCCTTATAAAGGTTAAAGAAGAGCCGTTGATGTTTTTGTACTGCAATAGGGCAATATCTTTGATGTTGGCCCCATTGCACAGGTAACTGAATATCCAGAGGTCGCGAGCTTTTCCCTCGGCTTTCGATTCCGGCTTGTATTTGATGATTTTTTGAATATCGGCAAGTGTAAGGGCTTTTTTTAGGTTCTGACCGGCAGGTATCTGATATTTACGTTTACCGAAAGGGTAGAAGCTGCTGTCGATGATTCCTTCTTCGATGGCAAGGTTGAAAACTGCACGGAGGTTTCGCAGGTATATTCCAACGGTAGTAATGGAGGAACCCTTATCAATCATGAAGGTTTCATATTTTTGGAGCCATTGGGGGGTTACCTGGTTGATAATGACTTTGCCGGATTTCAGGGTTTTCGAAAAGGCCACAAATGAACGCAAGGCACTGCGGAAACTTTCGGCAGTGGTAAGGCGGTTTTCGGATTTTAGCTTATCGATGTACTGTTGCATCAACACTAATAAATCTTTGCGTGACTCGGGGTTTTGAAAGAACTTTTTTTCGAATAGCTCGAAAGAAAAAGCATCAAGGGTTTTGATAACGCCCAGGGCTTTGGCTTCGATTTGGGAGAATACCAGTTTATGTTCTTTGTTTTCCCTGCGGGGGTTATCCTGCTGAGAAGCCATCCACTCTTCTTCGGATAGGTGGTAACCGGTTGAATAGTGCTTTTGAACTCTGTTATTTGTAATTCTGAGCTTAACGGAGTATTTACCGTTTTTGTTTTTGAACCTCTTATCGAGAATAATTGCAGTACTTGCGGTGATCATATATGCTTGAATTAGTAGTGTTAATCAGTAAAATTTGCTTCTAAAATTTGCATACAATTTACATACAATTTCTGAATTATGCAAGAAAAAAGAGAAAAAAAGAATTGATAAAAATTGATAAGTGCCTGATATATAGATAAAAAGAAAACGGGGGACAATCAAAGGAAAGAAAAAATCATGATTCATAATCATGAGGTCGGCGGTTCAATCCCGCCTCTCGCTACGAACAAAAAGCCACCGCATCGCGGTGGTTTTTTGTTTTAGCCAATTGGCTTCGCTTGCGAAAAGCCAAATGGCTAAAACAAAAAACGACGAAGTCGGCTTTTTGTTCGTAAAGCATCCCCCCCTATGGGATCACGTGCGCTGCACGTAATCCGCCAGACCTTATTTTTCGAAAAGCCAAATGGCTAAAACAAAAAAATCGACGAAGTCGGCTTTTTGTTCGTAAATTCCCATCCTGGAATCATTCGCGCTGCGCTTAATTGTGTACTCAAGAATAAATCTTATTTAAAATTTTTAAATAATTATAAATAAAGGCTGCCCTTTTGAGGCAGCCTTTATCAGCAACTAATAATTCTTATAAGTTGATTATAAAATATTCAAGAATTTTTTGAATTTCAACCGGAATATCATCATCAGGATGATTGTGGAATGTAGTAAAAATTATAGATCCACTATGTCCTTCACACGGCCCCATTTGGTCGCCATGGGCTTCGTGAGCAGGCCATGCACTCAGCGCAATGGTAATTGTGTGTGCGTTTGCGGGATTTCCCGGGGGTATGTGACAGATTGTAACCCAGGATTGATCTTTTGTTTTCAGATCCAAATCAGCGGGTGAATCGAGTCTGGTTCTAACTGCCAGCGGACCGTAACCCATATTGTCGTCCTGAATTAAAACTTCCCATGAATCACTCAATTGTTGAATTGTTTCCCATGAACCAAGGTCATAGTTGATGTCAATCGTGTTTAAACCAATCCAGTCAGCAAGTTCCTGATTTATAACACTTGCACCTGTAATTGTTCCTGAAAGCCCACTCCGTTGAGTGCATAAATCATCAGTAGTAATAAATCCACCAAGCCTTGTGGGACAAGATTTCGTTCCGGTTGAATGCCCGTAATACCAATGCCGGTTTTCATCGCACTGGTCTTTTGTAGTTAAATAACCTATCAGTGAACTGACTGCCCAATCTGATACATATAAACTGCCACCATTTTCAACATATTCCTGCAAATTATTCCATATGGCTTCGTTAAAACCATGATGAGCGCTACAATTAATAAACAATGCCCCGTAACTGGCAATTAAATCAGCATCCTCCAAATCGGTAATGTTAATTGCAGTGCATGTATAACCTAAACTTTCAATAACATCCTGAATCTCATCGTAGGAGCCGGCTATATAGGCTAAGTTGGCCGCCTGGGCTAATTTTAAGTCGTATTCCGGAATAGTTGTTACCTTATATTTTTCGACAGTTACGTCAACGGTAGTCCTGAATATTCTACCATATCCCGATTGGATGTTTAACACCTGCGGACCCTCTGGCGCAATCAGTTTAAACCTTCCATCCCTGTCAGTCTGGGTTATATAAATTTCACCGTTGCAATCTACAAAAACATTGGCATTAGCAATTGGCGTTGTGCCATTCTTGGCAAAAACCTGTCCGGCTAGCCACCCTCCTGGGGTGAATTCATCAACCGGGGGGTTGTCCTTATCGCAGGAAACCAGTGCTGCCAGTGAAAAAAGTAATGCAGCAACAACGAGGAAAGGAATAAATCTTTTCATATTTTGATGTTTTAGTGATTGTTGCAATTTAAAAAAAATCATTCGGGAATGCAAATATTTCAATGATTATTTTGATTTATTTTGTTGATTCTAAGATATTTTAGCGAATGTTTGTTGTTGACATTGACTTATTTATTTGACAAGTTTTGCCTTTATTTATAAATTGAATGCGAATTTTGTGAGAAATATTTATTGCGTAATTTCTCGGGGAAAAACACTTTCCCGGTTTTCGAAATTTGTAGTATTAGGTTTGGTAGTGTATGTTGTGTTTTTCTTTCTGAATCCTGTACGTTGTCAGTCATTCGAAACGCTGCCATACAACAAAGCCTGCTTCCTTACTACCCATAATTCCTACAACTGTTCACGGAATGGCTTTCTGTTTCCCAACCAGAAATTTAATATCAACCAACAGCTTACCGATGGTGTTCGTGCATTAATGCTGGATGTTTACGAAATGAAAGGGAAACTGTATGTTTATCATGCAAATCCAATATTGGGGAAACAAGCGTTTTCCGATGTGCTTACCGATGTGCGGCTGTTTCTCGATTCTGATTCGTCGGCTATAATTAGCTTACTACTCGAAAACTATGTTTCTGCCGACCAGATACAAAGAGAATTACTCCACGCTGGTCTTTGGGACTATATTTTTTATGCCGAAAGCATTTCACAGTGGCCAGTGTTACAACAATTAATCGATAATAACACACGGCTTTTTGTGTTTAACGATGCTTGTGATTCGGGTAACCGGGAGGCTAAGATGTTTTACATGTGGGACTATATGACCGAAACCCATTTCTCTGTGAAAAAGGCAAAGGATTTCACCTGTGTGACAAACCGCGGTAATCGGAACAACCCCTTGTTCATCTTAAACAATTTCGTTATGGGTAAGCTGGGAACAGGTAGCAAAATGCGATCGAAAAAAGTTAATGGAATCGACGAAATTTTACAGCGTTGTGCAGACTATAATTCTCTTTCGGGAAGATATCCCAATTTTATAGTTGTCGACTTTTACCATTTGGGCAAAGCACTTCAGGCGGTCGACAGTATAAACACACTGATGATTTCTCAGCAAGCGAAACAGTAAGTGCTTACTGAGTATAAAGGCGGCTTAGAATAGATGCTTTTTTGCTCGTTTCGTGAACCCTGTGGCTTTTATTGATACTGTTACCCTGAACAAGCAAGCATTACAATTTGCAATTTATTCGAATGCAATCTATAATATTCAGGATAATTCATTATTTTTACGCTCTTTAAAATGTAGCATGGAGCGATTGAAAAAACTTTGGAATTTACTCAGAAGTAAGCTATTTCTGGTGAACTTTGGGATTGCCATTGGTATTACGGTGGTTCTTGTGTGGGTGGTTATGCTGGTGCTGAAGCTCTATACCCATCATGGAGAGTCGGTTTCGGTTCCCGATTTTGTAGGATTGAGTATCGAGGAGGTCGAAAAGATGTGTGATGATAAGGGATTTACTTTTGTAATTAATGACTCAGTGTATTCCGAAGATGTTGATAAAGGGGCAGTTGTTGAACAAAACCCAATGGCTGGATTTAAAGTGAAGGAAGGTCGTACCATCTATCTGGTTGTGAATGCCATGGGCGACGAAATGGTACAGATGCCCGATTTGAGGGGAATAAGCCTCCGCAATGCCATGGCCGTGATGGAAACTTATGGACTGGTGGCCGGAAATTTGCGTTATGTCCCCGATATTGCGGAAAATAATGTCATACGTCAGTTGCATAAAGGGAAAGAAATTGAGCCCGGCGAAAAAATTAAAAAAGGCTCAAAAATCGATCTGGTCCTTGGTCTTGGCCTCAGCGATGAACGAACCAGTGTTCCACACCTAAGGGGTATGACATATAAACAAGCCTATAACCTGTTGCTTGACCAGTTCCTGAACTTAGGTGCAGTTACCTACGACAGCAGTGTTAAAAACCGAAAAGATTCACTTGATGCCCGGGTCTATCGACAATTACCTGCAGCCGATACAATAAACAAGATAAATTTGGGTTCTAATGTAGATATTTGGCTTACCCGCGATACGGCATTGCTACACGGTGTTATGCCTGATTAAAAACTGAATTTATGAAGAAATGTACCTTCTTAATACTTTTTCTGTTGCCCGGGCTAAGTCTTTGGGCTCAGGAAACGCTTATTGACATTGCTCCATCGGTTATTCGCGATTACAGCAAGAAGTACTTTAAAGAATACGATTATAAATCGGTGAAGAATGCCGATACCTTAGAATTGCCTTTTTTTGATGACTTTTCGAATTCCTATGTTTTTGCCAATCAGGCAATATGGGACGGACATTCAGCCTTCATCAATAATGGCTATGCCATCGACCCGATTTCGATTGGCGTCGCCAGTCTTGATATTCTTGATAGCACGGGTGCTGTTTACACAAATTTGTCGTTTACTACCAGCCTTGTATCCGAATATCTAACCTCAAAACCAATTAACCTGCAATACAGTCCTGGAGACTCTGTTTACCTGAGTTTCTACTATCAATGTGGTGGAACAGGTGAAAAACCCGATGTGGGCGACTCGTTGGTATTGGAATTTTCTTCGCCTGATACTACCTGGGTTTCGGTTTGGAATACCGATGGTGGCGTTGCTATGGATACTTTCCAGTTGGTTTTAGTCCCGGTTACAGACCCTGCTTTTCTGAAAAAAGGATTTCGTTTTCGCTTTAAAAATTATGCCAGTATCGGCTCAAACTACGAGCCTTCGTTCAACAGTAATTTTGACATCTGGAACATTGATTATGTCAGGCTGGATACTGCCCGAAATATGAATGATACGATTACGCAGGATGTGGCTTTTATTTCGGATTTCACCAGTATGATCGACACTTACGAAAGTGTTCCCTGGGAGCATTTTAAACCTGTGGCGGCAGCCAATACCATCGATTCACTGGTATATGTATACAAAAACAATGGTACCACCGGCCAGAACATTAACCGGCAATTAACCATACGCGATTTGTGGGGGACCGGCACCGGTTTTTCGAGCCTTGATGACAGTGAGAATATTTTGCCAGGTAGCACTTTGAGTTATGGGAAACAGGTAAATTATGTATTTAATTCCAACACAATTGATTCAGCATGTTTTGAGTTAAAGGGTTTTATTAAAACTGATACTACGGCAGCACGCCGTCCTTATCGTTGGAACGATACAATCATCTACAATCAGTGTTTTTATAATTATTATGCCTACGACGATGGTTCTGCCGAGCAGGGGTATGGGATTGCCGGTCAGGGAACAGCCGGTTCGGCAGTTGCGTTAATGTTTGAACCTTTACAAGCCGACACATTGCGTGGTGTGAATATTTTCTTCAATCATGTACTTAACGATGCAAATATTCATTATTTCTACCTGATGGTGTGGGAAAACGATGGAGGCGTACCGGGTGATACCCTGGTTGAACAGATTGGGGTAAGACCAATTTATACTGATAGTCTCAACGAGTACCGATATTACGCACTCGATACTCCCGTTTTTGTTTCAGGCGCTTTTTTCATTGGTTGGGTAAAAACAACCGACGATATGCTTAATGTGGGCTTTGACAAAAACAGGGATGCTTCATCAAAACTATTGTATAATACCGATGGCAACTGGACTCAGTCGTCGCTACAGGGTGCTATTATGGTACGGCCTGTTTTTGGGAAAGATCCCAACCCAATGAGTATTCCTGTTGTTCCTGAATCCAGATTTGTATTATACCCAAATCCTGCTTCAAATCAGGTGAATATTGCATCCGAATACGGAACTTTAGATGGAGAGTGCTTCATTTACGATTGCTCAGGAAGGTTGCAGTTTTCGGGTAAGGCTTACGAAACCATCGACGTATCTCAATGGAACAATGGATTGTATATTGTTCATGTGATGCGTGACACAGGTCCGACTACCTTGCGCTTGGTTGTTTCTCACTAATGTTACAGCAGGATTACATTAACAACGCCGAGACCGAAAACCAGTCGGCCCAGGAAGATTTGTTCGAACATTTTCGTTTTGTAGTCGATGCAGGTCAAGCCGTACTTCGTATCGATAAATTTCTGGGCGGTAAAATAGCCAATGTTTCAAGAACCAGAATTCAGGCAGCTATCGAAGCCGGAAACGTCTTTGTAAACAGCAAAACCGTTAAATCGAATTATAAAATTAAACCCGGCGAAGTAATTACCATATTGCTAAGTTTTCCTAAAATTGAATTTGAACTTATACCCGAAAATATCCCACTTCAGATTGTTTACGAAGACAACGATTTATTGGTAGTCAACAAGCCGGCTGGAATGGTCGTGCATCCGGCGGTGGGACATTTCACCGGGACTTTAGTAAATGCATTGGCGTTTCACCTGCAGGGAAACGAATTGTTTTCCGAAAACGATATCCGCTCCGGGTTGGTGCACCGCATCGATAAGGATACCAGTGGATTGCTGGTGGTCGGAAAAAACGAGAAGACGTTGAATGGCTTGGGCAAACAGTTTTTTGAACATACCGCTTCACGAACCTATCATGCACTGGTTTGGGGCAATTTACCCGATGATGAGGGAACCATTACGGGTAATGTCGGAAGGCATCCCTCGAACCGAAAAGTTATGACGGTTTTTCAGGATGGTTCATCGGGTAAACATGCGGTTACCCATTACCGTGTTTTGCAGCGTTACACCTATTGCACCTATGTTGAGTGCCGACTCGAAACAGGCAGGACTCATCAGATTCGTGTTCACTTCAGTAATCTGGGATTTCCACTTTTTAACGACTCGGAATATGGAGGCAATAGTATTGTAAAAGGTGCCTTATTCAGCAAATACAAACAATTTGTTGAAAACTGCTTTCAAATTTGTCCACGGCAGGCTTTGCATGCAAAAACACTGGGCTTTGTACATCCGGTTACAAAAAAGAAATTAATGTTCGACTCCGAAATTCCCACCGATATGGCCGCGTTATTGGAGAAATGGGATGCGTATATCTCGGGTCGGAGCGATATTGAAAAAACGATTTAATCAATTGATTATGAGAAGAATAATTTTTGTTTTAATTATCACAATTCCTGTTCTTATTTCGTGTAACACGAGAAATTCGAAATTGAACGAAACCGGAGGTTCTGTTGAGCATATTTCTGTGTCAGATACAATAACAGACAGTGCAAATACTGACGGGAACCTGATTCCCGATGATGCTGTGTATCAGATTGAACATGCATATCTGAAGTATACTTCTACCATTGGAGTCATTCGCGAGGTATGGTTTAGCGCTTATGGAAAACTTCAATACGAAGAAGCATACCGAATCGAAAACGGAACGAAGAGGGGTACCTGCTCGTATGTTATCGATGGATATAAATACGACATGCAGATTGGGTCAAAAGAGGTGGTAAAAACCCCTTTCCGGCCTGAACCGGCCACCGAATACGAGAAGCTTACTGCCCAGCAAAAAGAACAATATGGTGTGAAGAAAATTGGGGACGAGAGTGTGTTGAAACATTATTGTACGGTGGTGAGTTTCGAAAAGCCAATGCCTACCACTGTATGGCTATATAAAGGTATTCCGTTGAAATCGGTAAGCAGTAACCGGGGTGATGACCTGGTGATTGAAGCGGTACAATTCGACGAAAATCCGGTGGATTCAACAAAATTTGCGCTTCCTCAAGGGATTAGGATAATTCAGATTTAAAGCTTTTCGTACAATCCTGTTGAATATTGTATAATAAATGCTATTGTTTTGGATAATGTCGGATAGAACTTGCATGTCTTATTTATTGTCGTATATTTGCACTGAATTACATAAGGTAATTTGAGTTATTTATAATTAATTAAACTTAGTATTGTACAATGAACATTTATGTAGCAGGAATTCCATTTAAAGCTTCCGAAAGCGAACTTAAAGGATTATTCGAAGAGTATGGCGAAGTAGTATCTGCAAAGATCATCATCGACAAATTTACTCAAAAAAGCAGAGGTTTTGGTTTTGTTGAAATGAGCAACGATGAAGAAGGACAGCGTGCTATCAGCGCGTTGAACAATTCAGCGTTCATGGGTAAGAATCTTATCGTAAACGAAGCTAAACCCAGAACCGAAAACTCATTCAGTAACAACCGGAACAGCGGTTACGGAAACAATCCTAACAGACGTTACTAGTCCTGTTATTGAAGATACCTCGGAAAGCCTCAGTGATGAGGCTTTTTTTTTTGCATGTCGTTGCCAATTTTTATTTTGTATAAAATTTGTTATTTTTATGGTTCGAATAGTTCTTAATTCTAACTCTGATAGAAAACTTATATTCTATGAAAAAACTGAATGAAGATTTAATTAAGCGTGTTTTTGATGCAATGGTAAAAAACCGCCCGGCACTGGCAAAATTTGTTGTCGTTGACGAGGATGATGAGGATGATGCGATTGATCCGCGATTATTGGGTGATTTAATTATCAGAAATTTCCCCTGGCCTGTTGGGGTCGAGCTTCGAAGGTTATTTTCAGGCTCAATGCGCCAGCTCGACCGTATGCGCCTCGATCAGATTTTTAAAACCATAGAGCGTAGCATGCAATTCATGAGTTTTATTATGATCAGCCAGCTTTGGCGAGATGTTGCCAATGGATTGATAATGGTTCCCGATAGCTTTAAAAAGGATTTTGAATCGCGATTTTCGGTTTTGTCTATGGGTAATTATGCATGGATTATTCGCATGCTAACGAAGTTTTATTCAGAGCAAGAGCGTGATTGGTTTCTGCCCGAAACAGTGGAATTCGACTCTAAATTCTTGAACGCCCTTGATTTTTGGGTTCCTGAACGCAACGAAATTGGACATTATCAGATAAATTTAACTCAGGAAGATATCGAGAAACGTTGTGTGGAGTACGAAGATAAACTGGCATTCATTCTCGAAAAGCTCAGTTTCCTTGTGAAGTACAAATTGGTATCGGTACGCGAAATTAAAGTGGTGAAGCCCAAAAATCAGGATCCGGTATTTCAACACTCTGTTGACATTTTAAACAGTTCCGACTCAGGTTTTAAAATTCAGGAAATCGATGAAACCAAGTTCACCGATACGCAATCGGTGCTGCTTATGAAAAGCATTAAATCAATTGACGAATACCTTAATCTGTCACCACTGATTATTGACACAAATTGCGAAGTTATCAATGACAAGGAAAAGTTCGATATTAAAAAGGACATTTTTATGTTTACCAAATTCCGAAGCGACCACCTGATGTATGTTGGAACCGAAGTAACTGAAAAATGCGATCTTCGTTCGCTAAGCAATTATGCAAACTTGTTACAGGAATATAAAGATTTGGTGAAAGTGGTTTGCGGATGATGGGAGATTTAAGATTTTAAATTTTTGATTTAAGATTTTTGATTTAGAATTTAAGATTGATGATTTTTAATTTTTTTAATTGGAGATAATAATAGATGACTAGTAAGGAATTATCAGATCGGTTTATAATTTTTGCGGTTTCTGTGTATCGGCTCGAAAAGTTGATGGTTAAATCTTTTAGCGGGCGACACGTTTATATGCAGCTTTTTCGTTCTGCAACGTCCTGTGGGGCAAATTATCAGGAAGCCATTGGTGCCGAAAGCAAAAGAGACTTTGCGCACAAGTTGCAAATTGTTTTAAAAGAAATCAGAGAAGTTGATTTTTGGATTGGTTTTATGCAGCAATCGAAAATTATGAATTGCGATGATGCAAATCTGTTGGTTTTAAAAAAAGAAAGTGAGGAACTTGTAAGTATTGTTAGTAAGACGTTGATTACACTGAAGAAGAATATGAATAAAACTAAGTGATTGGAGATTTTATTTTTTTTGATTTAATATGAAACGAAATAGAATGTAATACCTTAATTATCAAATGCTTTAAAAACAACTAATGTCCCACTAAATGAACCCAATTTTAATTTGAAATCAACAATAAACACTTTGAAAATTTTGGATTTCAAATTTATGATTTTTGATTTAATATCAAACGAAATAGAATGTAATAACTTAATTATCAAATGCTTTTAAAACAACTAATGTCCTACTAAATGAACCCAATTTTAAATTTGAAATCAACAATCAATAATTTGAAATAAAATAACCAGCTATGCAATCTCCCTTTAAATTTCTCGATTCTTACACGCGCGACGACCGGAATGTGTTTTTTGGACGTGACCGCGAAATAGAAGCACTGTATCAAAAGGTGTTTGAGAGTAAAATATTGCTCGTTTACGGTGTTTCGGGAACCGGAAAATCGTCGCTAATTCATTGCGGATTGGCGTCGAAGTTTAACGACAGCGACTGGCTTCCGCTGAACATCCGCCGTGGGCGTGACATAAACGAAGCGCTTGCTGGTGAACTTACAAAAGCCTCTATCACAGAACTGCATCCCGATTTGAGCAAACCAAAATGGATGCTCAAGGCTATACGCTCACTGTACCTCGACCACTTCAAGCCTGTGTATTTGATTTTTGACCAGTTTGAGGAGTTGATGATTTTTGGCAGTAAAACCGAGAAACAGCAGTTTGTTCAATCGGTAAAAGCGGTAGTTGACAGCGATTTGCAATGCCGTTTTATTTTTGTAATCCGCGAAGAATATCTGGCCGGCATCACCGAGTTTGAGCGTATTGTGCCTGAAATTCTCGAAAACCGGGTGCGCATCGAAAAAATGGGCTTCGAAAATGCACGTCAGGCTATCGAAGGTCCGTGCCGCGTGGCCCGAATAGGTGTGGAAGAAGGCTTTGCCGAAAATATGCTCAGCCGCCTTTCGCCCGGTAGCGGCGATATCGAACTGACCTACCTGCAGGTGTTTCTCGACAGGCTGTATAAAATGGCAAGTGCCGAAAACCAAGAAGCAGAGAATACCATACATTTTACCAATGCACTGATTGACAACTGCGGCAACGTAAAAGACCTGCTCGGTACTTTTCTTGATGAGCAGATAAAATCGTTTGCCGACAGCGAAATGGCGATGACGGTTCTCAAGGCAATGGTATCGGTAAAAGGAACGAAGAAGCAGGTGGGAGAGGCGGAGATATCTGATTTTTGCCACAGCATGGGTAAACCGGTGGATGCCGAGATCCTGCGCAGTCTGCTAAACCAGTTTGTAAATCTGCGTATATTGCGCGACAAGGACAATTACAACCGCTACGAGTTGCGCCACGATGCGCTGGCCGAAAAAATCTATGAAAACATCAGCATTGCCGAAAAGGAATTGTTTGAAGTGCAGCAGTTTGTTGAGAATGCGTATGAATTGTATTTGCGGCGCGGTGTACTGTTAAGCAAAAGTGACCTGAATTATCTGGCGCCATATAGCGACAAGCTGTATTTATCGCGCGAACACGAAACATTCATAAAACGCAGCCAAAGTGAACTTACCAAAGCCCGCAGGCGGAGAATCTGGATACTGTCTTCAGCAGCCATTGTGCTGCTCATTGTGCTGAGTGGATTTACATGGTGGGCAATGCGGGAGAGGAGCAAGGCAGAAGAGAATGAGAAAAAAGCGTTGGCAAATTATTATAATTCATTAGCTAAGGGAGTTGTTAACGAAAACCCTACAGTTGCATTGCGATTGGCAGAATATGCCTACAGCATTGATACTGCTAATAAAGAAATCCTGGAAAATATTTATTCGATTTACTATTCTAATAATTTGTATAAAACAATATACGGGGTTAATACAGGGATATCTTGTGTGAAAAAACATCCGCAAAAAGATGTTTTGTTTTTAGGCATGGTCGATGGTTCAATGCATGTGGTAGATACTTCAGGAAACCTAGTAGCTAAGTACGATACAATTCATAATCGTGTAATTACAGAAATTTGTTTTTATGATGATAATACAATAATTACAGCATCGTTTGATTGTACGGCTAAAGTATGGGATAGTTCGATGAATTTAATTGCAGTATTGGCTCCAGATAGAACAGGCACAGCAGATTATATTGGGCTGAAAAGATGTATTGCTGTATCGCCAGACAGGCAAAAAATTGTGATCAGTGTTGCTAGACACAGTTTTCAAATCTACGATAGAAATTGGACGCTTTTGGTTGATAAAGATGCGCACAATGAGAATATTGCAGATTTGAAATTTCTTGACAATGAAAATGTTTTTATTACATGCTCTGACGATAAAACCGCCAAATTCTGGGACACCAATGGCAACTGTATAAACACTGTTGAATTCAATGATAATGTATCAGGTTTTGTTCAAATAGGTAAAACTTTACTTTTTAGAACGTCAAATGCTATTCTTGAATATGATAGTGAGGGCAACTTTATTGACAAGATTCAAACAAATTCCTCTGAATACGCTAAGTTATGGAGAATAAACGATTTAATGATTTACACAGAGGATAACAATATTTACAGCTATTTGGCATCTTATGGTCAGAGCGAATTTTTATCTTCATTTCTTGGCCATAAACACATAGTGCTTGATGTTGAAGTTATTGGCAGCTATTTGTTTTCTGCCTCTTTTGATGGCAGCTTGAAACGTTGGAATATGGAACAACAACTATTGCAATCATTCACGGTACCTGCTAATGCCAAATCGGACGCAATTTACACAGGGAACGCTATTAGTAATAATTATTGCGACGGCGGTAGAAATCAGATAACACATTTGTCATTTATAAATAATGATGAAAGTTTGTTTATATGTTCCAGAGATTCCATTTCGAAAATTGTTGATCTGACAACAGGTAGAGAAACTTTGTTAATTGGTCACAAACGAGGTATCAACGATGCTGTGGTTTCTTACGATGGAAAATTTATGCTCACATCTTCTTCAGATAGCACAGTGCGGTTGTGGGGGTTAAATGGAGAAAATATTCTGACAATTAAAACCGAATGTCAATATATTACTAATATCGACTTGTCGAGAGATAACAAGCGAATTGCTGTATGCGACAATAAACGTTGCATTTATATTTACAACCGAGGTGGTGAATTGATCCGAAAAGTAGAAAAAGACGAAATTCCTGGGACCATTATTCAAGCCGTTAAGTTGCTAGACAACAATCAAATTATTGCTATTGATGCAATGAAAGGAGTAATACTTTTGCTCGATAGTGTTGGGAACGAGCTTAAGAGATATCAAGGGAAAGGAAGTATTTATTATCCATTTGAAACTTTTATTAAAGAAGACAAAAAACAAAAACTTTACTATTCTTCCCTTGGAGGAAGTAATTTATATGTATTTGATTCATTGTTAAACGTAAAATTGATTATACCCGGATATGAGAATGAAGTTGCAGATGCTGCTATCAACTCGGTTTTTTCAATTTTTACAGCTGGCGGGTTTAAAAATATGAATTTGGAAATGTATGATAAGGTTGGTCTAAAAAAATGCAGCTTGATTTTTCGTAATTCTCTTGCCAATATTGATGTGTCACAAAATGGTAAACTCCTATCAGTAGGTTTCTATGGTTTCAATAAGGTGTTACTATTCTCGTTAAAGTCAGATTACAAATACCCATTAAGTGAAAACTGCGCCGATGTTTTAAGCTTGAGTAATAAAATGCAATACGAAATTGTTTTTGATTTTCAACAATCAATAACTACAGCATCTGAATTAGAATTGAATGAATTATTTTTTTATTTGAAACGCAATTGTGATTTAACTATTGACAGTGTTTCAAAGGCGGACTATTTAATAAAAGCAAGCTTAGTTAGCTCTGAACTTATTAAAAAAAATCCCGAAAAACTACATTTTGTTTTTCGGAAATTAATATCAGATATTGAACTGATTAAATATGATGTCGAGGTAGATCCGATAGAATGGGGTTTTTATCACATGAAGATTATAAAATCAAATAATTTTTGGGATAAGTACGAGCTATTAACACTATACAATGAAAACTTGGAAGTTTTTTATGATTCAGAAATTCATCCAGAATACCTTTTAGTTTCCTTACTTGAGGCAATTGAAAATTCAACTGAATTTGATGAAAGTATGAGTTTTTTTGTGATGATTCTAAACTTATTCATGGATGAAAATATCACAAAAATGGTTAATGTGAAGTATTTATTTCAGGTTAACCAATTCATATTGAAGCATAATCCTTTAAATAAAGCTGCCCTCGCTAAAAAGCCAGTAATATATTTACTGCAAAATAAATATTTTATGGCAATGAAGTGGTATGCAAAATATAATAATGAAATGTATGATGAAAAACGTACATTCCAATCGGTATTTATCCAAGACATTGAAAACCTCCAAGAGAAAGGAATCTATCATATTGGTTATGCAACGACATTAGAATTATTGCGAACTGATAAGAAATAAAAGAAAATTATTTCTTAAAGAAATGGAATGATGTTTCCGACTCTATATCAACGAAAGTTGCTTTACTTAGTGGAGAACATTTTCCATTTTACATATTAAATCAATACATGAAAAAATAATAATACCCTATGCAAAGTCCCTTTAAATTTCTCGATTCTTACACGCGCGATGACCGGAATGTGTTTTTCGGACGTGACCGCGAAATAGAAGCACTCTATCAAAAGGTGTTTGAGAGTAAAATATTGCTTGTTTACGGTGTTTCGGGAACCGGAAAATCGTCGCTGATACATTGCGGACTGGCGTCGAAGTTTAACGATAGCGACTGGCTGCCGGTGAATATCCGTCGTGGACGCGATATAAACGAAGCCACGCTGATGGAGCTGCAGAAAGCTTCGCTCACCGAAGTTAGCGCCGACCTGAATAAACCCAAATGGATGAGCAAAATGATACGCTCGTTGTATCTCGACCATTTTAAACCGGTGTATTTGGTGTACGACCAGTTCGAAGAGTTGATGATTTTTGGCAGCAAAACCGAGAAACAGCAGTTCGTGCAATCGGTGAAGGCTGTGGTTGACAGCGATTTGCAATGCCGTTTTCTGTTTGTAATCCGCGAAGAATATTTGGCCGGTATCACTGAATTCGAACGCATTATCCCCGAAATTCTGGGTAACCGAGTGAGAATCGAAAAAATGGGTTTCGAAAATGCGCGTCAGGCAATCGAAGGACCATGTCGTATTGCGGGGATCGAAGTGGAAGAAGGTTTTTCAGAAAACATGCTGAACCGCCTGACCTCTGGTGGTGGCGAAATAGAACTTACTTATTTGCAGGTATTTCTCGACCGGCTGTACAAACAAGCCACCGGGAATGGCGAACACAAACAGGTTCCAGCATTTACTAACGCTCTGGTCGATAATTGCGGGAACGTAAAAGACTTGTTGGGCGACTTTCTCGATGAGCAGGTAAAAAGCTTTGAAAACAGCGATTTGGCGATGACGATGCTTAAGTCGTTGGTATCGGGCAAAGGCACCAAAAAACAATCGACACAGGAAGAAATTGCTGATTTCTGCCGAAGTATGGGTAAAACCATCGAATCGCAAACACTTACAACCCTG
This sequence comes from Bacteroidota bacterium, assembly GCA_029564465.1. Classification (GTDB taxonomy): domain Bacteria; phylum Bacteroidota; class Bacteroidia; order Bacteroidales; family ML635J-15; genus JAGOEF01. Next base: position 46,081 of record JAKQPY010000154.1, on the reverse strand, counting down.
TTGAATCATTTTGTAAACCTGCGTATTTTGCGCGACCGCGACAACTACGGGCGTTACGAATTGCGCCACGATGCGCTGGCAGAGAAAATATTCGAAAATATTAGTATTGCTGAAAAAGAATTGTTCGAAGTGAGGCAGTTTGTTGAGAATGCGTATTTCATTTACGAAAAACGAAACGTTTTACTCGGAGTATCCGATCTGAAATACCTTGATCGTTACGAAAGTAGCCTGCATTTTGATGATAAGCTCTCAGCATTTATTCAAGCCAGCAAAAGTGATATTGTTAAACGCCGCAAAGTGCTCAACCGTATTACCGCTCTTTCGGTAGTCGTGCTGGCCCTTGTTTTTACATTACTTACTATTTACGTTAGACGCGAAGTGAAAAAGACAGAGTCCCAGAAAAAAGCATTGTTTGCCTTGGGTAACCATGGTAATTACCAACTTGCATTTAGCAGTGCAGTCGAGGCACACGAAGAATTTCCCACGGCATTTACTCAAAAAGCTGTAATCAATAGTTTTTATGGATGGCGAAACGAAATTCTCAAAAATACCGGAAATGACAGACTTAGTTTCTCATTCACACCCTGCGAATCAAAAATTTGTGAAGCGCATTATTCCGAAGAAGGAAATTATATTTATGGTTATCTGGCCGATTCGACCATTGTTATCTGGAATACAGATGGTCAGGTAAAAACCCAAATCAGCTGTCATGCAGGTATTGTCTCGTTGAAAATGTCTAATGACGCCAAATATGTTGCATGTGTAAGCTCCCAGGATTCGATAATTCTCTTTACGCTTAATGGTGAAAAAATATTTGCGCTGCAAACCCAATCAGGGCTAATTAATACCCATGATATGCTTAGTTTTGCACCAGCGCAACACCATCTTGCATGTATTTCGGCCGATAGCAGTGTGGTGATTTATGATAAGCGTAATGGGGAAATGTTACAAAAACTGTCATCCCATTCGGCCGCAGTTACTTCGGTTTGCATTTCACCAGATGCAAAATGGTTGGTAACAGCTTCGAAAGATGCAACAGCGCAGATTTGGAAATACAACGAAAAGACTGAGAAATACGACAAGAGAAGCGTTCTTAAGGGTCATTCTGACATCGTTTGGAGTGCTGTTTTCAACAAAGAATCGAATTATATTCTGACTGCGTCTGCTGACAGTACAATTCGGATGTGGCGCTTAACCGGAGAAGAACATGGCTATTTGAACGATGACAGAAGTATATATGCCTGTTCGCAGATGTCGCCTGTTTACCGGGCAGTATTTTCGAAAACAAAATCAGCAATAATTATCAACCGGTATGGAAACGCAGGAACATTAAAGACTTTCGACCCTGCAACGATAAATCGCGATTTTGTTTTATCAGGTATGAGCATTGATAGCGTTGCTGAAGGCACAATAAAGCGGTATAAAAACGCTATTTTTTCAAGTTGGTTTATTCCTGAGCTGGAAGGAGATACAATTTATTCGTCAATTGATGCGACCGACAATGGAAAATTATTTGCCCTACAGGTCGAAGGCCTTAACGAGACAGTTCTCATCAGTGTTTTAGACAGGAATAATGGATATCCTGTGTTTGTATTCGATGGCCAAAAGCCGGAGTTTTCACCCAATGGGAAACACTTGCTGACAATTAATGAGAACAGATTATATCAGTATCCGATTGATATTTCGTATTTGAAGGAACTTGTATTTGATGGGCAAATATTTATGCCATAATATTATTCGGGAATTTCATATAGAGTCATGAAAAATGCTTCTTTTTTTGAGTTTAGTTGAAACAATTGCTGAAAGGTTTCTGGAAATACATAAGAAAGTGATAGCAAGCTTGCGAAAAAAATGACAGGGATCAGTAAGCCTCTGTAAAACAGAAGTTTGTGCTGTTTTGTCCACTCTATAAAATTTGAACTGGGCAACAGAAAGACAAAGGAAAGTATCGTAATGATTATTGTCACCAGGCTGATTAGTTCGAGTAAGCCGCCAAAGGGGAAGTGCTGAAAACGGAACATTGTGGCAAAATAGCTTATAAACAGTGTGATGCAGATGAAATTCTTGAAAAAATTCAATTTTACATTGATGTGACTTTCGTAGGAAGTAATCTTATAATGAATAAGTTGCATGTTCAGGATTGCCCCAAACCCAAATCCGGTAATCATAAAAATTGATGCTCCAGGAAAGTGATACATTTTAAAAATAAAGCCGGTCAAACAGATCAAAATTGAAATCAGAACAAATAAGTCGGTTTTTTGCTTATATACAATCATTGATAAGGCAGAAAAGATTAATAATAGCGCACTTAAAATAACTACAAAGATGATGAAATCGTTTTCGTAAAAAATAAAAACAATTATCAGTGCAATTAGTATTGCCAGTGCAGAGAATAATAGAAATCTCGATATTTTGAAAGACTTTTTTGTTGAAGCATAGATATGTGTTAATCCCGTTGCTGATAAAATACCAGAAAAAATTGTCAGCAAAATAATAATAGCAAAACGGTTGGGGTTAATAAGTATGCTTGAAACTAATGCTGCAACCGAAAAAGCAAGCAGCCCGAAATAAATGATTTTTTTGGTTTTCATATTGCGGTTAATTATCGTTTCTTATTACGAATTAAAAAAATCGCACCTATTAACGATACCAGTAATACACTGAAAAAAAGGCTTCCATTGGGATAGACAAATTTATCTGAAATCCCCAGTTTTACAAACCAGTCGGAAAAGGCAACAATTGACTGCACAATGCCCAGCAAAGCAATGATATAGAGGATTAAGTTGCTCGATTCCATTTTTGCCTCTTGCGATAGCTCGTTGATGCGCTGTACTTTTTGCTCAAGATGTTCTGTTTCCGAAGGAATGTCAAGAGCAATAAACAAACGGTCTTTAATTTTGTCGGGCAGAAACTTATACGAAATTTGAATGTGTTGGTATTTGTTCAGAAATGCAATAAATTCGTTCCGGATAGCCTTGGTGCGCTTCGAAACATTGATAATATCGCTCAATTGTGAATTGGTGTAGTACATGTAAAACTTCAGATGCAGGCAATGCACGTATATGTTAAAATATTCATTTTCCCATGCTCTGTATGTGTCGGGATAGTTAATGCTTATACGTGTGAATGTGTCGTACAAAGCCAAAGCGGCCCAGTTATTATAAACCGAAATGGTATGGTTTTCGATAAGGTCGTTGTAATATGTTTTTGATGGTGAAAATTCATTGTTGCCAGCTGCTGTTCCTAATCGCGCAACATTGCCCAAGTCATATAGCATTGCAAGCAAATCACCGGTATCAATATTGTTAGCAATGTCTATTAAGCTAAACAACTTCAGTTGGGGGTTATAGGCAGTCCAGTCGCTGGCTCCGTTGATTGGTTTTATAATTTCATCTTCGATAAAATTATATAATGGTTTGTGTTCACCATTAATGCAAAGAAGCACCGAGGGTTGACGAATCAGATACATGCAGTTACTTATTTGTGCCAAGTCAGGTTTGCCCTCTAAAACAATGTTAATGCTGAATACACCTGTTTGTTCAGGAAACAGATAGACATCGATATATGAAAATTTCATCGAAAAATCGGAAAGTCGGTCTTGCAATTCGCAATGGATAGCCTCATAATCTGTGGGTTTTTCGATGAGCTGTTTGTCGGTGAAATGATTCAAAACATTGGCACGGCTTGCGCTGTTAAACATTTCAGCATGCAGAATTTCGGGATACATGTTACTTAAGAAACTATCGTAGTAACTGTTTTGTAAATGTTTTCTCGTTGGTTCACGCTGACTTTCGCTAAGGCGGTGCTGCCATGGAACAAAATAATTCTCAATATCATTGCGTGAATAAAAAGCTGCTTTATCGTATCGGAACATTCCGCATATTGTAAGCGAGAAACTGTTGACAGTGATGTCTTTTTCGGTTATACTCATGACAATTTTTAGGATTTGATGGATTCAAACAATGATGTGAGTATCTGTTTTTCGTTGCCCCAATGCAGAGTTTCAGCAGCCTTAAGGCAATTCGGATGATATAATTCTCTATAAGATTTATTGCCTATTATTTTTTGTATTTCACCGGACAACTGTTGTACTGTGGTTGCTAATGAACATTGACCTACAGTATATAGTGTAACTAACTTTTCCATTTCAGGCAATTTACTTACCATCACCGGCACACCTGCCTGAATATAGTCAAAAATTTTATTGGGCAAAGCAAATCGGTAGTTCAGTCCCAAATCTTCTTCGAGCGAAAATCCGAGAATTGCCTTACAGGTAAGTGCATGAAGTGCCTCAGGCGGGATTCTTCCCGCAAACAATACATTATCGGCTTTGTGTTCAGCAGCAATATGTTTAAGCTTATCTTCGATATCACCACTGCCGGCAATTATCAACTGGTATTCTTTTAAATGAACCATGGATTCAATCAGCATCTCGAGTCCACGACCCTTATTTAAAACTCCCTGATAAATAAATACATTTCCTCTTTCATGAAAAGGTATCTGAATTTCTTTTTTAGTAGGAACGTTTCTTACCACATGCATCTCAATTCCATATTTTTGATTGTAGTAAGCTGCAATACTTTCGCACACTGTATAGCTGTATTTAATGTTGGGAAGTATTCGTTTTTCGATGCGTTCCCAGAATGCTTTTACGCGTGGCCGGCCTTGCAGTTCGGGTACTTCGGTAAATAACTCATGGCTGTCGTATACCAGTTTCTTGCACCGTATTTTTGCAGCATAATAATTGGCGGGCAATGTATCGAGGTCATTGCTCAAAAAAATATCGGCTTTGACGAAAAGCAAATAAAGAAATAGCCGCATATTCAGACATGCGTAAAACAATGGACCTTTTTCGAACAGTAACCTGAAACGCTTGGTTTCGAATGAATATATGCCCAATGTTGGAGAATTTTGTTTTTTACGACCCAGAAGTACAACTTTAAAGTCATTGTCAATCAGTGTGTTGCACACCCGATGTACCCGTTGGTCGGTAACAATGTCGTTGCTTACAGAAACTACAATTTTCACTATTGCTGTTTTTTCGATTTTAAAATTATACTTTTGAACCGAAGAATAGTAAAATTAAGTAAATTTTTGCAATGTCGTTCGAAATAGCCGAAAATGTATCTCTAAAAGAGTTCAACACCTTTGGTGTTGATGCAAAAGCAGCGAAGTTCTTTAGTTTTATAGATGAGGATGATTTGGCGGAATTTATAGGTTCTGGTCTGTCACAGGAGAACGTTTTCGTGCTGGGAGGCGGCAGTAATGTGCTTTTTGCCGGGAATTTTGAAGGCCTAATAATTCATCCTGTCAATAAAGGAATTCGTGTTCTCGACGAAACCGAAGTATGCACTGTGGTCGAGGTGGCTGCTGGTGAGGTCTGGGATGATTTTGTAAACTGGGCAGTTGAAAAAAGGCTATACGGTATCGAAAACCTGTCAGCAATACCGGGTTCTGTAGGGGCGGTTCCTGTCCAGAATATTGGAGCTTATGGTGATGAGGTCAGGAATGTTATTAAACTGGTAAAAGGCATTGAGATTGCAACAGGTAAACCTGTTTCGTATCTCAACTACGAATGTCGGTTTGGCTATCGCGACAGTATTTTTAAAAACGAACTGAAGAGTAAAGTTGTAATTACTTCGGTCATTTTCAGCTTGTCGAAAATTAAAAACCTGAATTTGAATTATGCCGATCTGGTAAATTATTTTGGAAATAATTGCAATCCTGAACTCAGCGAGGTGCGAGAAGCGGTTTGCAAGATACGTGATTCCAAATTACCTGATTATAAACTCATCGGAAATGCAGGCAGTTTCTTTAAAAACCCGGTGGTTTTAAAAACAGAATTAGAAGATATTCTTTGTAAGTTTCCTGAAGTCCGATATTTTGATTACACCACTCATTTTGTAAAACTGGCTGCCGGTTGGCTCATTGATCAATGTGGGTTTAAGGGTTTCCAGAAGGGCAGGGCGGGGGTTCACAAAAACCAGGCTCTGGTTCTGATTAACCTGGGTGGTGCCGAAGGAAAAGAAATTATTTCTTTAGCTGATGAGGTAAGGCAAAAAGTAAAGGATAAATTTGGTGTAGAACTCGAGTATGAGGTAAATATTTTACCATAAAAAAAGACGCTGTTCGCGTCTTTCTGTTATTCAAATTTTAATCTTAGTAATTTTCGGCCTGAAGCTCAAAGTAAGCCTGAGGATGCAGACATGCCGGACAGTTTTTTGGCGGTTTGGTTCCTTCGTGAACATAACCACATTTGCGGCAATACCATGTAACTTTTTCTGATTTTTCGAATACCGAATTGGCTTCGATATTCGCAATAAGCTTACGATAGCGTTTTTCGTGGGTTACTTCGGCCTTAGCAATAATTTTGAAAACGGAAGAAACTTGAGTAAACCCTTCTTCTTCGGCTATTTTAGCAAATTCGGGGTACAGTTCTGTCCATTCTTCGTTTTCGCCATGCGCTGCTTCCTGAAGGTTTTCGTAGGTGGTTCCCACTTTGCCTGCCGGATACATGGCAGTAATTTCAAGCATTCCTCCTTCGAGGAAACTGAAGAAACGTTTGGCATGCTGATACTCCTGATCTGCCGTTTCGGTAAAAATTCCTGAGATTTGTTCGTAGCCTTCTTCTTTAGCCTTTGAGGCGAACATCATATACCTTGCGCGTGCCTGCGATTCACCTGCAAATGCTTTTAGCAGGTTTTGTTCTGTTTTAGTTCCTTTGATACTTTTTTCCATAATGATATTATTTAATATTACGTTTATTTCACGCTAGTTTTATGCTCATTTATTACTCACTGGTCATTCTTTTATCAAATGCTAAAATAATAAAAATGCACAATAAAAAAAAGCGGATAATCATCCGCTTTTTCAATAAGTTTTTTGAAAATTATTTAAACACCGTTACATTTCCTGAAAAAGTATGGTCTTTTCCCCATTTATCTTTCAGGGTAATTATCCAGGCATATACACCTTGTGGCACATAATCTCCCTTGTTCTGGTTATACCGACCCTGCCAACGTGCGTAGAAATCGTTGGTGTGGAATATTTCTTCTCCCCAACGGTTAAAGATTGTCATCTCATACGATAAGAGGTCAACACCGGAACCTTTGGGATAGAATTCATCGTTGCCCGGAGTTCTGATGTTTATGGCATTCGGAACGTAAAACAACAGGCTTTCAATAATTTCCACATTTTTAACCACGGTATCGGAGCAACCTTCCTGACTGAATGCTACCAGTTGCACAGGGAATAACCCGTATGTGAAATATGTATGCTGCGGGTTTTGTTCACCTGAAGTATACCCATCACCAAAGTCCCATTGCCATGCTATGGCACTATCGGTTGCATCGGTAAATGTAATATTGGCATCAAACATACCGGTACTCCAAGGATGTGCCACAAAATCAGCAATCGGGGAGTCGTGTACGAGTATAATCACTTCTCCTGTTCGTGAGCAGCCAAGGTTTGTAGTTACTTCACAGGTTATGGTATAGGTACCCGGCGTTTCATAAAAATGACTGGGCTGTTTCAAGTCAGACCAGTTATTGGCACCCGATGTTGGATCACCAAAGTCCCAATCATATGTGTAGGTAAGTATGTCAGTTGTATTGTCGAAAACAACGGTAAGCGGAGCACAGCCTTTGTACGGTGTTTTTGTCAACGAAATTTCAGGTTCCGGAGCTATGTTGATAACAACAACCGCAGTATCAGCCGGAGAATTACAACCATCTGTTACAAATACACTTAGCGTGGTTGAAGTTATAGCACTGAATTGTAAGGTATTATCCGTACTGATTAATCCTGTGCTCCAGTGGTATACATAGTTTCCATCTCCACCGCTTGCATTAGCAATAATTGATACTACATCTCCCTGACAAACGGTTGAAGGTGTAATGGCCACAATGCTTAATGGTGGATTTACTTCAATTCGTACCACCCCATTTTCTGATACACATCCATTGGCATCGGTTGCAAAAGCAAAGTAATCGGTAGTAATAATCGGATGAACAAAGAAAGAACTTCCGGTTCCGATATTTTGCCAAGTGAATGAATAGGGTGGTGTTCCACCGCCAGCCGTGGCTGAAACGATTGCAGAATCTCCGATGCAAATCAGCTGGTCACCGGCTGTATAAATTTCAACCGCCTCTGGTGTCGAAATTGGGATATTTGCGTACAATCGGCATCCATCAACGTCTTCAACAGTAACCGAATATATTCCGGCAGCGAGGCTATAGTTTGACCAGGTGTTACCCACGTTGGGGCTCCATTGGTAAGAATAGGGTGCACTTCCTCCCGAAACGAACACTTCAGCCCAGCCATCTTCGTATCCATAACATGAAGTTCCTCCATAATTTACATTATCGATGTGCGGAGGTTGTGTGACGCCAACACCGACATTGTAGGTTGCAGTACAGCCGTTGATATCAGTGATAACTACATTATAAGTCCCGGGCTGCAAGCCGTAGATTGAATCAGTAACATAGCCACCGGGATTCCAGAAATACGAGAATGCACCTGTCCCTCCAAACTCAGCAACAATATATGCTGAGCCGTTGGGTTGTCCACAGGTCGCATTTACTGTTTCGATGATGGCTTGCACCGGATTGGGCTGAGGCACTGTATAGGTTTGAGTAATAAAACACGATGCATCAGCCTGATCTGAGATAATTACGGTGTACGAACCGGCAGTTAAACCCTGAACTAATGGTCCGCTCTGACCAATTTGTGGCCAATTGAATACATAGTTGCTGTTACCACCCTGAGCCTGTACCGAAATTACGCCATCGGTACTGCCAAAGCATGTGGTTGGTGTTATAGTTGCAGTGGCTGTGATTGCAGGCGGTTCGGTAATTGTTACCGAAGATGTTACTGTGCAGCCATTGGCGTCAATTACTGTTACAGTATAATTCCCGGCGCAGAGACCGTTCACATAAGCAGTATTTTGACCGCCTGACCAATAGTAATTGATTGGTAGTGTTCCACCTGTTGAAACAGCAGTAGCTGTCCCGTTACAAATGCCAAAGCAGGTCGCATTGGTAAAGGCTGCAATGCTCATGGCCAGTGGCTGGGGTTGGGTTATCGCTATTGAACCTACTGCCTGACATCCATTTTCGTCCGTAACAGTTACAGTGTAATTTCCTACGGTAAGATTGATTGCTAGAGCACTGGGTTGCCCATCACTCCAAAGCACCGTATTGTTTATTGTAGAGCTTGTAAACAATACTTCAGCCGAACCGGTTGTATTTCCGTTACAATCAATATTGTCCACATCGAATCCTGTGATTTGAGGACCGGCAACATCGTTAAGCGGCACAGTAAGCATGGCTGTGCAGTTATGTGAATCGGTGATAGTAACGGTATATGATCCTGATGGAATATTGTTCAGCGTGTTTGTTGACCCTCCCGGGGCTGACCATTGATAGGTATATGCCGGAGTACCACCAATTACACCCACCTGAATTGATCCGTCGTTGTTGTTGCAATGCGGTGAAACTGTGCTTTGAGCTACTACTGATAAAGCTGAAGGCCCAGTAATGGAGGCTGATGAGTAATATTGACATCCATTGGCATCAGTAACGGTTAGTAAATATGTACCGGGACAGAGGTTGTTAATTGTTGGAGTAACCTGAAGATTTGACCATAGATAAGTATATGGTGTAGTTCCTCCCGTTATCGAGGGTGTGATAGAACCATCGCAGGATCCACTGCAGGTTTCGTTGTTGGCCAGCATATTAATCTGAACCATAACCGGCTGTGTGATTGTGATACAAGAGTCGATATAACAACCATTTACATCAGCTACGGTAACGCAATGCATTCCGGGTGTCAGGCCTGTCGGGTTGGAAGACGTTGATCCATTGCTCCAAGTGTATGTATATGGAGGAACTCCTCCGGTTGCGGTAACCTGTACACTTCCATTTGCCGAACCACTGCAATTTGCATTACCTACCGCGATATTTACAAATTGAAGCTGAGGAGGCGTTGCTACAGTTACCGAAGTGCTTGCAGAACAACCATTATCGTCGGTTACAGTGACATTGTAATTTCCTGCACATAATCCAACAGCAGTTTGTGAGGTTTGTCCGAGATTACTCCAAAGGTAGGAATAAGGAGGTGTCCCACCGAAGGGATTTGCAGTAGCTGTACCATTGCAAACTCCATTGCAGGCAACCGGAGTGGAAGATGTAGGTATTGTTACGAAAGTTGGATTATTTACGGTAAACGAACGTGTAATCATACAACCGTTTGCATCGGTAATAATTACCGTGTAATTGCCGGGACACAGATTGAAAATATCCTCGTTTGCAGGTATCACACCAGGGCCCGTCCAGTTAAATGTATACGGTGCGGTGCCATCGTATGGAGTCAGTTGAATACTCCCTGTACAGGTGTTGTAGCAGGTTGCCGGAGTAACGGTACTCAAAACATCCATCGGCATTGGCTCTGTAATGGTTGTCCCAGCAACTGCAGAACACCCCGTGGTAATATCGGTAACAGTAACTCCGTATAATCCCACACATAAATTGGTGGCAGTAGCAGATGTTTGAACAGGCGTGCTTGACCATTGGTACTGGAAGAATCCGGAGCCACCGGACACTGAAACTGATGCTGTTCCATTGCAGTTTCCTGAGCAAGTGACATTTGATGAAGCGGATATTGTCGCAACAGGACCCGAAATATTGCTTACAGCATAGGCTCTGATTGCCTGACAACCTTTATTATCAGTAATTGTAACAACATATCCGCCTGCACCTATATTTAACAGGTCCTCGGTAAGTTGTCCATTGTTCCAGCTGTAACTGAAAGGCGGGGAACCACCTGATATTGTTAAGTTAATGGAGCCGTTTGTCTGATTACAATTCGAATTTGTAACAACCTCGTTTACAACAATAGGGTTACTTTGAATAATTGTTGTACCACCGGTAACAGAACAACCGTTTTGGTCGGTGATGCTAACCGTGTAGGTTCCGGCACATAATCCGGTGGCATGCATGGTTGTGTTCAGGTTACTCCAGATAGGATTGTAAGGGGTAACACCTCCGGTTACAATTGCCATGGCTTCGCCACTACAATTACCATAGCAATCAATGGCTGTGGTAATGATATTCAAAGTCATTGTAGCCGGTTCAACAATGGTTATACCTGCGGTAGTTGTACATCCGATTTGATCGGTAATGGTCACTTCGTAATAACCGGGACCCAAGTTGCTGGCAGTTACGTTATGTTGTGCCGGTGTTGTATTCCATGTAAATAAATAGCCAGGATGTCCTCCTCCAACCGAAACAGTGGCGGATCCATTGTTCATTCCCGAACAGGTGATGTCGTTGTATGCAGATATACTGGCCATCGGGCCGGCAATATCAGCAATGACCACCGATGTGGTCTGTGAACAGCCATTATTATCAGTTACAGTTACACTATAAGGACTACCCGCAGCACTTAAACCTGAAACAGTCTGGCTGGTTGGGTTTGTTCCACCTGACCATAGATAGCTATATCCTGTGGGTGCTGTACCTCCTGAGGCATTTACAGTCGCTGTACCATCAGCAAAACCGCAATTGGCATCAGTAGTCGATGTGGATAGAATAATGGGAGTGGGTTGGGTTATAGAATAATTGAATTGAGCTGTACAACCATTGTTATCTGTAACGGTTACGTTATGAGAACCTGAACAAAGGCCGGTGTTTGTCGGATTGTTGGGATTGACCCCACTTCCCCAGATATATGAGTAAGGTGCTGTTCCTCCTGAAACATTGATGGTCGCGATTCCATTGCAACTACCATTGCAGGTAACATTCGTTGAAGAGGCCAGCGAAATACTTACTGGAGTAGGCTGCGTTACAGTAACCGAACCGGTTGCAGTACATCCGTTGCTATCTGTTACGGTAACACTGATTGGACCTGCAGGCAAAGTTGTCGCTGTGCTCGTGGTTCCCGCTATAGTCTGGGTGAATCCATTCGACCAAAGATAGGTGTAATTTGGGTTACCTCCCGTAACCAATGCAGTGGCAGACCCTGAAGAAGCTCCGTTACAAGCAGCGGGTAAAGTTGTCAGGTTGACCGATATTCCGCCAAGGTCAGCAACAGTTCCCGATGCTGAACCGGTACAGCCATTGTTGTCGGAAATGACAACCGTATAAGCTCCGGCAATAATATTAGATGCTGTTGGTGTAAATTGTGCCGGTGATGTGTTCCATGAATAGGAATAACCCGGAGTACCCCCGGCAGCAACTACTGATGCTGAACCATCGGGAAGACCGCAGTGTGCTCCGACAGTGCTGACTGTTCCCGTAACCGCTGTGGGTTCAGTTATTGTAACATTACCTATAACAGAGCAACCGCCTGCTGTAACGGTAACATTAACAACACCATCGCAGAGACCTGTTACGGTTTGTAAGGCAGGATTTGTGCCACTGCTCCAGGCATAGGTGAAGGGGCCTGTTCCTCCGGCAACTGCTACGGTAGCAGAACCATTACAAACATTATTGCATGTAGCATTTGAAATTACACTGGGAGTTATAGTAAATGGTACTCCCAAATCAGGAACAGTTACCGAATTTGTAGCAGTACAACCTGCACCATCGGTAACAGTAGCAGAATAGGACCCCGCAGCAACTCCGTTAATCGTTCCGGTAACTCCGCCGCCCGGTGTCCAGTTATAATTGTAAGGTAGTGTTCCTCCACTTACGCTAACACTTGCGCTACCATTAGCAAGCCCGCAGGTTGCCCCGGTCGAAGCCATGGTAAGCGACATCCCAATTGGGTTTGTAATGGTGAAATTTTCGACTGTGGCACACGACGGATTTGTTCCATCGGCAACGGTAACAGAATATGAACCGGCACACAAGCCACCTGTTGTTTGATTATTGGGTGTTGATCCGGCTGAATAATTATAGGTGTATGAAGGAGCTCCTGAGGCATTTACCGTAGCAGAGCCATTGCATCCGCCTGCACAGGAAGGTGGAGTTGTGACTACTGTAACAGTCGGATTGCTTCCTGAATTGGCTATATTAAATGACGCTGAGCCGGTACATCCATTGGCATCAGTTACTGTAACTGAATAAGCTCCGGGGCAGCGACCACTGATGCTGTTACCAGTGCCGCCGGTCGACCATGAATAAGAACTGTATGCAGTAGCAATACTGGCTCCACCGTTACAGGAGCCACAAGTGGCATTGGTAACAGTAACTACAGGGGTTGGGTTTGGATAAGCGGTTACACTGATTGTTTCAGTATCACTGCAACCACCAGCAGTTATAGTCAGTGTTACATTGTGAGAACCTGATGTGCCAAAAGTTACCCCTGTCGGGTTATGTGCTGTTGAGGTTGCCGGTGTTCCACCGGAAAATGTCCATAAATAGGTTTCTCCAGGTACTACAGTACCGGTATGTGTAAAGTTAAACGAATGTGCAGGACTAAAACACTGATTCCCGTTATATGTAAATGTAGCATCGGGATTAGCAGGTGCTGTCAGCGTTACAGATTGACTAGATGTACAACCCGATGCATCAGTCACAATCAAGGTGTAAGTGCCCCCTGCCAAATTGGTAAAAGTATAGTTGGTTGTTACCCCGGATTGTGTAGCCGCACCCAGTTGTAATGTCCAGGGTGAAACCCCGCTGGTTGGTGTTACCAATACGCTTCCATTGCTGACTCCGCATCCCGGATGTGTAATAGATACGTTTGCCGCGACTGCGGGAGGAGCGGTTAGTACTACAGTTCGTAACCACTGACAAATTCCGTAGGTATCGGTGACGGTTACACTATATGTTCCCGGTGAAAGCCCGGTCAGTGAATTTGATGTTGACGTAAATCCACTTGGACCTATCCATGAGGTTGAATACGGTGGAGTTCCACCGGAGATTCCTGAAAGCGTAATTGTTCCATTGGTTGAATAGCTACAGGTAGGATTAGTGGATGCAACAGAAGCGTTGATACCGGCAATTGTAAATGATAAACTATTTTGGGGTGAATAATTTGAACAAATATCGGAAACACCCCCGCCAACTGCTGTTAAAGTATAAGTACCTCCCTGCTGCAGATAATCACCTAATGCCAGATTCCATACGTCATCATAATACGTGTCGCCATAAGTGCTGCCCAAACCGGCCTGACAAAGGTCGCTCCAAACATTCAGGATAGAATAAGTACCGTTGGGTCCGGTAAGAATAAAATCGGAAGGACTAACTCCAGTACACCATATTCTTTCAGAAAACTGAACCACAAGGTGAGATGATCCGCAAACTGGTGCGTATACAAGGTGATCCATTACAGCACCTGTGTTGTCAATAATTGAGGCTGTTGAAGCCCCAAAGTTAATATTGTAACCATTTTGCGTTGATGAATAATTACTTACATTGACGACATAAGTATGACCCACTGTTACGGGAATTGCAGCATTATAGGGATTGTCATCAGCATCCCCGCAGTTGATACCTGAGCCTCCATTGGGTCCTGTGGGGTATACCCCGTAGTAGGATCCATCATACCAGTTGCAGCTTACCTGAACCGAAGAAATATTGGTGTAAATGCCTTCGCACCCCAGTGTTGTAATATCGTAAACAGCCCAATCATAATCATCTGCTGCATTTGGCGTAATTAAAAAAGAAACATTACCCGCGGTTTGAGGGGTAAAGGTGTACCAGACATCATTAAGCTCTCCACTTAGCATACAATTACCGGGGCAACCACCGGTAGTGGGTATCTCTCCAGGATAGTGTCCCGTACCTGAATAGGATGCCGATGTTGAATATGTGCTTAAACACAGTGGTATGGCTCCGAGACAATCTTGCACACTGGGCGGTGTAAGAACTCTGTAGGCTAAAGTACCTACCGCTGAACTGGTGGTTTGGCAGGAGTAGCGGTATATTACAATGCTATAGGTACCGGTTGTAGGACAGGTCCACGACAAGTGACTTCCCAGTCCGCAAAAATCGTCATTATATGCATATACTGTAGTACCGGCCGAATTGCAAATTTCTATTTGGGTATCAGCGGTGTTTGTACCGCCACCTTCGCAAAACGAAAATATGTAGGTTATTGTAGCATTGGCTGTAAATGTGTATCGGGTACCAGAATTTACGGCAATTGTTTGGTAAAATGCTTGCATGGTCAGCGACCCGGCCAGGGTAGTGGAGCCCCCCAGATTACATTGTGTATAAGCATTGAAGGGCTTAACCAAGGTTAATCCCATCAATGTTAGTAATGCTATGCGAAATAGTATAGCTCTTTTCATATGTTGAGGTTTACTTTAATATCTTTTTCGGTTCTCTATTTTTTTTCAGTTTCGTTCAAAAGCTGTTGGTATTCTTGCGGGTGCTCACTAATCCATTTGTTTTTAGCATCCATATAGTTTTTTTCATCCTGCTGGGGATTGCCGGTATTCACAAATTCAGGGAAACCCGGGTAATCGACCGCTGATCTCTTGATATTTGAAGGAGGTGCCGATACGGGATTTTCTTTTGGAACAACACCGTTTCTGATAATGGAACTGTAATCATAATCGCAACCCTGAGACTGCAAAATGCTTAATATATAGTTAGCTGTCACGTTGGAACTTACATAAAGCTGGTAACGGTCTTTATTTGCTGAACTTACAAAAAATCTGCCTCCTGAAACATTGGAATCATCTAAAAATATTTCCAGCAAACTTTCAGCATGAGCCGTGTTGTTCAGACCAACCACATCAAAGTAAACCACGTAACCGGTATCGGTTGGTTTTTTACTAACGAATTCTAGCACGTCGGTCTGTGCAAGTAATAAACTGCCAGTTGAACATATCAGAAGTAGAAAAATTGCAAAACGTTTCATAGTTTATTTAGTTTTAGTTAGTTTTTCAGTAATGTTACCTGTCCTTTTTTATGCTTTTTTGTACCATATTTATCCACTGTCATTATTTCCCACGTATATACGCCGGGTTCTGCCATAACACCTGAGCCGTTTATTTTCCCGTTCCAGAGATTGTCGATATTATTGGTTTCAAAAATCATGGTTCCGGTTTTATCAAAAATAAACATTTTAAATGAATATTCAAATAAATTTTCACCAATTGGTCCAAATGTTGAATTTACACCGTCGCTGTATGGCTTGAATGCATTTGGAACAAAATAGTCGTGCTCAATTACGATATCTATCTTTTTGTAAGCTTCATCGCTACAACCAGCTTCATTTTTAACCATCAACTTTACAATGTAACTCCCATCTTTTTCGAAAATATATTCCAAAGAACTTTGTGTAAAAACCTGATTATCAACACTCCAGATGCTTGATAAACTGTTTTCTGATAAACTGCTAAATGTATATAAATTATTTTTATTTTCAAAAGAAATATTTGCTTTTGGTGAAGGATAAACAGTGAAGTCATTCAAATAGACTCTTTTTACCATATTCCCCGATGGATCGTAAATCTCAAGACTTGAACTGTAATTTCCCGGTTCAGGGTAATAATTTTCAACGACAGCTTGATTCCAGACCTTGTTGTTTCCGGTATTCCAGCAATAGGTATAGTTGGTTGGAACTCGTTTAATTTCGAAGGATACCAAGGCCGGAATGCAGATTTCGAGTACATTATAATTTACAACTATATTTTCAATTGTGTAATTACCTGATGTTTCCTGATTATTGTTGGCAGTTGTATTGTTTTGGTTTTGATTATTGTCGTCTGTTTTTGTCCCGGAGTTGATGTTCGGCATTTCCTGCAAATCAGTCGTTTTTTCGGTCGATACATAATTTGTCAGAGTTGCCTGAGTCGATGAATTTATCGGATTATCAATAGTGTTCTCTGTAACACCTGGGTTTTGATTGTTGTTCCCAGTGATAACTTTATCGCTGCTGATCGTATTTGTGTTTGTATTTGTGCTGTTTTCGCTTATTTGAATTTCATCGGATTTTAATTGATTGGGTTGATTTTGTTTGGAGTTTTCCCAAAGCAAAATGCTACCTGTTATCAGGGCAATAAGCAACAGGCCTGCCAGCCCTGAAATCCAAATTTTACCTGAAGAAAACTTTCCTCCGGATGGAATTTTATGGCTAAATTCTTCCCATGCTGCCGGATTCTCCGGAGCATCGAAGTCTTTTAGTTTATCTTTAATAATTTGGTCAAACTGTTTCATTTTCAACATGACTATATTTTTCGACATACATTTGTTTTAATCTCAATTTTGCCTTAGCCAGATTCGATTTCGATGTCCCAACACTTATACCCAGCATTTCAGCAATTTCTTTGTGTGAATATTCTTCGATCACATACAGGTTAAACACAGCTTTGTAAGCGGGGGAAAGGGTCTGAATAAGTTCGATAATTCTTTCGGCTTTCAGGTTGGCAAGTTTCATTTGATTGATTTCGTCATCCGATTGATCTTCGAGCCTTTCAAACTTGTTTTCGCCTTCGTATTCAAGAAACTCCGAACGATGTTTCCGAAGGTTGTCGATGGCATTATTAACAATAATTTTTCTGATCCAGCCTTCGAGCGAACCGCTGTGCTTAAAGTATTTCAGTTTTTCAAAGACCTTAATGAACCCATCATGCAACAGGTCTTTGGCTTCTTCGTTACACGATGCGTACCGAAGGCAGACCCCAAGCATTCTGCGATACAGGCTCTCGTAGAGAATCTGCTGGCATTTGGAATCGCCCCTGATGCAGCCGTCTAAGATTCTTTCCGCATTATCCCTGCTGTTCAGATCCATATTACCCTTTTCGATGTATTGACGGTAAAATTAATAATGAGTTGTCTGTTTCAAATAAAAAACTTTCTGACTCTGAACGGCGAATTTAAAATTGTTTTAAAGAACATAAAAATCAAAGCTCATTTTTTAATGAAAAAAGAATTAAACCTTTTCAGAATATGTATATTTGCGACGAAATTTCAAAAAAAAATGAAAATCTCCCACATCGAGCACATTGGCATTGCTGTAAATAGTATTGAAGCATGCCTGCCTTATTACGAGGGCGTACTTGGCCTCAAATGTTATGCCGTAGAAGAAGTCCGTGATCAGAAAGTAAAAACGGCATTTTTTATGGTTGGCCAGACAAAAATCGAATTGCTTGAACCTACCGATCCCGAAAGCACAGTAGCAAAATTCATCGAGAAAAAAGGGGAAGGAATTCACCATATTGCCTTTGCCGTGGATGATATTGCGGCTGCATTGTCGGAAACCGAAGCAAAAGGAGTTACCCTTATCGATAAAGCACCGCGCAAGGGTGCCGAAGGTCTTCATATCGGATTTTTGCATCCGAAATCGACCTGTAGTGTTTTGACAGAATTCTGCGGACATGCTGCAGAAATAAAATAATACGTAATTATAAGATTTTAAAAATGGCAATTGAAAACAAAATTGGAGAGCTTGTAGCAAAGCGTGCCGAGGCCAGACTTGGTGGTGGCGAAAAACGCATACAAGCCCAGCACGACAAAGGAAAACTCACTGCACGTGAGCGCATCGAATTACTGCTTGATCCGGGTAGTTTCGAAGAATTCGACATGTTCGTAACACACCGTTGCGTTGATTTCGGTCTCGAAAAGGAAACTTATCTGGGTGATGGTGTTATAACCGGTTACGGTACTATCGACGGGAGATTGGTGTATGTGTTTTCGCAGGATTTTACGGTTTTTGGCGGGTCTCTCTCCGAAACTTTTGCAAAAAAAATCTGTAAGATTATGGACATGGCCATGAAGGTGGGTGCTCCTGTTATCGGACTTAATGACTCAGGCGGTGCGCGTATTCAGGAAGGCGTTCAGAGTCTGGCTGGCTATGCCGAAATATTTCAGCGAAACATCGAAGCCTCGGGAGTTATTCCCCAGTTATCCGCCATTTTCGGACCCTGTGCCGGTGGAGCGGTGTACTCTCCTGCACTGACCGATTATATTCTGATGACTGAAGACAACAGTTACATGTTTGTAACCGGTCCCAAAGTGACCAAAACGGTTACCGGCGAAGATATCACCGTCGAAGATCTGGGTGGTGCAAAAGTACATGCTGTAAAATCTGGTGTTACCCACTTCACTTCGGCAAACGAGGAAGAGGGCATAGCCACCCTGCGTAAACTGCTTTCGTTCATGCCACAAAACAACATGGAAACTACGCCGATGGTTGAATGCACTGATCCCATCGACAGGGTTGACGACAGGTTGAACACTATTGTACCTGAAAATCCGAACAAACCATACAATGTGCTCGATATCATCCACCTGATTGTTGACGATGGCGACTTCCTCGAAGTACATAAAGACTATGCACGCAATCTGGTGGTGGGTTTTGCCCGTTTCAACGGACAATCGGTGGGTATTGTTGCCAATCAGCCTGCGTTTCTTGCCGGTGTGCTCGACGTGGACTCATCGAAAAAGGGAGCTCGCTTCGTTCGTTTCTGCGATGCTTTCAATATTCCACTGGTTACCCTGGTTGACGTTCCCGGATTTATGCCGGGTTCGGTACAGGAATATGGCGGTATTATTACCAACGGTGCAAAACTGATGTTTGCCTATGGTGAAGCAACCGTTCCTAAGGTTACTGTTACTCTTCGTAAATCATACGGAGGTGCACACGATGTAATGGCCTGCAAGCAACTGAAAAGCGATTTGAATTATGCCTGGCCATCTGCCGAGATTGCAGTTATGGGTGCTCAGGGAGCTATCGAAGTGTTGATGTTCAAAGAACTGAAAAATCTTGCATCACCCGAAGAAAAAGCTCAGTTTATGGCCGAAAAGGAAGCCGAATACCGCGACAAGTTTGCCAATCCCTATCAGGCTGCCAAATATGGTTTTATTGATGATGTAATTGAACCGCGCAATACGCGTTTCCGCATTATCAGGGCTTTGGCTTCGCTTGCCAGCAAGCGCGACAGCCGCCCCGCAAAGAAACATTGTAATATACCTTTATAATATAGGCTTATGTGGATAATTAATGCAATTTCGTTCGACACCTCTGCCATAGATGAGCAAGCCTGGACTATTTTCCTGACAGGAATTATTGTAGTCTTTATTGCACTTTATGCAATCGCAGTAATTTTAAAACAGTTTCAAAATGTACTGACGCGTAAGGAAAGAAAAGCCGCAAAACTTTTGGCCAAACAAAACCAGACCGGACAGCAACCCGTGCCAGATACTACTCCTGTTGTATCTACCGAAGACGACACGCGCATCGCTATTGCAATGGCAATGCACCTCTGCTTTAACGAGCACCATGATGATGAATCGTTTGTGCTTGGAATAAATGTTCACGAGCGGGTTGCCTCGCCCTGGGCACATAAGAAATTTGATGTATTCAAGAATTAATAAAATATTGAAGATGAAAGATTTTAAGTTTAAAATTAACGGAAACCTTTACGAAGTAAGTGTTGGGGCCATCGAAGACAGCATGGCTGAGGTAATTGTAAACGGCCAGACTCACCGGGTTGAAGTTTTGTCGGAAGTTGAAGCTCCTAAACCAAAACCGGTGATTAGTCCTGCTGCTAAACCAAAAGCAACAGAACCTGCAGTCGCAAAAACAGTAGCCGAGCCAAAAGCAGCAGGTAAAGGAAAACCGGTAATGTCGCCGCTTCCAGGTCTTATTCTCGAGATGAAAGTAAAAGAAGGGGATATCGTAAAAAAAGGAGATATATTGCTGGTGATGGAAGCCATGAAAATGGAAAATAACATCTTGACCGAGTTTGATGGAACGATAAGTTCTGTCAAAGTATCCAAGGGTCAGGCTGTAATGCAGAACGATGTTTTGGTCGAAATTGCCTAATTTAACAGATTTAAATGATGAAAAAAATATTATTACTGTTGCTGGCTCTTCCTTTGTTGTTTTCGTTTGCCAAAGCCGGCGATGAAGACGTAAAGAAGGTATTGCTCAGTGGCAAATGGATGAACGAATCGGATGGGTACTTTGCTACCCCGATAAAGCCTAAAGCGGGCGAAAAAGCCAGGGTTACCACTCGATTGAAATCAATCGAATTTAACGAAGACGGAACCTTCGAGATGGACTCAGCAAAGCAAACCTATCAGGGATTCTGGTCGGTGAGAAACGATACCATTTTCATGGAATTTTTACCCAAAGCCACGGTTCACTATGGCAAAAAACTGGGCACAGCCTCTACCGGTTATAATCTTAAGTATGACACCGTGAAACTGTGCCCGCGGCATGGAAAAATTTCAAATGAGATTTTGCAATTGAGCGATAAATTGCAATATGAACAGCATTCCGGGGCTTATATTGGCATGAAAACTTTTTGGGAATATACCGGATTCGCCAATGCCACCTGGGGTCATGGAATTATGTTGCTGGTCGGTTTGTTTTTTATTTTCCTTGCTATTAAGTATCATTACGAACCACTGTTATTGGTGCCCATAGGTTTCGGTGTAATTATCGGTAATATCCCAATGTTTCAGGCCGTTGACTTCAATCTGGGACTCGGTGTATATGAACCCGGATCGGTGATGAACTTTATCTATGGCGGGGTTATCAATGGCTGGTATCCTCCATTGATTTTCTTAGGCTTAGGAGCTATTACCGATTTTTCGGCTCTTATTTCGAAGCCGAAACTGATGTTGCTGGGTGCTGCTGCCCAATTTGGTATTTTTGCAGTATTTATCCTTGCCCTTATGGTGGGTTTCCATCCTGCCGAGGCCGGTGCAATTGGCATCATTGGTGGTGCCGACGGACCAACATCTATTTTTACTGCGTCAAAGCTGGCCAACGGGGTGAATATTCTGGGCTATACTGCGGCGGGTGATCCCATTATAGCCAAAAACCTGATTGGTCCGATTGCCATTGCCGCATATTCCTATATGGCCCTTGTTCCTGTGATTCAGCCGCCGGTGATTCTGCTGCTTACTTCGAAGCGTGAGCGTAAAATCAAGATGAAAGATCCACGACAGGTTTCGAAACTCGAGAAAATCCTTTTCCCGATAATTGGACTTCTGCTTACCGCATATCTTACACCTACGTCACTGCCACTACTCGGAATGCTCTTCCTGGGGAACCTGCTTAAAGAGAGCGGAGTTACCCGACGATTGGCTGATTCAGCAGGTAATGCACTGCTCGATACCATTACTATTCTTGTGGGTGTTTCGGTGGGTGCCTCAACTCAGGCGGATGTTTTCCTCACCTCCAGTTCTATTCTGATTTTTGGACTGGGTGCACTTTCGTTTATGTTTGCTACTGCAGGTGGGGTTATGGTGGCAAAAGTGATGAATTGGCTGTCGCCTAAAGATGATCCGATAAATCCAATGGTTGGTGCCGCCGGTGTTTCGGCAGTTCCCGACAGTGCCCGTGTGGTTCACGATATGGGTCTAAAAGCTGACCGTACCAACTACCTTCTGATGCATGCCATGGGACCCAATGTAGCCGGAGTAATCGGATCAGCTATTGCTGCGGGTATTTTGCTGAGTTTCTTATTGTAAAAATCATATTTGACCTTAAAAAAGCCTGTTGAACGCAGGCTTTTTTTATTGTACTCCGGATATAAAATATGGATAGAGAATTGGTAGCGCGAAATTGCATATCAAATAACATTTTCGGGAAACCATTTTTTTGCTTACTTTGCACTATGAAGCGTTTGGCATTCATACTGTTTTTTGTTCTGAATTTTGCCTTTTCGGGACTATGGGCAAATCAGTTTGCGCAGTCTGAAGTAATCTTGTTCCACGAGTCGGAGCCGTCAATTTTACCCAAAGATTTGTTGTTGGCATACAATCTGTTCCACCCAACCAAACTTCCTGTTTCGAACGACCTGCACCAGATAAAACAGACTCCTCAACGGGTAATGCACGCCTGTTTTATCTCGTTCAACCCTGAATATAGCACATTTTTATCATTCTATTTGCACAATGTAGCTATTCCCAAATCTGTTTTTACCCAAAGCAATTACTTTTCGGTTAACGAAAAGCGTGGCCCTCCACTGTCATAATTCATCCGGTTGTTTTTAAGTGTCTTTTGTCCGAAAGGGCGAAAGCATTATGCGTATTTACTGTTCCGCCCAATAATTTATGGGAGGTAAATTGGTAAGCATAAGATATTATATCACATTAAAAAAATGAATTATGGAAAATAAAAAATATGGAGAACCCCGTATGGGCAAGGATGATAAAGAGCCCATGGATAATATATCGAAAACCCTGCTGGTGGTTTTTATCGTGATTTTTGTAATCGCAGTGGTTGTGGTTAAAGTGTTCTTGTAATTGAAATTTCAAAGAACAAACGGGATTTTTAAACTCGAAACATGTGACATGTCGAGAATAAATAAAATGTATAATAATCGAATAAAATATTTAAAACTATGTTGAATTTTCTTTCAATGACTTTTAATCCATCGGCTGTTGATGAGCAGGCGTTAACCATTTTCATCACCGGTATTTCGGTGGTTTCTCTTGCATTGTGGACAATTTCGATTGTTCTCAGGCAATTTCAGCGGGTTCTGAACCGAAAGGAATATAAAGCGGCGAAGCAGCAAGCAGCTGAAAAAACTGAGATTCAACCCATCGCAAAATCACAGGTAGAAACCATTGAAACCAACGAAGTGCAAGTTATCTCTTCTGATGATGAAACACAGGTAGCCATTGCCATGGCTTTACACATGTATTATTCTCAGCAGCATGACGATGAATCGTATGTATTGACAATTAAAACTGCTGAACGGCTTGCTTCGCCATGGGCTCAGAAAAAGTTCAACACCTTGCAAAAATAAATTATAACAAATTCAGATCCGCAGGATTTTCTCGTCCTGGATAGAGGTATTACAAAATAATTTTGTGAGCAACTATTCCCGATTCCAATATCGAAATCCTGCGGATTGTTTTGAAAGGCTAGGCTTTCTTCTTATAATTGTTCAGGTACAAGCCAATGCCGAACTCAAGATACTGTGCCTTGAACCCGACCGATTTCAGTGTCAGGTTTAGTACAACCGGCTTGATATAATACCGGAATCCGGTCCTGAAATACGACCAGTCGTAGGGTTTAATCTTACTGTACACATAAAACCCTGCATAAGTAAGAAATCCGAAATTTTTGTAAGAAAACTCGTGACCTCCACACAAACCAATTCTGAAATAATCCATAAAAGTCTGATCCGGGACAGGAAGTATTTTGTCCCAGTTCACATCCCAGTAATGGTGGTCGGCGCGGTTAATAATTCCATCGACCGAAATACCTGCTTTCCCCCAAAAACTGTATCGGTATGCTGCACCCAGGGTGATGGTATTGCACCAGAACTGAACACCGGAGCTGTTGATTCCGGTAGAATAGGAATCGCAGCGGCCTGCGGTTCCAATAAGCCAGCCTTCAAAGCCTTTTTCAGGGTAAGATTTGGGTATTGTACTGTCGTAGATTCGCTGAATAATCCACGCTGCTCCCAGCGAAATATTCAGCTGGTTCAATCCCCGGTTGGGGTAGCGTGTTGCCCCGTTTGAGTAATGGGTAATTGAAGCTGTTGTCGTCAGGCTCAGGTTTTTGTTAAGAGAATAGGCAAAGCTTGAAGCCAATTTGAAATAGATGTTGTTGTGGTTGCTGATGGCTGTATTCTCGGGATTGTCGATTCCGTAAATTTTCGAAACGTATGCCATACCCGGTGCAAACCAGAATTTCAAGCGTATTTTTTCGTTTTTAATTGCATGAAATCCCCAATGCAGGTAAAGTGCACTGGAACTGCCCAGCATTTCGGGATTACCCAGATTGATAAATTCGATACCCAAACCATATTCGGGTCGCTTATAGCTATGGTCAAATACATTGAGTGCTTCCGGTGAATAGCTATACTGTAAACTTGCACCGAGAACCGGACTTTGCCGGAGGACTGCCATATCTGAGTAATGAGGGGCTATCACACCGCTGATAATATCTGCGCGTAGCTCGTGGCTTTTCTGGGCATGGCCATTCAGCGAAAACAAAAAATAGAATATGGCTGCTATTATGCCCTGTACTTTTCCCATTTCAGAATTTTATGGTTATCAGGGCTTTTTTATCAAGATTGAGCAACGAGGCTGCATCGTCGTCTCTTACTGCTATTTCGAGCAGCCCCATCGAATTGAACAGTACCACCAATTCGCCTGATGCCACCTGATTGTACGCTGTGTAAATCCGTGAAACTTTATTAAAATTACTGTTCACAAAAATATTAAAATCTTTTGAACCAATGTGTTTGTCAAATAGTTCACGGCTGATATTGGTTATGCCGTTATTATAAGAATCCACATACATAATATGCCCTGTAATTGTGCCAGGTTCTATCGAAGGACTTAGCCCTGTTTTCCGATGAACATCACTTGCAGCAGTTCCTAATTCCTCGATTCTCCCACCCTGCAAAATGAAGCCTGCAATTTTTGAGTATACCGATACACAGGGAAAGCTTGGAAAATCTATCTCGTCCGGGAATACATGAATTATTGTTTCGGGAGCCCTGTCGAATATCACTCCAAAAACGCCATTATCGGTGCCTACGAAATAATGACTTTTGTGCCTGATAACCACATATGGGTTATCAGGACCAGCTTCTGTGTTCACGCAAACAAGATGTATGCTGCCGGCAGGAAGCGATTTATAGGTGCAGCGCAGAATAAATCCGGCCCGTTGGTAGCTGAATGCGGGAATGTTGTGGGTTACATCAAAAAACTTCACATCAGGTACCAAATGCATTACAGATGCTTTCAGTAATGGCAAATAGTAATCGTGATTTTTCCAATCAGAAATTATACTTACCAATGCTTGCATATTTTACTATTTTTGCTGTAGGTTGTAACCAGTGTTTAAAAAGGTAAATTTACATATTTAATATTATTTAATACAAGCATGGGGTGGGTTTTATGATTGAAAAAACTATGGTACTCGAAGTGGCTGATTTGTCGCAACTCTATGGACTTAAGGATGAGAACTTATATACCCTGCAACGTTGGTTTGCCAAGCTCAAGCTTGTTTTCAGGGGAGATTTGGTGAAAGTTTCGGGCGATGAAGAGGAAGTTAAGCGTTTCGAGGAAAAAATTCAACAGGTATTTTTGCATATGCATAAATATAACCGGTTGAGCACTGATGATTTAAGTGCAATTTTAAATGGAACTGCAAGTCAGTTGACCGAAGAACGTGAGAAAGGTATTTTGCTTTATAGTACAACAGGAAAGCCGGTTAAAGCCCGTACCAAAAACCAAAAGGCACTGGTTGATGCCGCCGAAAGCAACGATATGATGTTTGCCATTGGTCCGGCAGGAACAGGTAAAACCTACACAGCCATTGCTCTTGCTGTGAAAGCCCTGAAGGAACATCAGGTGAAACGTATCATCCTGAGCCGTCCTGCAGTGGAAGCCGGAGAAACACTCGGTTTTCTTCCCGGCGATTTGCGCGAAAAACTGGACCCCTATCTGCAACCACTTTACGACGCTCTGATGGACATGATTCCATCGCGTAAGCTGGAACAGATGATTGAGGATAAAGTTATTCAGATTGCTCCTCTGGGTTTTATGCGGGGTCGTACACTCAGCAATGCTTTTGTTATTCTTGATGAAGCGCAGAATGCTACCTACAGTCAGATGAAAATGTTCCTGACACGTATGGGTGAGTTTTCGAAATTTATTATTACCGGCGATGCTACCCAGATTGACCTGCCCGACAAACGACAGTCAGGCCTGCTGAAAGCTGCCGAAATACTGCGAGATATCGAGGGCATCAGCTTTATTTATTTTGATGCCGATGATGTGATTCGCCATAAACTGGTAACCTCAATTATTCGGGCTTACGAAAACGAAAATTAACTAAACCAAAACAATAATTATGAATCAGGCATTAACGAAGACCAATTTTTCTTTTCAAAGACAAACCCATGTTTACAAAGGAAAGGTAAGAGACGTGTACACCATTGGGAAAGACTTTCTGGTGATGGTTGTAACCGATAGAATTTCGGCATTCGACGTGGTTTTGCCCAGGGGAATACCCTATAAGGGACAGGTTCTCAATCAGATAGCCGATAAATTTCTCCAGGCAACTGCTGATATTGTGCCTAACTGGCGCATTTCGACACCCGACCCGATGGTAATGGCCGGATATCGTTGTGATGCGTTCCCGGTTGAAATGATTATCAGGGGATATCTCACCGGCAGCAGCTGGCGCGATTATAAAAATGGTGCCCGCGAAATCTGCGGCGTTCCCATACCTGATGGAATGAAGGAACATCAGGCCTTCGAAAAGCCGATTATTACCCCCACCACCAAAGCCGATCAGGGTTTCCATGACGAGAATATCTCGAAAGAAAGAATTATTGAATCGGGAATGGTGTCAGCCGAAGATTATGCGATGCTCGAAGATTATACCTACCGCCTGTTCCAAAGGGGATCCGAAATTGCTGAAAAGCAGGGTCTTATCCTGGTTGATACCAAATATGAATTTGGTAAGTGCGATGGTAAAATTTATCTGATTGACGAGATTCATACCCCCGATTCATCACGATATTTCTATAAAGACAGTTATCAGGAGCGTTTCGACAAGGGTGAATCGCAGCGTCAATTATCAAAAGAATTTGTTCGTGAATGGCTTATTTCCAATAATTTTATGGGTAAGCCCGGCGAAACAGTTCCCGAAATGACCGATGAAAAAGTGATGGAAATCTCGCAACGCTATATCGAATTGTTTGAGAGAATTACCGGCGACAAATTTGTAGCTGAGCCCTGCGAAGATATCGAAAAGCGCATCGAAGGCAATATTAAAGCTTTTCTGCGCTGTTTGTAACCTATCGACGGTTTATTCTTCGTATATAAACACCATCAGTGGTTTCAATGTGAAGTATATAGGTTCCGGCCAGGGTTCCTTCGAATAAGCCGGCAATATTCACCCCACTTGAGTAATATTCACGACAGGCGATTTTTCTGCCGGTGATATCACATACGGTTACAGAATAATTTTCGCTGCCTGTTCCGGTAATAAACAACTCATCTCCGAAGGGATTGGGAAATACCTGCAAATTGTTGTTTCTCAGCACGCCCAGGTGTGATGCCGATGAAGTTGCATTCACTTCGATATCGTCGACATATAAGCAATTCCCGCCTTTATTCAGGGTTTCGAACCTGATTCTGACTGAGCCACAGGTAAAGTTTGCCGGTCGGTTAATCTGGAAACTGTCGGTGCGCCACTGATTCTGATTTGGAATAAATGTGCCTGAAGGATAGTAATCATCCGTGGTTTTCAATGAATTCCCTGATTTATAGAATCTGATTACCCATGATTTTCCGCAATCAAGCGAATAGTACACCCTGAAAATGTCGTTGGTTGTGTTGCTCGCTTTTGCATAGGCTGTTTTGAAATTTACAGTAATCGGGAAACTATTGGTGTCGATAGCCAGCAAAGGTGTGTAAAATGAATTGCTGATATTTTCTTCGTTATTCAGGTTTTTGATACGAATGGACCAGCTTCCTGTGGCTGCGCCCGATGAATTGCGTGTCCAGAATGCGCTTCCCTGCGATACAATGGTGAAATCGTTAAAATCGGAGCCGCTGACAGCCGGGAATGCGGCATCCTCAAATCCATAGGAGTACGGAAGATCAAAAGCATCTTCATGGCTATATACTGCCGTAGTGTTTTCGCGTAGTTTTGTGTCGGTACCGGTGGGATTGGATACTGTAAGCTGGGTGTCGAATTTACCGGGGTTTTCGTAAACAACAGTTACGTTTTGTTCCTCCGAAACCTCTGGAATTCCTCCCTCGAACTGCCATTGCCAGTCAGCGATTGAGTCGGTATTATAAGTCAAATCGTAATATTGAATTTCGGTATCAGTGCACACGATTTTCTGACTTTGTCCCCAATCAGCAATAGGATCACATATAGCTATGGCTTCGGGGTCGAAAACTCCGGTAGCAATCAGGTTGGCTTCCGACCAGAGATTGTTGCGTTGTGAGACACTTGAATTCAATGTAGCGCGCATCACGGCTCCCTGACCGTGGGTAAACATATTCCCGCAATAGGAATATTCCATGTAATTCTGCACATTATCGAGTGACCCGCAGGTTACAGCCCACAGGTTGCACGTTGTGTGTCCAATGGTGTTGGGTGTGTCTTCGATGCCATCGTCAATATCACAGTTTTCGGGAAGCCCGGGCTCGTTGGTGCTCCCCCAAGGGTGAGCCAGATTCAAATAGTGACCAATTTCGTGTGTCAGCGTACGCGACCGGCCAATGTCACCGGCTCCTATCGAACCAATATATGCATGGTCAATCAAAATGCCATCACGACCATCAGGCGCTGTACCCGGATAGTATGCATAGCCTGCAACTCCTCCCGGAATGCGGTTTACAACCCAAACGTTCAAGTATTTTGACCTCGGCCACGATGGTGCGATTTCTTTAATTTCTTCGCTGCCGTTGTAGGTTTCGTACGAAACAGTACGGGTTATACCATCAGTGCAATTTCCATTCGGATCAAGCTTGGCAAGCCTGAACTCGATATGGCTGTCGGTAGCCAGATTTTTAAAAGGTGCGATAATGTTAACGGTATCGGAGTTCTGTTTCCTGAAATCGTTATTCAGAATACGGATCTGATCTTCTATTTGTTCCTTCGAAATGTTTTCGGGACCGTAATAGTGAACTACATGAAAAACAACAGGAATCACATATACCTGATCGTCTTTAGGATTCTGGCGAATAAAATCATCAACAAAACGCTGAAGGGCTTCACGGTCTGCACGGGCCTGTGGATTTTTTTCCAGTTCAATTCGGTTCATTTCAGGGGTGGCACAACGCCAGGTCTGCTCCTGCGCGTTCAAAAACTGCCATCCGATAATCAAAATCAATGCTAACGATAGTTTTCTCATTGTGTTAAAATATCTGCAAAAATAGACTAAAATCAATCCTGAATTCAACAATTATAACAAGTTGAATTTTGTTCCTATCAAATTAAAAACAGACTGAAAATATTACCGGTTGTAAAATAATTTTTTGGTAATTGTTTTTCCTTCTGTGTGAATTGTCAGCATATAAACCCCTGACTGAATGCCTTCATCGGGAACCCAAACCATCTGAACACCCCCCAAATCATTCGATTGCCATAGTTTCCGACCCATTATATCACTGATTTCGATTGAAACAGGTTCGTTTGAATTACCGGCTTCGATATAGAACCGGTCTGCCGACGGGTTTGGAAATACATTGATAGAATTAGCTGCATCAACAACCGGCACATCAACACCCATATCAACATAGAGTTTTACGGGGAGCGATACCGTGTCGACTTCAGAATATATTTTGAGCATGCATTCGTAGATACCCATCTCCATGCCTTGCGTATCGAAGCTTACAAGAATGGTATCGATTTCGCCGATAATAACCTGACCATTCAGGGGGTCGGCAGCAAACCAATCGATTGGGGGACCCAGATTCACCAGCGACACCGCTCCGTTTATCGTATGAGGTTCGCTGCCATATCCTTCGCCCATAAGTTGATATTCGATATCCATATCGCCCTGAAAATCTTCGGAAATATTACCTTCGATTGTCATTGTTCCAGTGGTGTTGTTGTGAAGTATTCCCCAACCGTCGCCATCTTCACCGAACCAACTGATAATTACACCATTGCCGGTAGTTCCCGAAGTAGTCATAATTCCATTCGGACAGGTGATATCGGTGCTCGAAGTTACCTCGAAACCTGAAGGAAAGTCAAAATAAATCTGTTTAATCCATTCATTGTCGGTTGATGCGTTAAAAATTGAGAAATTCCATGAAACCTGATCGCCGGTGATAAATGAGTTGGCATTGCAGCTAACAGTACTTCCTGCAATGCTGCGTGGCGAACTTGTACCCGGTATTACATTCAGAACCTCTAATGAATAATCTAGAATACCGCCACCATTATTCATGATAAAAATGGTATCGATATCAGTCTCATCATGATTCATATGTTTCACGATGCTATCGTGGCTGATGACCAGCAGGGGAGGAGCGTCAAAAATTGACGGGAATACGATATTATCAATCCAGGCACAATCCTGAAATGAATTGACAGATCCGTCTTTTCGGTACTGCCACTTGAAGATGTGAACTCCGGCAGCCACCGGATAGCTCACCTCTTCCCAATCCAATTCGCCGTCCCAGCGTCCCATTTCGTTGCCATCGATACTAAAAGCAAGGTAATCCCAGTTGTTATTCGCATCGTTTTCGCATGACACAGCGCGGTAGAACGAAATCTGTCCGGACGCAATTACTTCGAGGGCAATGGTGAGGTCAGAGGTCTGATTATGAGTTATAACCCCCGATTTTAAACAGTAGGCACCGTCGTAGGCATTGTTGTCGGTTACGAACCAATTGACATTGCCACCCAGTTCCCATTCATAAGAACTCAGATCTCCGGTTTCCCAGTCTTCGATGATTTGCCCTATGGTAAGCATGAGGGGTATTGTTGCCGAATAATTATGGTCGCCGGTAACCTGCATTGTCAAATGAGCCAGATAGCCAATAGGTGCTTCATCGCTGGCTGTAATATTGAAAACAGCCGGGCTGCTTTGCTGTGAATTGAGTAAATCGACGTGGGCTGTATTGGTATTGATGGTGATAAATGGGTCGTTGCTGCTAATTGTAAAATCAAGGTCTCCAACCTCTGAGCCGCCACTATTGAGCATGGTAAAATGTACATCGGCAGTTTCACCAATGTCGAGACGGTTGTTGTCGTTGTCGTCGACCCATTGATCGCTGTTCTCAAGAAGAGCCGTATAAATGGTCTCGGTGAGGTCGATGTCCCAACTGCTTTGATCGCAAACCGCATAAATGTGGAACGGAACCAGCTGCTCATTTTCGAAATCAAACAAGGTGTTGAAGGTAAAGGCTGTGTTGAATACAATCTCCTGACCCGGTGCAATGTTAATATCGTTTTGCACCTGCTGAGTGAATACAATCTGATTATTACTGCTGTTCATGGTCACATCAAGATTGGTAATGGGAGTTGAAGTGGCATTTCGTAAAGTTAGCTTAACCCAGGCATTTTCACCCCATTCCAGCATGTTGTTATCGTCAGAATGAAACTCGGTGGATACAATCAAACCTTCGGTCGATACCGGAATCGTTTTCCGGTCAATAAGGTTATTGTTGTCATACACTTTAAAATTCAGATTGTAAGCCAGCAATTCCTGTGTTGGATATCCGGTAAGCAATCCTTCCGGCGAAAGCTGAAACTCTTCGGGTAATGTCTGTGGTTGCATAGAGTACTTCAGATTCGCAGGCAGATAGGGGGAACTGGTATAAGGGAACAGATTGTAGTTAACCTGATTGCCTGATGAAATTCCCGAAATCCATACCTGATCATAAGGAATTCCCGAGGTTCCGTAGAACAACTCAATTTGTCCTGTATTGTAAATTTTTACGGCAGTTTCGATAACACCGCTGCTTACCCAACGAATGGCAACATAATCGCTTGCGAGTTTATAGTACACCGAGGCATTGAGGTCCATCATGCAGGCTGCAATACAGGGTCGGTTCATAAATGTTGACATAAGTTCATGCTGATACGGAAGACTGTAAGGTTCACCGCTGAAATCGATGTATCCATCGTTTGAAACATAAATCTTCGAGTATTCACGTCCATAATAATTCACAGTAAACGGTAGTTGAATACTGCTTCCTGAGAAACTTGTGGTTATGTCGGAAGGAACCGTTGAAGTTGAAGTTTGCACATTATAATCCAGGTCGAATTCCCAGCGATAAGGCGGTGTTCCTCCATTTGCCTGCATTTGCTGCGAGTACTCATGATATACATTCGCAACAGGTAAAACCGTGGTTGTGATGTTAACATCATCATAGTTAATTGTTTTAACTATGGTCAATTGGGTCTTTCCATTATTGACAATATCAACATTACTCGATGCACATGGAGTTTCGGTGGTTCCCGAAATATAATCCATCAGTGAATAAGAAATTACCTGCCCATTCCCCCAAACATCCGGGTCATCTTCAATAATTTCGAAATAAAATTTCACCTGACTTCCAGGGTTTATATAATTTAAAAATGGTGTGACATCAAGTCCGAATTCTAGATATTTTTGGGCTTCTTCGTTTCCTCCCTGCATTCCCATATCGCCACCCTGATAATTAATGATGGGATATTCAATAATGTACTGGGGTTCTGCCGCCATAATATCAGTCGACATACCGGCACGGATTTTAATGCGCTTACGGTGTGTATAGTACATGTTGATTTTATAGGTAAGCTGGGGCTGATAGCTGGCTTCGGGCTCAAGAACATTCACGGTGTTGTTCCAGATACCTCCTGAGCTTGTAGCCAATGCGAGTGTGCGGTACATCATCCAGGCATAGTAGGGAGTACTGTACGTATTTGCCATTTTAAATGCTCCGACTTCCCAGTCGCGAACATCGACAATACCATCACCGGTTATATCGATATTGTTGGTGTATTGTCCGTCGTTGTTAAAATCCCATTTCACTTCGTCGCTATAACCACAAATGTTCATTCCATGATTTGCCGAAGCGCCCCAGCTGATGATTACTTTTTCGCCTGCATGAGGGGTTCCTGCTGCTAAAGTATTTGCAGGGCTCTGGTATTGTGAATAGAAAAAGCCGACACCTCCGGTTGCAGAACCATCGAGGTGGTCGTTTATCCAATTTTTTAATGTGAGTATGCCTTCTTCGGTATTGGTTTTTATTGACCAGGCATTCACTATGCGGTTTTGCATTGCATTGTAATAGGCATCGTAGCCAGTCATCCACCTGCCGCCGCCACCTGAATCAAAAGTACCTCCATAAATAGCGGTCGTGGGGCATCCCACCAGACGAAGCACTTCAAGACTATGATAATAGCTTACCCCATAATAACCAAAACCACCATTCTCCCAATTCCATGTGAAGTGCGTGGGAAAGTTGTTGGCTGTATTGGTGCCACTTTGATTGCGTGCCCTGCACATCTCGTATCCGAAACCCAGCGCAATGGCAGCAGCTTGCCCGCAACAAAGCCCACCCTGAAGAAAAATTCCGGGATAATAACTTAGGCTGCTGTTATCAACCTCGAGTGGCAAATCCTTATTGGCATACTGCGGTGGAAGTTTTAATTCGGGTAAGGTAGCAAGTTGTTGCTTTTCCATAATGCTCAGCGGCAACAAATCGAAATTCTGATTTTGCGCAAGTAATGTGCCTGCGGCTATAATCATGACAAACAATAGGTTAATTTTTTTCGACATAAAAGTTATTGCTTAATGAATTGTTTATTGTAAGTGTTTGCTGAAGTGATTATTTTTATTGTGTAAACCCCATTGCTCAGATGACTGATGTTCATGTTTGCATGATCAGAACCGGAGATTATATCCTGAAGTGGAAGTCTGCTGCCTTTGATGTCGAACAGTTGAATTTCGCCAATTACCTCATTATCTGGGATTTGAATCCTAAGGTTTTCGGTAGCCGGATTGGGAAACAGCCTGATTTTTTGCTGCGTTTCTTTTTCAATACCGGTTATCAATTGAAAATCTTTTTTTACAAACCGGCCATTATTATCGGTAAGCACCATTCTAACGGGGTATGGTTGGTCGAGTGACAAGGTCCCGCTGAGGATTCCGGTCGAAGAAAGTTGTAACTGGGGTAATACCGGATACTGCGTGAATGCGACTATTTTATTGCTCCCAATCATTTCCGACTTAGCTATGAGTCCGTAATTCAGATTATCACCGTAAGAAATTCCGGCCAAACCTGTGGCGCTTTTATTATAATACTGTGGGCCGTAGAAGAATTCGATTTTCCCGTTTTGCCAAAGATTTACACCAAAGTTACAATCGGTCCAGGGCTCCAAATATTCCTGAGAAACATTCCACCGTAGGCTAACATGGTCGCTAAATTCTTTTACCCATATACCATCGTTATAATCGGGATTGGTTGTAAAGCTGTAACGCATGTGTGGACCAATAATTTTTTCCATTCTGAAAAAATCATCTAAAAAAGGATGTATATATGGCCATGGATATTGGCTTGAATCTGCCATTATGTATCCATCGGTGCTAATTCTAATCTCTGTGATAAGTTTCCCGTTAAAGGGAAATTCAAATGGAATAGTATAGGCAACTGCACCATCAAAATATGTGTCAGGAGTGAGTTTAATATCGTCGAAATAGTCGAAAGAATATGCGCTCATTGTCGTGTCGAAAATGGCCTCGAGATGCCATGTGTACGGAAGACTTCCGCCGGTTCCGTTCATATAATAGTTGAAAGCTGTATTTTCGTTGAATACCGGTAATGCTTCCGTGGTGATTTCCGGTCTGTCGAAGTTTACCGTAACTGTTAACGGGGCATGGATGACAGCGCTGTTGAATGCCATATTACCTGTCCACGAAATTTCGTCGGGTGGGCAGGATTGATGACGATAGATTGTAAATCCCTGAATAGAGCCTGTATAAGAATTATTCGGGTCGAGTTCTCTACCCACTACGAAAAAGCGGCATGGAACCCCGGGGTCAATATAATCGAGCAGTGGTGTGATGTCGAAACCCACTTCCATGGTTTTGTCAGCTTCGGAAGTTCCTCCCAGCATGTATTTATTGCCACCCTGATAATTCAGAATTGGAAAGTCGAGTTCAACATCAGGTTCTATTGCATTAACATTTTTACTTACGCCAATGCTGATTTTAATATTTCCACGACTCTCATGGTTCAGGTTAACTTTAGCCGTAAGCAAGGGCTCGTAACCAATGAGTGGTTCAATAACGGCCATTTCGTTGTTCAGAATGCCACCATTTGGAAAATCATCGACAATACATTTATACATAATATACAAAAAACCGCCATGGCCCTGCCAATCAGGTCCAAAGCTTTCTGCAAGCTTAAAACCACCTTTTTCCCAATCTCTTACGTCAATGATGTCATCGCCATTGAGATCAATATTATTTGTATACTGGCCATCGCCATTATAGTCCCAGCAAACATTGTCGTTATAACCGACTACGGTGCGAGAATGCAATGGGTTATCTCCACACAGGGTAATCACATAAAACCCCTCCTCTGGAGTTCCGGAAGGCAAATGGTTATCTCCACCCGAGCCGATGTTCGTCATGAATGTTGCCAAGCCCCCGGGATGTTCATCACGTGCATGGTCGTATACCCATGCTTTGAGCGCCATTAGGCCATCTTCATCCTTTACATCGATATAGTAATAATCCTTAATGCGATTATGCATAAAATCATAATAATTATCGTAGCCGGTAATCCAGATTGAGGAATCACGGTCGATATCGGCCTGAGATTGATACATGAACGGCATGCCACAGCTTTTGGCTATGTTAAAAGAGCCGGTAACATGGCCCCCAAACCATCCCTCGCCACCATGGCACCAATTCCAGGGAACATACACGCTAAACCATCGGTAGGGGTTGTAGGCACTTAAATTTTTTATTCTACAATTCTCATATGTCATCATATAATAAGATGCTGAAACCTGATTGCAAACCCAATGGGTCTGTGAATACACCGGTGGAAAGTACATTTCGGTGGAATTATCGACAACAGCCGGTAGGTTTTTCTCGTAAAAATCTTTGCCTTCGGGAAGTAGCTTTATTTTCTTGTTAACAATCTCGTATCGTTGATTCTGTTGCGCCTGAACGCTTGCAAACATCATCAAAACTAATGCGGAAATAAAAAATGCTTTCACAATATTATGTCTTACAAGGTTAGCAAGTTAAGCAAAATTTCAATAAAACCGTTACTTTTGTTGAATTTCTGATTTTACAATGCAATTTGAACTGATTTCAGCTTACAGACCCACGGGAGATCAACCCGTGGCTATACGGGAACTGACCGATGGAATTCTCGAAGGAAGGCGCCATCAGGTACTTCTGGGGGTAACCGGTAGCGGTAAAACTTACACCGTAGCCAATGTGATTCAAAATGTGCAGAGACCAACCCTCGTTCTGAGCCACAACAAAACACTTGCAGCTCAGTTATATTCCGAGTTCAAAGCGTTTTTCCCGAATAACGCAGTGGAATATTTTGTATCATACTACGATTATTACCAGCCCGAAGCTTACTTACCCGTGTCGGATACCTATATCGAAAAAGATCTGGCCATTAATGATGAAATCGAAAAACTCAGACTGAGTGCCACCAGTGCCTTGCTATCGGGGCGTAAAGATGTTATTGTTGTATCGTCGGTGTCATGTATTTATGGTATTGGCAACCCTGAAGATTTTTATTCGAATACCATCAGAATCACCAAAGGAGAAGTGATTGGCCGGGATCGTTTTTTGCGTCACCTGGTTGATAGTTTGTATTTCAGGTCCGAAATAGATTTTGTTCGCGGAAGCTTCAGGGTGCGTGGCGATACGGTAGATGTTTTTCCGGCATATCAGGACACTGCGCTGAAGTTTGAGTTTTTTGACGAGGAAATCGAAGCCATTGCATCGATCGATCCATACAATGGACATATTATTGAAAATCTGCAACATGCTGTTATTTTTCCGGCCAATATTTTTGTAACTACCAAGGCCAGAATTCAGGAAGCCATTGTTAATATTCAGGATGACCTTATGCTGCAAGTCGATTATTTTAAAAAAATCGGAAAGCATCAGGAAGCCCGCCGCTTGTACGAAAGGGTTAACTACGACCTCGAAATGATCCGGGAACTGGGTCACTGCAGTGGAATCGAAAACTACTCACGTTACTTTGATGGTCGGGAAACAGGGAAGCGCCCGTTTTGTCTTCTCGATTATTTTCCGGATGATTTTATCATGGTTATCGACGAAAGCCATGTTACCATTCCTCAGGTACGTGCCATGTACGGAGGTGACAGGTCGCGTAAAGAGAATCTGGTGTCGTATGGATTCCGGCTTCCTTCGGCTCTCGATAACCGGCCTCTGAAATTTGACGAATTCGAAGGATTGATTGGTCAGGCTATCTATGTAAGTGCCACCCCGCAGGATTACGAACTGGCAAAAGCCGAAGGTATAATAACCGAGCAACTCATCCGGCCCACCGGTTTGCTCGACCCCGAAATTTCGGTTCGCCCCAGTTTGAATCAGATTGATGATTTGATGAACGAAATTAAAAAATGCACCGACAAGGAAGAGCGCGTCTTGGTAACCACATTGACGAAACGTATGGCTGAGGAATTGACAAAGTTTCTGACCAAATATGAGGTGCGTTGCCGCTACATTCATTCCGATGTGGATACCCTTGACAGGGTTACCATTCTCGAAGACCTCCGTAAAGGTCTGTTCGACGTGCTGGTCGGTGTGAACCTGTTGCGCGAAGGATTAGACCTGCCCGAAGTTTCGCTGGTCGCCATTCTCGATGCCGATAAAGAAGGTTTTTTACGTAACACACGTTCGCTGACTCAAACTGCCGGAAGGGCTGCCCGTAATGTTAACGGTAAAGTAATTATGTATGCCGACAAGCTGACCGATTCGATGCAGCGAACCATTAACGAGACCAACCGCCGGCGCGAAAAGCAGATTAAATACAATACGGAACATGGTATTACACCACAATCAATTGTGAAGCCCACCGATTCGGCCCTGGCAGGTATATCGGTTGATGGAGCGCAGCCATTATATTACCGCGAATCATCCACACCCGATCTGGCTGCTGATCCCGTGATTCAATATATGGATAAACCGGCCCTGGAAAAATCGATTAAAAACACCAAGAAGAAAATGGAAGATGCGGCTGCAAAACTCGACTTCATTGCTGCTGCAACGCTGCGCGATGAATTATATGCCTTGCAGAAAAT
This sequence comes from Bacteroidota bacterium, assembly GCA_029564465.1. GTDB lineage: Bacteria > Bacteroidota > Bacteroidia > Bacteroidales > ML635J-15 > JAGOEF01. The sequence continues at coordinate 7,432 of JAKQPY010000154.1, read as the reverse complement.
TATGAACGAAAAGTTCCGCTAATCGTATCAGATTCTCACCCGCACACCGAAATACTGCTGAAAATATCCCTGGGTTACTGGTTTTAAACCCGGTATTATTAATGTTTGAATACCCGGCCTCATTTCGATAAATAAATGCATGCGGTTCAGAAAGTCCGATTTATTCCCCATCCTGAAATCAATGCCAAAAGGTATGCACAGGGCGACAGTGTAATCCGGTTTGTTCCGGAATCTTTCGTCAATTGTACTGCTTTCGGGCGAGCGACTCAGTAAATATGAAGTGTTCGTTTCGGGCCAGGTAGCAACCACAACACTACTGTTTACCTGACTTATATAGGTATTGGCATCGATAGCCACATTCACATTTACCGCTGCGCCTCCAAACAACGACCAGCGCGCTTCGTTATCGGTGCTGAATAATAACGATGCGTTCAATCCGAGCTGCTGATGAGTATAATTGCTCGTTATTGAAGTCTGAAATATTGAGTCGATAAAAAACAGTTCACCGCTGCTTTCGGAATCCAGCGTGTCGAAACAAATGCGGATTTCGTTTTTCAGCGACTGGCTGAGCAGGGTGCTTTCGCTGAAACTAACACCGAAACGGAGAACGGCGTTGCCATAGCGATTCTTTTTTTTATTGAACGGTTGAATGCCGATTTGTGCAGCAAAGAAACTACTGTTGTCGTTATAGTATTCTCCCTGAATATATTCATCCAGACCAGGCTGATTGAATATGGTGCTTTCGGGAGCCAGTACTCTGAAATCATCAATACTTGAAAGCTTTTCACCTCCGGGCCAGACGCCCAGGCTTATACTGACATCAAAAAGTCTGGTTTTTTGATTATTTGCAGGAGTATTATCCTGTGAATATATCTCTGTACAAGTCATTCCTAATAGAATGATTAATCCGCTTAAAAATTTTATTCTCATACTAAGTTTTTTTCAGTTAACACTATTCTTACCATATTATTATTCAGTTTTAATGCAACGAATGGCGAACCCGTAGGGGAACTCCATCGAAGTCTGGCTGATGCTGCCTGCACTCATGTAATAAGCAGTACCTAAGCCGCCTGCCGATCCTGCTCCTGTCCAGTAGGTTCCCGACATTCCTTCGTTAAAAACGCCTTTAAATCCACTCCGGTCACCTCCCAGAACCAGTTTGAGGGGTGAAGCAAATGCATCAATTATTGAGGTCCATCCACCTGTGGTAATGGCATTTTGCCAGTCTTCGACAGCCGGCACATGCCATCCGTCGGGACAAGGGTCTGCAGCAGTGGGTGTACCCGTACCATCGGTCCATCGGGTAATCCAGTTTTCATCCTCGTTCCAGTCGTAATAATCACCGGGATTGTAAATATACAGATTGTGCCCGGGTTGGGTTTGTGCCGGAGCCAGCGTTTCGGTAGTTCCACTGGTGCGCAGCTGATGTCCGTCGTCTTCGCGCCCCCATTGAAATAAATCACCGTAGGCATTGGCATCGGCTTCAGTAATCGCCACCTGAGTTGCTCCCAGGTCTCTGTCGAGCCAGCACCTTCCGGCAAACGAAACGGTACCGTAAGTTACATCAGCACCATTATAATAAAAAGTGATGTTATCGCCACATACAAATGGAGCCGGCGTACTGAACTCAAATTCATCCCCGTAGCTTGTTCCTGCTTCATTGGTGGCGTAAGCTCTTACGTAATATGTGGTTTGTGAAGTAAGTCCCGTTAGGTAGCTTACAAATTCTCCGGCATCAGGGATGTCGGTGGTAAGCCCCTCGTTGAATTCGACGGTTGGGCCGGTGGAAGTACTCCAGACTACGCCACAAACCACTGCGGCGGCACCGCCATCATTTTCAATAAATCCACCCGAAGTGGCAGCGTTTATCGTAATGTTCTGAGGTTCATAGGTGAGAACCGTAGCAAGTATAACCTCGTTCTTTACGCAGCGAATCGAATAACCACTGGTCTTTTCGTCGGTCGAGCGGTAAATCATGTTTTTATCGTACGACAATGCCCGCATCCACGATACATAGGTACTGCTTTCGGTGGCGGTCCACATATAGAACCCGAGACCAATATCGCTGAATGTACCATCGTAGCTCCGGTAACCACCCGGTAAGGCAGTAAATCCTGAACTATTGTCGGCATCGAGGTTAGGATCAGCCCAATGGCTCAGACCTTCTTCTTTGAGCTTGCCCCCGGCATATAATCCACGCCATCCGGTGAAAGAGGTCTGTCCCGATTCGACACCCAAAAACTCTTCAAGCAGTTTAAACTCATCATCAGTAGGAATATGCCAGCCTGCCGGACAAATTCTCCAATCGCCGGCTGCAGCAAAATTATAGAGTTTTCCATATTGACCATAAGTCGCCTGATCGTTGTTGTAGTAGCAATATGCCCCCATCTGCTGCATGCTTGTCCAGGAGGCGTTATCGGTAACTTCAAGTAATGCACTTCCATCCCTGAAAGTGGATGTACTTAAATTTTCTGCCATGAACTCCTTCCCATTTAAAATGATGGTGTTGTATGGATTTCCATCGTAATCAACAACCCCGCTACCGGGTGTGTAAAGCATCATTGGGGTCGAGAAACTCAGTTCGTCACCGTAGGAAGTTCCAAAAGCATTGCTGGCATAGGCCCTGATGTAATAGCTTGTTCCCGGGCTGAGGCTTGTTAAATTGCTGGTGAATACGCCGGATCCTGTACCATCGTTGGTCATGCCCTCGTTGTTAACGGTGCTTGGATTCTGCATTGTGCTCCATACCACACCACGGCTGATAATGGTTGAACCTCCGTCGTCGGTTATTTCACCGCCCGAAATGGCTGTTGTCATGGTAATATTGGTGACCGGAGAAGTAGTAATAACGGCAGTTGATCCCAAATCTTTTATGCATCGCACCGAAAAACCGTTTTCGTTGTAATCCGCCAGAAGAAATGCATTTTCAACATTGTATCCCAAGGCCATGTACCATGCACTGTCGGCATTATAGCTGGTTGCTCCCCACCAGCATCCCCATTCTCCGACACCACCAAACGAACCATCAAAGTAACGGTAACCACCCGGGTCGCCGGTAAATCCGGTTTCGTTATTGGCGCCTGTGTTGGGTTCCTGCCACAAACCCGTTCCTGTCTGGATGGTTTCGGTCGATTTGAGAAAGCCTCCGGCGAGTGTTTCACCGCCGGCAGCAGTTATCAGTGTTGCCCATTCCGATTTGTCGGGTACATGCCATCCGCCCGGGCAAAGCTTGTTGCTCGAAACGGCTGCCCAGTTATACAGTTTTCCGTATTCAAGATCATAGCTTGTTGAATCGGAATCGTACCAACAATAGGCCCCATCGGTTGTTGTACTCCATTGACCGGCATCTGTAATTTTCTGTATCGGTGTACCATCATTATAATAGGCGGTGCGCAAGCTGGCTGTTGCCCATTCCTGTGTGCCTACAACGACAGTCTGATAGAAATTTCCTTCCATATCGTACATCCCGGCTCCGGGAGTGAACAGCAGCGAACCTGTTGTAAACGACAATTCATCGCCAAAAACTGTTTCCTGAGTGGTGGTCACGTACGCACGGCAATAATATGTGGTATTTTCGATTAGACCTGTCATGTTACTGTTGTAGATACCGGTTCCGCTACCATCTTGTGTCAGTCCGTAATAATTCAAGAAACTGACGTTTGGAGAAGCACTCCAGATCATGCCACGTTCAATAATTGCCCAACCACCGGTTTCGGTGATGTTTCCTCCCGATTTGGCTGTTGTTGCCGTAATATACGTAACGGGCAGTGTGCTAACCACCGGAGAACCGGTAGGGTCTTTTACACAACGCACCGCTCCGCCGTGTTTTTTATCGGGTATCCATCCTGTAACGGCTTCATCAAGGGCTGCAACACGCTTCATATAGGCATTGTTGGCCGAAACTTCGGTGGCAGTCCACACGTGGGAGTACATGCCGTAGTGGTTGTATCCTCCATTTGAATAATCGCGCATACCTGATGCACGGAGCCCAAGACCCCCGGTGTTGGTAGCACCCGTATTTTCGGGATACCAATACATTTCGGGGTCGGTGTCTTTCATTTTACCACCCGCAACAGCATCGCCACCCAAAAATTCAATCAGCAACAGCCATTCATCGTTGGTGGGAACATGCCAGCCGGTTGGGCATAAGTCTCCGCTTTCGACGGCAAACCAGTTATACAACTTTCCATAGTTTTCGTTAAACAATGTCGAGTCGTTGTTGTACCAGCAGTACGCTCCGTCGATTGCACCTGTCCATGAGGTGTTATCGGTAATTTTTTGTATTGCGAGGCCCGTACTGTATGTCGAAGTTTTCAGGTTGGCGGCTGTCCACTCGGTCCCGTTGACAATAATGCTGCGGTAAAAATTACCATCAAAATCATAAACCCCGGCACCTTCGGTAAACAAGGCCGCCAGTGTGGTAACCTGTACCTCATCGCCATAGGCAGTACCCTCCGAATTGGTTGCGTAAGCCCTCACGTAAACCAGCGAGTCGGGTTCAAGTCCTTCGACGACACTCGAAAAAATTCCTGTACCACTGCCATCTTCGGTAAAGCCCAAGCAATTGTCCAATGCCGGTTCGGGGCTGTATCCAAACACTACGCCCCGTGCGCTAACCGGACTTCCATTGTCGGAAACTACTTCACCGCCAATTTCGAACGAATTCATCAGAATGTGGCTTGCGGCATCAGTGGTAACCACCGGTAGTGATTCACCCGCCTCTTTAATGCATCGCACCGACATACCCATAATTTTGCGGCCATCGTGCCGGTATATCGCACACGATTCGTACGAAAGCGCCCTACTCCAGGCGTTCAGGCTGTGGCTTTCGCTGGCAGTCCACCAGGTGGCATTTTGCCCGTCGTAGAAAAAGTTGCCGGTAAAGTTACGCATTCCGGCGGGCAGTGCCGAAAATCCGGTAAGGTTAATGTCGGTTCCGCTTTGACTCTGCCATTCGCCAGTGCCTGCATCTTTCAGAAAGCAGCCTTCTTTGTCGCCCCGCCATCCGGTAGAGTCGCTCTCTGATACGCTGAGTCCGAGATACATTTCCAAAATACCCCAATCCTCATCGGTGGGAAGCTTCCACCCTTGCGGACAGATATTGCGGACGTTTCCTGCAGCATACCAGTTGTAGAGTTTTCCGAATTTTCCGCCATTGGCTTCGAGGTTGTCGAAGTAGCACCATGCCCCGGTGTTGGTTTCTATCCAGGCGCTTATATCCTGAATTTCAGTTATCAGTGAAGTATCGGAATATTGTGCCGTGTTCAGGTTTTCTGCCATCCAGTATTGTGTACCGATTTTTACAATCGGATAGGATTGATTACTGATATCGGTGCAGGTAATAAAGTCGAACTGAATTGTCGTTTCGTGTATTCCTGTCAGGGTGTCGGTTGGTGTATGTACCAGTGTGCTGATTGTGGTGTGACCCATGCCCGATTCGGCGGTGAACAGCAATACATCTCCGTAAGAATAGGGAAACAGTGATACATCTTTCGTCTGATAAATCATGGCTTCGTCAGCCGGAATGTCTTCGCAGCCTTTGTATTCTATCGACGGGCTTAATAACCCGCTTCCTGTGGAAACGAGCTTTGCATGGTAGCTAAGTTCCCCCGACATCACCATCAGCGAATACACCCCGGCCTCGATGCCGTCAATTTCGAAACGGTGTAACCCGGTTTGTAAGGTTTGCACTTCCGACATTACGCATTTCCCGCTGATATCAAATAAACGTATTGTTACATTTCCGGCCAAACCTGTAGTGAATAGTACCTGACATGATGAAACCAGCGGATTCGGATATACAGTAATACTGCCACAGGGTAACGATAGCGCCCTGATTTGTGCCTCCGGTAACAGATGTACTACATCGCTGCCTCCGATTTTTACTTCGGCACCATTGGCCAGATTTTTTACCGCTACACTATCGACCATCTGCGACTCCATACCACCCTGAAAAAAAATCATATAGTCTTGCGCAAAACCTGCAAACGAAATTGCAAGTGCCAGTATCAGAACGATAAACCATTTTTTCATAAACGATGGGTTTTATTAGGTGTGTTTGGGGGTGCTTTTCCAGGAATTATAATTATTGCATCGCAAATGCAGTAAGACATGCAGAACATTTGACCATTGTCAGCTTTTCTGGTTGTATCATCGAAATATTTGACAGCAATAGCACATTTCATGGTACGGTATGCGATTGATGAAATCAATAATCCCTGTCAGACAAATATAATAAAAAATGGAAATGGTGTATTCCGAATTCTGCGAATTATAATCCGGTAGGATTATCTTATTTGATTTTCATGTCGAGAACGGGTTCGGATTTGTTGCCCAGATAACCCCTTAAACGGTCTCCTATATTCACGTTTCCCACGCCCGAAGGCGTTCCTGTGTAAATATAATCTCCGGTTTTTAATGTCATGTACTGCGATACATGCGAAATAATCTCGTTGAAACCGAAAATCATGTCGGCCGTGTTGCCTTTTTGTACGGGAATATCGTTCTTATACAGCGAAAAATCGAGCCGGTGAATATCTCCGAAATCTGACAGGGGATAAAAACCACTCATACACGCTGACCCATCGAAGGATTTTGCTTCAGTCCAGGGCAATCCGTTTTTTTTGCAATCGGCCTGAATATCACGGGCAGTGAAGTCAATTCCCAATGCAATGGCATCGTAGTAGCGGTGTGCAAACCGGGTTTCGATGCATTTGCCCACTTTAGCAATGCGCAGAACAATTTCAGCCTCGTAGTGTATATCGCTGCTGAACGTTGGAATGAAGAACGGGCGGTTGCGGTTGAGAATGCATGAATCGGCTTTGAGAAAAAATACCGGTTTTGTGGGAAGTGCCGATTTCATTTCGCTGATATGGTCGCGGTAGTTCCGCCCGATGCAAAGTATTTTCATCCGATAAATTTATTTTTGTGATGATTTAAAACTCAGGTAAGCCTCGGTAAAAACTTTCTTGGTAAAAAGCGGAAAATCGCCTTGCTGCACCCACGAATAATAGGAGGGGTCTTTCCTGAAAACATCGTACAACTTCATCCCCTTATATTTGCCAAAATTTACGACAATCTCGTTGTTATCGTCATACACAAGTCTTCCGGCAAAATCGGCGGTGTTGCCATACGACGAAAATTCTGCAAGCTTTTCGATGTCGTTGGGCAGGTCTTCATACATATCGAGCTGGCCTTTCAATACTTCGTAGGTGGCGATGGTGTCGTCGCCAGCCGAATGGGCATTGTCGTGACTTCTGTTGCAGTAAAATTTATAGGCTGCGGTCAACGTTCGCGGCTCCTTTTTCATGAAAATAACCTGCGCATCCACAAAACGGTGTTTGCGTAGGTCAACGTCCATATCTGCCCTCAAAAACTCCTCGGCCAGCAAGGGGATATCGAATTTGTGTGAGTTATAGCCTGCCAGATCGCA